>JBJMHU010000170.1:0-43727 GCA_045807225.1 Ornithinibacter sp. | reverse complement strand
TGGTGTCGTCCTCGATGATCGACCGGGTCGCGGCCGACCTCGGCCGCCAGCTGGTCGAGGTCCCGGTGGGGTTCAAGTGGTTCGTGCCCGGCCTGCTCGACGGCTCCGTCGGCTTCGGCGGCGAGGAGAGCGCCGGTGCGTCGTTCCTGCGTCGTGACGGCAGCGTGTGGACGACCGACAAGGACGGCATCCTGCTGGCGCTGCTGGCCTCGGAGATCCAGGCGGTCACCGGCCGCTCGCCGTCCCAGCACTACGGGGAGCTGACCTCCCGGTTCGGGGAGCCGGCGTACGCCCGGGTCGACGCACCGGCCACCCGCGACCAGAAGGCGAAGCTCGGCAAGCTCTCACCGGACGACGTGACCGCCACCGAGCTGGCAGGCGAGCCGATCACTGACCGGCTCACCCGGGCACCCGGCAACGACGCGGCGATCGGCGGGCTGAAGGTCACCACGGAGTCCGCCTGGTTCGCCGCGCGCCCGTCCGGAACCGAGGACGTCTACAAGATCTACGCCGAGTCCTTCCGCGGGCCCGACCACCTCGCGCAGGTGCAGGCCGAGGCGAAGGAGGTCGTCTCGGCCGCGTTGTCCGGCTGAACGGCTCCCGTCGACGGTCGAGAACACGCCGCCGGGCCGGTGGCGTGGGCGGTAGTCGGTAGTCGGTGGTCGGTCTAGACGTCGGACAGCTTGGCGATCGTGGCGGCGGCGCGCCGCACGGCACCGCTGGGCACGTCGGCGACGAGGTCGTCGAGGAAGGCGAAGCGGCGCTGCACGGACCGCGCGGCGGCGTTGGTCGTCGGCTGCTGTCGGGCCCGGTGCCACCAGTCCGCGATGTCACCCCAGCCGGGCGCGGCGAGGGAGCCCCCGAACTCCTGCACCGCGAGGCTGGAGCACAGCGTCGCGAAGTTCATCCGCTCGAGCAGGGGCCAGCCGGCCAGGGTCCCGACGAGCACGCCGGCGTCGAACACGTCCCCCGCCCCGGTGGCGTCGATGGCGTCGACCCGCAACGCGGGGACCGACGCCTCCTCCCCCGTTGCCGAGTCGATGGCCAGGGCCCCGTCCCGGCCCACGGTGACGACGGCCAGCGGCACCAGGTCGGCGAGGGCGTACAGGGCGTCGTGCGGCGCGTCGGTGCGGGTGTAGGCCATCGCCTCGATGGCGTTGGGCAGGAACGCGTGGCAGAACGACAGCTGGTCGAGCACGGTCGGCGACCACGCGCCGGAGGGGTCCCAGCCGACGTCGGCGAAGAGCAGCGCTCCGGCCGCCTGTGCCTCCTCGGCCCAGGCCCGCTCGGGGTGGCCGACCCCCAGCGGCTTGTGCCCGTCGAGGTCGATGAGCACGGAGCGGGCACGCGGCGTGCCGCCGAGCATCGTCGTGGCGTCCTGCGGCGCGTCGTGCCCGTGGGTGATCATGGTGCGGTCGCCGTCGAGGGAGACCGAGACGGTCACCGGCGTGTGCCAGTGCGGGTAGCGCCGCGACATCGAGAGGTCGACGCGCTCCTGGTCCTGCAGCACCCGCCAGCAGAAGTCGCCGTAGTCGTCGTCGCCGAACGCCGCACCCAGCGCGGTCCGCAGGCCGAGCCGGGAGCCGGCAACGGCCAGGTTGGCGATGCCGCCCGGACACGACCCCATGCCGTCGGCCCAGACCTCCGTGCCGGGGCGCGGCAGCTCGTGCAGCCCGGTGAACACGATGTCGAGGAAGACCATGCCCTGCACGAAGAGGTCGACCTCGGGCTCGCCCGCCCGCCGCACCGCGGCGAGGGGGTCGAAGGTGTTCGGCACCCCGCCATCGTGGCCCGGGTGCAGGCACCCCGCAAGACCGGGGTGCGCGAAAATGCTCGGATCCAGGGCGCACTGCGCATCAAGGATGCGTGTCGTGGCCGATTCTGCGCGATCTTGGTAGCGTGGGGACGGTGAAGCTGCAGCGGCAGACCGAGATCGTCGCCCGGGTGCGCGCCGACGGCACGGTGTCGGTCGCCGGCCTCTCGCAGGCCCTGGCCGTCAGCCAATCGACCATCCGCCGCGACCTGCACCACCTCGACCGCGCCGGCGTGCTGGCCCGCGTGCACGGCGGCGCCGCTCTGGCGACCGGCCTCGTCGACGGCCCGGACAGCGGGCGGTCTTTCGCCCACGTGGCCGGCGCCCACTCGCCGGAGAAGGCCGCCGTGGCGCGGGCCGCCGCCGCCCGCGTGCGCGACGGCGAGGTGGTGGCGCTCGACATCGGCACCACCACCGCGCTGCTGGCCCGCGAGCTGCGCGGTCGCGCGGTCACCGTGGTCACGAACAGCCTCGCGGTGCTCGACGAGCTGCGTCACGACGAGGCCGTCGAGCTGATCCTCCTCGGTGGGCTGGTGCGGCGCTCCTACCACTCCCTGGTCGGGGTGCTCACCGAGGATGCCGTGGGCCAGGTCGGCGTCGACCGCACCTTCCTCGGCACCAGTGGTATCGGCCCCGGCGGCCACGTCATGGACACGACCCTCGTCGAGGTCCCGGTCAAGCGCGCCCTCATTTCGGCGGCCCGCGAGGTCGTCGTCGTCGCCGACGGCCACAAGGTCCCCGGCTCGGGAACGATGCGCGTGTGCCTCGCTGACGCCGTCGACGTGCTCGTCACCACGGCCGACGCCGACCCGGCGACCCTCGAGCAGTGCCGGGCGATGGGCGTCGAGGTGGTGCTCGGATGAGGCTGGCGATCCTCGGCGGCGGAGGGTTCCGTGTGCCCTTGGTGCACGGTGCGCTCCTGCGCGACCGCTCCCCGGGGCGGGTCACCGAGGTCGTGCTGCACGACACGGATGCCGGCCGCCTCGCCGCGGTGGCCCTGGTGCTCGAGCAGCTCGCGGCCGGCCACCCGGACCCTCCGCAGGTCGTCACCACCGCCGACCTCGACACGGCCCTACGGGGTGCTGACTTCGTCTTCTCGGCGATCCGGGTCGGTGGGCTGGTGGGGCGCACCCGCGACGAACGGGTCGCGCTCGACCTCGGGGTGCTCGGACAGGAGACCACCGGCCCGGGCGGCCTGGCCTACGCGCTGCGCACCGTGCCGGTGGCCCTCGACATCGCCGAACGGGCCCACCGGCTCGCGCCGGAGGCATGGTTCATCAACTTCACCAACCCTGCCGGCATCGTCACCGAGGCCATGCAGTCGGTGCTGGGTGAGCGGGTCGTCGGAATCTGCGATTCACCGACCGCCCTGGTGCGCAGGGCGATCCACGCACTGGGGCTCGACCCGGCTGCCACCGAGGTCGACTACGTGGGGCTCAACCACCTCGGCTGGCTACGCGCCCTGCGGGTCGACGGGGTCGACCACCTGCCACGCCTGCTGGCCGACCCCACGTCGCTGGTGCGCCTCGAGGAGGGCCGCCTGTTCGGCCCGGAGTGGCTGCAGACCCTGGGGTCCCTGCCCAACGAGTACCTCTACTACTACTACTTCACCCGCGAGGCGGTGGCCTCCATCCTCGGGTCCGGCCAGACCCGCGGCGAGTTCCTCCTGGAGCAGCAGTCGGCGTTCTACGACGCCGTGGAGCACCACCCCCAGGACGCTGCCGCGCAGTGGCGCCGGGTGCGCGAGGAGCGTGACGCCACCTACCTGCGCGAGGCGCGAGCCGACGGCGAGGAGCGGGACGAGGAGGACGTCGCCGGCGGGGGGTACGAGGGCGTGGCACTGGCGATCATGGCGGCGATCAGCCGGGGCGAGCCGTCGACGATGGTCCTGAACGTGCGCAACGGCACGGCCGTGCCCGGCCTGCCGGCCGACGCCGTCGTCGAGGTTCCCTGCACGGTCGACGGCACCGGTGCGCACCCGCTGGCGCTGCCACCGGTCGAGGGCCACCAGCTGGGCCTCATGCAGCAGGTCAAGGCCGTGGAGCGGGCCGTGATCGAGGCCGCGAGCACCGGCTCGGCGGATGCCGCCCTGCGTGCGTTCGCGCTGCACCCCCTCGTCGACTCGGTGTCGACCGCGCGGCGGCTGTTGGCCGGCTACCGGGCCGCCTCCCCCGCGGTCGACGCGCTCCTGTCCTGATCCCTCGCGGCGCCGCCGCGCACCCGGGCCGCTCAGTCGACCGAGCGGATGCGGCGCACGAGCACCGAGCCGAGCACGCTGACGGCGGCCGCCAGCAGGTACAGGCCCGGGTAGCCGAATCCCAGCCCGAGCACGGCGGCGGCGAGCACGGGGGCCAGCACCTGCGGCAGCGCGTTGGCGATGTTGATGACGCCGAGGTCCTTGGCGCGGTCGGCGGCACCGGGCAGCACCTGCGTGATGAGCGCGAAGTCGACCGCGGTGTAGGCCCCGAAGCCGATGCCGAGCACCACCGCGCCCAGGTAGGCGGCCGGCATCGTGTGCACGAACGCGAACAGCGTCAGCGCCGCCGCGGCGACCAGGCCGGACCAGATGACGAGCGGCTTGCGCCGGCCGACCCGGTCGGACCACCACCCGCCCACGAGCGCGGTGACCACGGTGACCAGGCCGTAGACCGCGGTGAGGGTGAACACCGCGTCCTCGGCGGCGTCGTCGCTCAGGTCCACCTCGTCCTTGAGGTAGAAGAGCAGGTAGAGGATGAGGATGGAGTTGCCCAGGTTCATGAGGAACCGGGTCAGCCACGCCCAGCCGAAGTCGGGGTACTGGCGCGGCGACACCCAGAAGCTGCGCAGGAACGCGCCCCAGCGGAACTCGGGGCGCAGCTCGCGGGGCAGCGCGATGTCGTGGGAGCTCACGGCATACGGCAGCGTCGTGACGACGAGCACCACCGCGATGGTGAGGTAGCCGGCGGCGATGCTGCCGGTCGCCGCCGCGATGCCGGACCCCACGATGACACCGGCGGTCTGGGCGATGGACAGCACGCCGCCCACCACCCCGCGCTCGGCGGTCGGCACCTGGTCGGGCACGGTCGCGGTGATGGCGGCGAGCATCGCGTTCAGGGAGGCCTGCGCCAGCGCCCAGGCCAGCACCAGCCGCCAGACCGAGTCGGCACCCGCCAGCAGCACCATCGCGATGGCGCCACCGACGGCGCCCCCCAGCACCCACGGCAGCCGGCGCCCCACGCGCAGCGTGGTGCGGTCGGAGAAGGCACCCCACACCGGGTTGAGCAGCGTCGACACCAGCGCGCCGACGCCGGTCACGAGCGACAGCACACCGGCTCTGTGGTCGGGTGAGATCGCCTCCGACTGCTGGGCGAGCAGCACCTGGATGGGCCCGAAGAAGCCGGACCACAGCCCGATGCTGGCCAGCACCAGCCAGGTGACCCAGAGCCGCGAGGCCCGCTCGGTCGGCTCGCGCAGCGCGGGGGTGACCGGGTGGGCGGGGGTCGTCACGCGCTGCCCGGGTGGGACGGCCGGTGGCTGCGGGGGCCGCAATGACCTCGGGGTACCAGTCGAAGGACCACCGTTGCGCTCCTGTCCCGGCGCCGCACCCGCGCGCGCCCTCGCCCGGGCCGGAGTGCCTGCGGCCCGTTCGGATCATCGCGCACCGGGTGGGCACCCCGCGGCGGTTGCGGTGGAACTCGCCGGTGCGGGGACGCCGCACCCGACCTCGACGAGGGATGGCCCATGGCTGCCGGAGCGTGCGCCCGCCAGCCACTGGGCATCCCCGGGTCAGCCGGAGACGGCCTCCGCACCGAGGATCCGGCGCTCGTCGCTCACCCACATCCGGAGCAGGCCGCCGAAGTGGGCCTCGAACCGCTCCCACTCGTGCGGCGGGTAGGTCTGCTGGATCGTGGAGTGCAGCAGCGACGCGAAGTCGGGCCCGTCGATCCACTCGAGCACCATCTCGTCGACGTGCGGCAGCGAGGTCTCGCAGAACGAGCGGTAGCGCTCGTTCTCGAAGTAGTCGTCGGCCAGCAGCTGGTAGGCCGCGAGCTTGCCCCGGTAGTCGAGCACGGGGTCGTCGGCCACGGCGAACCACGGCCCGGTGTCGACCTGGGTGCGGGGCGAGCGCCTCGTGACGACGCAGTAGGCCGTCCAGCGCAGCAGCGCCTTCATCGCCCACGGGAAGTAGTAGTGCAGCGAGGTCACCGCCACGTCGGGGCAGGCGTTGGCGTAGTCGATCGGGTAGACCACGCCGTCCTTGACGAGCATCTCGCAGGAGTTGAACTCCCACCGGAAGAACGCGTTCACGGTCTGCGAGATGGTGATCGCCTCGCGGCCGGTCTGGTCGGACAGGAAGCCGTGCGCCACGGCATACCGCTCGTGCATCGGCTCCTCGGGCCGGAACTTCATCACCATGGTCTCGGGCCCGATGGTGAGCGAGCGGGCGAAGTGCTCGTAGTCGGGCACCGACGCCTGCAGGTGCATCAGCATCTCGCCGGAGTCGTCGTAGGACCGGTGCAGGTCGTCCCGGTCGCGCACCTGTGACACCCCGCGCCACCCGCCGCCGTCGAAGGGCTTCATGTAGAGCGGGTAGCCCAGCGGCTCGGCCACCGAGTCGAGGTCGAAGCCGCGGTTGTAGCGCGCCGAGGTGTAGGCCCACCGGGCGTTGTCGACCGGGTGCTTGTAGGGCACCAGCACCGTCTCGGGCACGTTCATGCCCAGCCGCATCAGGGCGCAGTAGGCCGAGTGCTTCTCCATCGACTGGAAGGTGAACGGGCTGTTGAGCAGGTAGACGTCGTCCATGAGGGCGACCTTCTTCAGCCACTCGCGCGGGTGGTAGTACCAGTGCGCGAGGCGGTCGATGACCAGCTCGTGGCGCGCCTTGTCGCGCAGGTTGAACGGCTCGATCGTCAGCCGCTCGGTGGTGAGGGTGTGCTGGCGGCCGTCCGGCGCGCGCAGCACCCCGAGCCGTCGGGCGAGCGCCTCGAAGGCGGTCGGCCAGTCCTCCTCGGCGCCGAGCAGCAGCCCGACCAGGTGGTCGGTCGTGGGGGCCATGGGGTCTCCTTCTCCTGGTGCGGGTCGGACGGGTCAGACGAAACGGGGCAGGTGGTGGGCGAGCTGGCGGTGCCACCACGGCCAGTCGTGGGCGCTGTCGTGGCCCCACACGTCGAGCTCGTGGCGAATCGCCTTGTGCTGCAACAGCTCTGCGAACGCCTGGGTTGACGACAGCGCGCGCGTGGGTGACTCCTCGAAGGCACCCTGCCCCACCACCAGCAGCACCGAGACCCGCTGGCGCACCCAGTCGAGGTGGCCGCCGTCCATGTTGGCGATGTATGCCGACGGGTTGGCGAAGTAGGTCGCGTCGCCGAGGTCCCCCCAGCCGTTCCAGGAGGAGGGGTCGTAGTTGCCCGACAGCCCGATCGCCAGCGGGGCGACGTCGGCGCGCTGGAAGGTGAGGTGCACGGCGTGGTAGGCGCCGAGCGAGACCCCCACGGTGATGACCCGCTGGTCCCAGCCCACCTGGTCGAGCACCCAGGGCAGCACCACGTCGGACAGCCACGCGGTGTAGGTCTGGCCACGCCGGGCACGCTCCTCGGTGGGCAGGTCACTGTCGGACCACGACCAGCCGTCGAGCGAGTCGACGCAGAACAGGCTCATCCGGCCGGCGTCGATGAGGTGCCGCACGGCGTCGACGGTGCCGTTGCGCTCGGCATCGCGGGCCGACCCGGCCTCGGAGGGGAACAGCAGCACCGGCCGCCCCCAGGTTCCGTGGCGGACGACCTCGAGGTCGCCGTCGTGCCCCGGCACCCGTAGTCGCACGCTGGTGGTCTCCATGCGACCCCACCCTGCCGGTCGGCCTCCGGCCCCGCAACCAACGACGCCCTGCTACGACGACCAGACCCGGCGCAGCACCTCGGTCAGGCCGGGGTCGAGGGCGTCGCGCCAGGCGGTGTAGTTGTGCAGGTCGGCCACCTCGCGCAGGGTGACGTCGTGCCCCGCCCGGCGCAGCGCGGCGGCCATGTCACGGTTGTTCGCGGCGTTCTCCTCGAGCGCACCGCAGGACATGCCGACCACCAGCGGGTGCTCGGCGTGCCGCATGTCGAGCACGGTCTGCACGAGGCGCGAGATCCGCCCGAAGTAGCGGTAGCTGCTCTCGGAGTCGTCGTGGCGCACCTGGAAGAACGAGCCCGACTGGGCGTAGACGCCCCCGACCCGCGGTGCCGCGAGCAGGCCGAGCAGCAGGGCGGTGAGGCCACCGAGGCTGGCACCCACGACGACGACCGGCGCGCGCACGGCATACCGCTCGCCCAGCCGGTCCAGGCCTGCCTCGGCGATGGTGCGCAGGTAGCGGGGCGACCCGGAGTACCACGCGTCGCGCATCACGGGGTGCGCGAGCGCGACCCGGTGCGGGGGCAGCTGACCGGCGGCGACGAGCGCCCCGCAGTAGGCCGTGATGCCGGCGAGCTGGTCGTACTCGGCGCCGTCGTGCACCAGCAGCAGCGGCGCGGGGTCGTCGTCGGCGAGGTCCGGGGGGCTCCACACCGTGACGGGCACCTCGTCGGCCGTCTCACCGGCCAGCGACATGGCCTCCAGCCGCCCCTCGACGGCCGGTGCGGACAGCCACCACGGCGGGGCGTAGCCGGGCAGCTCGAGCACCGACCGGTCACCGAAGGCGGTGCGCACGCTCAGCGGGTTGGCCGGGTCGAGCACGACCTCCACCGCGTCGCCGCGCCCGACCGCGAAGCGGTACTCGAGGCGCTGCAGGGCCGGGCGGGGCACGTCGAGCACCCACGCGCTGCCATCGCGCCGGAACTCGCGGCGGCCCCCCACGACGCGGTCGCACTGCAGCACCACCCCGGTGACGTCGGGGTCGGCGAGGTCGAGGCGGAACCGGACGTGGTCGTCGAGGAGCTTGGGGCCCACCGGCTCAGAAGAGCGCGCTCATCAGGGCCTGGCGGCCCTTGCGCACCCGCTCGTCGGCGCTGCCGACGACCGAGAACAGCTCGAGCAGGTGGGTGCGCGCCCGGTTGCGCTCGTCGCCGGAGGTGCCGCGCACGAGGTCGAGCAGGCGGGAGAAGGCGTCCTCGACGTGGCCACCGAGCACGTCGAGGTCGGCCACCAGGATGGCGGCCTCCACGTCGGTGGGGTCGGCCGCGGCCGCCGCCCGGGCGGCGGCGAGGTCGACGCCCGAGGTGCGCTGCATCAGCCGCACCTGGGCGAGGCCGATCTCGGCGTCGGCGTCCTTGGGGTCCTCCGCCAGCGCCTGCTGGTAGGCCGCGACCGCGGCGTCGAGGTCACCGCGCTCGATGGCCTCGAAGGCCTCCTCGTGCAGCGGCGGCAGCGGCGCCTCGTCGTCGGAGCCCTCGACGGCCTCGAGCTGCACCCGGCCGGTGATGCCGTTCTGGACCGCGGCCTGGAGCAGCTGGTCGAGCACCGCCCGCACCTCGTCCTCGGGCAGGATGCCCGGGAAGAGCGGCACCGGCTGGCCCTGGAGCAGGCCGAAGGTGGCCGGCACGCTCGGCTGGCCGAACGCCTGCTCGAGCAGCGGCTGGAACACCGAGAGCAGCTGTGGTGACGTGGACAGGTCGGCGCTGAGCACGAGCACGCGCCCCTCGAGCGAGGCGGCGACCCGCACGACGGTGTCGAACAGCTCGCGGGTCTGCGGGTAGGCCGAGCCCCAGAGCACCAGCACGCCGGGCACCTGCAGGGTGCGGTTGAGCGCTTCCTGGAGGTTACCGGCGTCGACCTCGACGACCAGGCCACCGGGAACGGCGCGCTGCTGGGCCGGGTCCGCGGGCAGGGCGCCGGGCGGCATCCCCGCCCCTGCGGTCGCGGCGGTGGGTGCGGTCATCCCGGCGACGGAGGACAGGTCGACGGCGCCGCGGGTGCCCGCGGGCGGGGTGGTCTCGCTCATGGGTCCGATTCTGTCAAAGGGGCGGTCGGTCAGGGCTCAGCGGGCCCTTCCCGAGACGAGCAGGTCGCTCGCGCCGATGACCTTGGCCTGGCCGGTCTTCGGCTGCACCATGACCATCGGCTCGAGGTTGTTCAGGACGAGCGACTTGGTGACCTTGGGGGCGCCGACGAGCTTCGCGTACTCGGCGGGAAGCACGAGCTCCTTGGCCCCGGGCTTGGGCGTGAAGGTGTCGGTGCGCTGCATCATCGTGAAGGTGACCGCCCCGCCGTCGGCCAGGCGGAAGGTGATGGCGTCGTCGAGCCGTGGGCTGTGGGTCTGGCTGAGGGTGCCCAGGGCGCCCAGCGTCTTGGACTGCGTGGCGGCCGCCGTCCGCAGGCCGGTGGCGAACTGGTCGTCGGTCAGGACGACGTCGGTCGCCTTGCCCTTGGGCTGGGCCACCGCTGCGGCGTAGGCCTTGACCGCGTTGGCCGGGGAGACCGGCAGGCCGTTCTTGTCGGCGGTCTTGAGCAGCGGTGCGCCGGCCAGCTTCTCACCGAGCGCCGGCAGCTCGGCGCCACCGAACATCGGCACGCTCGCCGCGATGTGGAACGGCTGGTCGGGTGTGGCCGAGGTCATCACGTGCAGCCACTGGGTGTTGGTGGCCTCGTCGAGGGTCGAGGCCAGGATGGCGCGCGGCCACTGGCGGCCCTGGGACTGGGCCACGATCGTCGGCGCCGGCTCGGGAGCGAGCTCGGTGGCCTCACCGGAGGTGATGGAGCGGGCGGCTTCGGCGTTGGCGAGGGTGAGCGCGTCGCCGGTGAGCACCTTGGCCCGGGCGGCCTTCGCGGCCTTCGCGTCCTTGGGGTCAGCGGCGGCCGCGGCGTCCTTGGCGGCGAGCAGCCGCGCGGCCACCGCGGTCGCGCCCTCGGCGTCGAGCGGCGCGGCGGCGGTCTGCTCGGTGGGGGCGGGGCGCAGACCGACGAGGGCGTCCTGGGCGTCCTGCACGCCGCAGCCGGCGAGCACGAGCGCGCCGAGCAGGGTGGTCGAGGCGGCCAGGCGGCCCAGAGAACGAGGACTGGGCAGGCGGCGCGGGGTCATCGGGTGACCTCCTGGGGGTCGTGGGGGTCGGTCGGGTCGGTGACGTCGGGTGCGCCGGCGTCGGTGCCGGGGACGCCGTGCGCCCGGGTGCCGTCGTCGGAGTCCGCAGGGTCGGCGTCGAAGCGGTCGATGCGGTCGATGACGTCGGTGTCGGGCTGGTCGGTGGCGGGGCGGGGGCTGCGCACCGTGGTGGCGTGCAGTGGGGCCGTGGCTGCGGCCCCATCCGGGGCTCCAACGGCCCGGTCGGGGTCGGAAGTTCCGGCCGGGGCGTCCACCGCCTCCGTCGACTCCGTGGCGGCCGGCACCGCCGGCACCGGCGGCCCCTCGACGGCATCGTGGTGCCGCCGGTGGCGGGCCGTGAGGAGCACCACGCCCGCGACGAGCAGGAACAGCCCGATCAGGGCCGCGACGACCGCCTCGACGAACCACGACTTGTCGGTCACCGAGAGGGTCAGCGTGCTCAGCTGGCCGCCCTGGGCCTGGACCACCAGAGTCTCGGGCGCACCGGACTGCTTCACCGTGAGCGTCACCGGCCCCTTGGCCTCGTCCTGCTGGCGCCACAGGTCGGCGGCGCCCAGCTCGGGGGCGGTGCCCGTGCCGGCGGCCGTGGTGTCGAGCGACCAGTCACTCACCGTCACGCCGGTGACGGCCAGGTGCTTCGAGTCCCCCATGACAGCGTCGGCGTCGGAGGGGTTGGCCAGCGCCATCCACATCGAGCCGCCCGCGGTGGGGGTGGCGGTGACCACGACGTCGGCGTCGACCCGGTTGAGCACGTCGGGACCGATCTGCACGGGGTCGGCCGTGGCGGGGTGCACCACGAAATCGGCGGTGCCGGAGGTGCCCAGCTGGGCGGCGAACCAGATGCCGACGGCGGTGAGCGCCAGGCCGACGAGCGCCAGGAGCGCGCCGACGACGCGCTTCACGATGGTGGCCATGTCAGGTGGTGTCCTTGCTGTCTGCGGGGCGTCCCGGACGCGGGTCCGGGCGGCGGGCTGGCCATCCACCATGACAAACCCGACCCCCTACCGACAAATCCCGCCCCAATATCACGTGAGCAGCGCCACGTCGCGGTGGGGGTCCGGGACGGCCTCAGCGCACCTGGGGATGCCGTGCCGCTGCACCCCCATGGGCCCTCAGGCGTCGAAGTCGCGAGCCCCCACGCGCACCTCGCGCAGCAGGCCGAACAGGGCCGCGTGCTGCTCCTCGTCGAGCATGGCCAGGCCGAAGTCGACGGCCTCGAGCTCGGCCGTGACGGCCTCCATCGCCGCGCGCCCGGCATCCGTGATGACGGCGAGCGCACCGCGCCGGTCGGTCGGGTTGGGCACCCGCTCGACGAAGCCCTGCGCGGCCAGCCGCTGCACGATGTTGGTGGCGCTGGTCGGGTGCACCATCAGGCGCTCACCGATGCGCGACATCGACAGCCGGCCCTCGCGGCTGAAGGCGAGCAGCACCAGGGCCTCGTAGCGCGCGAAGGTGAGCCCGTGCCGTCCCGCGATGCCGTCGAGCTGGCCGAGCAGCAGCTGCTGCACCCGCATCACCGAGGTGGCGGTCGCCATCGAGACCCAGCGGGAGTCCTCGCCCCAGCGGTCGCGCCACAGCTCACTCGCCCGGGCGATCGGGTCGAACGGCAGGCGCACCGGCTGGCTCACACCCCGCACCGTAGTCGAGCCCCGGCGAGGGCGAAGCGGTCGACCCCGCGCCGAGCGCACCGTCGGGCACCTCGGTGAGGCGCTCCGCGCAGCGCTGCACGAGCACGACCGCACGCCGCGCGGCGGAGTCCGGCGTCGTCGAGCCGCAGCGGCGGCGTATGGACACCGCTGGCGAGGAAGGCAAGGGCTTGTGGAAGGTGGGTCCGGGTCCGTCCAGGACGTGAGGCGCCCGGAACCACGCCCGTCCGGCAGCCGATCGTGACCGCTCCCAGATCAATGCGGCCGGCCGATTGCGCAAGCGCTCTCGCAGTCCCTAGCGTTCGGGGCATGAGCACAGCGATGCCGGTGACCTGGTCGGAGCACGACGCGGTCCTCTTCGACCTCGACGGCGTCCTGACACCCACCGCCGAGGTCCACATGCGCGCCTGGGCGGAGATGTTCGACGCCTTCCTGTCCGACTGCGACGCCCCGGGGGCCGACACCTCCCCCTACACCGATGCCGACTACTTCGCCCACGTCGACGGCAAGCCCCGCTACGACGGCGTGCGCGACCTGCTGACGGCGCGCGGCATCCGGCTGCCGGAGGGCGACCCGTCCGACCCACCCGAGGCCGACACGGTGTGCGGCCTGGGCAACCGCAAGAACGACGCCTTCAACGTGGTGCTCGAGCGCGACGGCGTGGTCGCCTACCCCGGCTCGGTCGCCCTGCTCGACACGCTGCGCGACCTGCGGATGCCGCTCGCGGTCGTCTCGTCGTCGGCGAACGCACCCGCCGTGCTCGAGGCCGCCGGCCTCGCCGACCGGTTCGTGACCGTCGTCGACGGCCGGGTCGCGACTCGGCTGGGCCTGCCGGGCAAGCCGGCCCCCGACACGTTCGTGCACGCCGCCACCGAGTGCGGCACCATCCCCGCCCGCTCGGTCGTCGTCGAGGATGCCGTCTCCGGCGTGCGGGCGGGCGCCGCCGGCGCCTTCGGGCTGGTCATCGGGGTCGACCGCGGTGCGGGCGCCGACGTGCTCAGCGCCGCCGGGGCCGACCTCGTCGTCCCCGACCTCGGGGGCCTGGCGTGAAGCGCCGCCAGGCCTCCGCCGACCCGCTCGACCGCAGCCGGTTCCCCGTCGACCCCTGGCGCCTGGTCGAGTGCGACCCGGACCGGTCCGACCTCGGGGTGACCGAGACCCTGTTCACCGTGGCCAACGGCTACATCGGCCTGCGCGGCAACCCCGAGGAGGGCCGCCACGCGTTCGAGCACGGCACCTACGTCAACGGGCTGCACGAGACCTGGCCGATCCGCCATGCCGAGGCGGCCTACGGGTTCGCCCGCACCGGGCAGACCATCATCAACGCACCCGACGCGAAGCTGATGAAGCTCTACGTCGACGACGAGCCCCTCGTCATCGGCACCGCCGACCTCGAGCACTACGAGCGCACCCTCGACTTCAGCGACGGCGTGCTGCGCCGGTCGCTCATCTGGCGCACGCCGTCGGGCAAGCGGGTCAAGGTCGACTCCACCCGGATGGTCTCGATGACCCAGCGCCACCTCGTGCTGCTCACGCTCGAGGTGACCATGCTCGCCGGCGAGGCCCCCCTGGTCGTCTCCTCGCAGCTGCTCAACCGGCAGGACGGCGTCGACGAGTACCACCTGCAAGCGGACACCAGCGGCGTGCACGCCGACCCGCGCAAGGCCGGCGCCTTCGAGGGGCGGGTGCTGCTGCCGCGCATCCACATGGCCAAGGACGACCGGATGATGCTGGGCTACCAGTGCGCCAACTCCCGGATGACGGTGGTCGTCGCCGCCGACCACGTGGTGACCACGCCCGACCCCTACGAGGTGCTGCTGGGCGACGAGCCCGACCTCACCAAGATGGTCATCCGCACCGACGCCCGCGAGGGCAGCACGCTGCGGATCGAGAAGGCCGTGGCCTACCACACCTCGCGCGGGCTGCCGGTGCGCGAGCTGTCCGACCGCTGCCGGCGCACGCTCGACCGCACCGCCCGCTACGACCTCGACCACTGGCTGGCAGAGCAGCGTGACTGGTACGAGGCGTTCTGGGCCGCGAGCGACGTCGAGGTCGCCTCGGACGACCCGCACCACGCGGCCATCCAGCAGGCGATCCGGTTCAACCTCTTCACCCTCGCCCAGGCCAGCGGCCGGGCCGACGGGCACGGTGTCGCCGCCAAGGGCGTCACGGGCTCCGGATACGAGGGCCACTACTTCTGGGACAGCGAGGTCTACGTCGCGCCCTTCCTCAGCTACACCCGCCCCGAGCTGGCCCGCAACCTCATGCACTTCCGCAGCCGGATGCTGCCCGCCGCGCGCGACCGGGCCCGTGAGCTCAGCCAGCGCGGGGCGCTGTTCCCGTGGCGCACCATCAACGGCGAGGAGGCCTCGGCCTACTACGCGGCGGGCACCGCCCAGGTGCACATCGACGCCGACGTGGTGCACGCGCTGGTGCAGTACGTCAACGCCACGGGCGACGTGGGGTTCCTGGTGCGCGACGGGCTGGCGATCCTCGTCGAGACCGCCCGGCTCTACGCCGACCTCGGGTTCTGGCGCAGCAACGGCGAGCGGTCGTTCCACATCCACGGCGTCACCGGCCCCGACGAGTACACCACCGTCGTCAACAACAACCTGTTCACCAACGTGATGGCCCGCTACAACCTCGAGCAGGCCGTGCAGTGGGTGCAGTGGACCCGGGAGCAGGAGCCGGAGGAGTACGCCCGGATCGCCCAGAAGCTGCAGCTCACCGACCGTGAGGTCACCGAGTGGGCGGCGTGCGCGGAGGGCATGCACATCCCCTTCGACGACGGCCTGCAGATCCACCCGCAGGACGACTTCTTCCTCGACCGGGAGGTGTGGGACCTCAGCCGGACCCCCGAGGAGCTGCGGCCGCTCCTGCTCCACTACCACCCGCTGGTCATCTACCGCTTCCAGGTGCTCAAGCAGGCCGACGTCGTGCTCGCGCTGTTCCTGCAGGGCAACCGTTTCACCGCCCAGGAGAAGCGGCTCGACTTCGAGTACTACGACCCGATCACCACGGGTGACTCCACCCTGTCGGCCGTGGTGCAGTCGGTCATCGCCGCCGAGGTCGGCTACCACGAGGTGGCCTACGGCTACTTCCTCGACGCGCTCTACGTCGACCTCGCGAACGCCCACGACAACACCGTCGACGGGCTGCACGTCGCCTCCACGGGCGGCGTGTGGTCCGCTCTGGTCAACGGGTTCGGCGGCATGCGCGACCACGACGGGCGGCTGTCCTTCGACCCGCGCCTGCCCGACGGCTGGCACTCGCTGGCCTTCCGGGTCACCTGGCGAGGCACCCGGGTGCGGGTGACCCTGACCCCCACCGAGCTCGCCTTCGACGTCGAGGCCGGTGAGCTGCCCGTGCCGGTCGACGTGCAGGGCACGACGTATGCCGTCGACGAGCGGGAGCGGGTGGTCATCGCGCTCGACGGGCACGGCCCCCGGATCCCGGGGACGCTCGGCAACCGTCCACAGACCGGCGGCACGAGGGCCGACGGCAGCCGGATCACCGCGGGTGTGCCGTCGGCGATCCCGCTCGAGGGCGAGGAGCTCCCCGAGGCCGTGCCGGTCGACCTCAGCATGGTGGAGCCGGCGACGGTCGGCCCGGACTGAGCGGTCGGGGCTCAGCCGTTGGGGGCGGCGGGGAACCCGCGCCAGTGCTCGGCCCGCACCGCCATGTCGACGGCCGCGACGGCCACGCCGTCGAAGACCAGCTGGTCCGGGCGCACCCCGGTCACGACGTAGCCGACCTTCTCGTAGACCCGCCGGGCGCGCGGGTTGAACTCGAACACCTCCAGGGTGATCCGGCGCAGCCCGAGCTGCTCGATGCCGTAGGCGGTGGCCAGGCCGACCGCCTCGGTCCCCAGCCCGTGGTCACGACCCCCGGGCCCGATGAGCACGCGCAGGTTGCAGGTCAGCCCCACGAGGTCGACGTCGTTGAGCACCACCTCGCCCACGAGGGTGCCGCGGGCGGCGTCCTCGACGGCGAGGTCGAGGCGGTCGGGCTGGTCGCCCCTGGTCGCGTACCAGTCCCGTAGCCGGTCGTCGAGCACCTCGGGCCGCTCGGCCTCGGCGGTCGAGTCGACGCTGCCGGTGAGCCGCCGCACCTCGGGGTCGGACAGGATCTCCGCCATCACCTCGGCGTCGCCGTCACGGAACGGGCGCAGCGTGACCAGGCGCCCGTGAAGGGTGGGCTTGGTCGCGAAGTCGGGCACGGCATCCACGAACGTGATGGTGCCATCGTGCTGCGGGTTCGAGGTGATCGGCGGACCTCTGCGACCGGCATCTCACCTCGACCCGCGGTGGCCAGCGGCTCAGCCGGTGGTGAGGTCGCCGACCAGCCGGTCCGCAGCGGCGTACGGGTCGGTGCGCCCGGTCACCACGGCGTCGGCCAGGGCCTCGAGCCGGGTGTCGCCGCCCAGCCCGCCGACCCGTGCCCGCAACGCCTCCAGCGCCAGCCCCTCGATCTCCCGCGAGGCCCGACGCACGCGGCGCCCCCGCAGCCCGTCGGTGCCCAGCCACGCCCGGTGCGCCTCGACCGCCGCCATGACGTCGTCGACGCCCCGGCCCTCGGTGGCGACGGTGCGCACCACCGGCACCCGCCACCCGTCGGGGTCGGAGCCGGCGCCCAGCGTCGCGGCGTGCCGCAGGTCGCGCACCGTGCGGTCGGCGCCCTCGCGGTCGGCCTTGTTGACGACGAGCACGTCCGCCACCTCGAGGATGCCGGCCTTCGCCGCCTGGATGCCGTCACCCATGCCGGGCGCGAGCAGCACCAGCGTGGTGTCGGCGGTGCCGGCCACCTCGACCTCGGACTGGCCGACCCCCACGGTCTCGAGCAGCACGACGTCGCAGCCGGCGGCGTCGAGCACCCGCAGCGCCTGCGGCGCCGCCCAGGAGAGCCCGCCGAGGTGCCCCCGCGAGGCCATCGAGCGGATGAACACCTCCGGGTCGGCGGCGTGGTCCGACATCCGGATCCGGTCGCCGAGCAGCGCGCCGCCGGAGAAGGGCGAGGACGGGTCGACCGCGAGCACCCCCACGCGGTGCCCGGCCGCGCGGTGGGCGGCCACCAGCGCGTTGGTCGTCGTCGACTTGCCCACGCCCGGCGCCCCGGTGAGGCCCACGACGTGGGCGCGACCGGCATCCGGCGCGAGCAGCGCCATCACCTCGCGCAGGGCGGGGTGGCCGTCCTCGACGAGCGAGATCAGCCGGGCCACCGCACGCGGACGCCCCTCCCTCGCCGAGGCGACGAGGGAGGGGACGTCGACGGAGCGGGGCCCGATCGGGGTGCCCGGTCAGCCCTGTTCGGGGACCCTGACGAGCAACGCGTCGCCCTGGCCGCCACCGCCACAGAGGGCGGCCGCGCCGACACCGCCGCCACGGCGCTGCAGCTCCAGCGCGAGGTGCAGCACGATGCGGGCGCCGGACATGCCGACCGGGTGGCCGAGGGCGATGGCGCCGCCGTTGACGTTGACCTTGTCCTCGTCGAGGCCGAGCTCCTTGACCGAGGCCAGGCCCACGGCGGCGAACGCCTCGTTGATCTCGACCAGGTCGAGGTCGGTGGGGGCGATGCCCTCGCGCTCGCAGGCCTTCGCGATGGCGCGGGCCGGCTGGCTCTGCAGCGTGGAGTCCGGGCCGGCGACCACGCCGTGGGCGCCGATCTCGGCGAGCCAGGGCAGGCCGAGCTCCTCGGCGCGCGACTTCCTCATGACGACCACCGCGGCGGCACCGTCGGAGATCTGCGAGGCGGAGCCGGCCGTGATGGTGCCGTCCTTGGAGAAGGCGGGGCGCAGCCGGCTGAGCGACTCGGTGGTGGTGTCGGCGCGGATGCCCTCGTCGGTGCGGAAGTCCAGGGCGTCACCCCTGCGCTGCGGGATGCTCACCGTGACGACCTCGTCGTCGAACAGGCCGTCCTTCCACGCGCGGGCGGCGAGCTGGTGGCTGCGGGCGGCGAAGGCGTCCTGCTCCTCGCGGCTGAAGGCGAGGTCTCCGGTGTTGGCCGACTCGGTGAGCAGGCCCATCGCCTGGTCGGTGAAGGCGTCCCAGAGGCCGTCCTGCGCCATGTGGTCGTGCATGACGACGTCGCCGTACCTGAACCCGTCGCGACTCTTCTCGAGCAGGTGCGGGGCGTTGGTCATCGACTCCTGCCCACCGGCGACCACCACGTCGAACTCCCCGACACGGATGAGCTGGTCGGCGAGCGCGATGGCGTCGATGCCGGACAGGCACACCTTGTTGATGCCGAGCGCCGGCACGGTCATCGGGATGCCACCCTTGGCCGCGGCCTGGCGGGCCGGGGCCTGGCCCTCGCCGGCCGTGAGGACCTGGCCCATGATGACGTAGTCGACGTCCTGCGGGGCCACGCCGGCCTTCTCGAGGGCGCCCTTGATGGCGAGGCCGCCGAGGTCGGAGCCGCTGAAGCCCTTCAGCGAGCCGCTCATCCGGCCCATCGGGGTGCGGGCGCCGGCGACGATGACGGTGGGGTCGGTGGACATGGGAGGCCCTCCAGGATCGAGTTCGGGGAATCTCCCCGACTCTAGTCACGGGCGCCGCAGATGCCACCCCCACAGCTCGGTGACCCTCGCCACCCGCCGCTCGCGCGGCGGGGTGGGCACTCCTAGGCTTGGCGCCATGACTGCCCTGCCGACCGACCTGTTCACCGCCATCGACCACGTCGGCGTCGCCGTGCCCGACCTCGACGAGGCGATCGCCTTCTACTCCTCGACCTACGGCATGCGGCTGCTGCACGAGGAGACCAACGCCGAGCAGGGCGTGCGCGAGGCGATGATGGCCGTCGGCGACTCGGGCTCGTGCATCCAGCTGCTCGCCCCGCTCACGCCCGAGTCGACCATCGCCAAGTTCCTCGACCGCAGCGGGCCCGGCATCCAGCAGCTCGCCTACCGGGTCGACGACCTGGATGCCGTGAGCGCCACCCTGCGTGAGCGCGGGATGCGCCTGCTCTACCCGGAGCCCAGGCGCGGCACCAGCAGCTCGCGGGTGAACTTCATCCACCCCAAGGACGCGGGCGGCATCCTCGTCGAGCTGGTCGAGCCGGCCACCGACCCCACCCCCTGAGCCACAGCTTTCCCGCCCGGTCCCGGAAGGTTCACCTTCGCAGGACTTCGGTTCCCCTGCTCACCTGAAGCTCCTGGTGCCAAGGACCGGCGGCCACGAGCAGGGGCGCGAGCACGAGCGCGACGAACGCCGGGATGACGAGCCCCGAGTCGTTGGCCAGGAACCCGACCAGCGCCATCACCGCGGCACCGCCCAGCACCACGGCGCCGTCGGGCACCGGTCGCCACCGCACCCGCCGGGCGACGAGCACGAGCACCACCGTGGCGACCGCGATGCCGAGCAGCGGCGGTGAGCCGAGGTTGGCGAGGTTCTGCGACAGCTTGCGGCCCACCACGGCACCGGCCTCCCCGGACACCACCGTCTCGACGAAGTCGCCGAGGTGCGTGCGGGAGCCGGCCGGCCGCAGCCAGTCCGCCACCGCGACCAGCGCCACCAGGGCACCCGCGGCCACGACGGCGGCCAGCACCCGGCGCCAGGTCAGCCGCACCTCCGCGGCGGTGGCGACGACGAGGAGCCCACCGAGCAGCAGCCCGGGCGGGCCCCCGAAGTCGGCCCCGAACGAGGGCAGCGCCTCGACGGCGAGGGCCGCGACGAGCACGACCAGTGCCAGCCCCGCCGCCACGCGACGCGAGCGCCCGGATGCCGCCACCCACTCGACGACGACCAGCACCGCGAGCCCGTAGAGCGCGAAGCTGGTGTTGCCCAGACCGTAGAACCTGCCCCCGACGACCGGGTTCTGCCCGAACACCGACCCGAGCTGCAGCCCCGACCCGGTCAGCACGTCGCCAGATAGCACCACCAGGGTGAGGACGGCCACGACGCGCAGCGCCCCGACCGGGCGGTTCGCACCCACTCGCAGCGCCACCGCGGTGACCAGGGCCACGACCACCGCGAGCGCACCGACGAACAGCACCGCCGGCGAGCTCCCCCGCCACCACGGCACCAGGTTCACCACGAAGGTCGAGACCGGCACGGTGGCCACCGCCACCCCGGCGGCCCGAACCCATGCCGGCACGGCATCCGCCCCGCCGCCACGCCGCGACCACAGCACCGCGACGGCGACCGCCCACGCGGCGTAGGCCGCGGCGAGCCAGCCGGTCACCTGGGGGCTGAGCGCGCGCAGCGTGGCGGCCCGCGTCTCGGCGCCGACCCGACCGGCGACCAGGGCGGCGGCCGACGCGCTCGAGGGCGCCACCGTCAGCGGGCGCCCGGTCACCTCGGCCACGCTCGCACCGACCCTGGCCAGTGCGGTGGCGGTGAGGTCCTGCAGCTGCACGACCCCCGGTTGCCGGGTCGACGCCGACTCCAGGAGGCCTCGGGGGAACGACGGCCCGGCCGCCACCGCGGCTCGAGGGCGCACCGGCGAGGCGCCGTCGGCCACCCCGGCGACCACCACGTCGGCCCCGGGATCTGCCGCGCGCACCCGCGCCACGAGCGCCTCGACCCGCTGCAGGGCCGCCTCCCGCGCCGGGCCGGGCGCCGGCAGCACGCCGCCGTCGACCAGCACCACCGGGCAGGTGAGCTGCGCCGGCAGCTCGGTGTGGTGGTTCGTCACCTCGCCCGCGCGGTCGGCACCGCCGATGGCGCCGGCGGCGCCGACGGTCTCCACACAGGCGCCGGATGCCGTGACCTGCTGCCCCAGCGTGCCCGGCCGGGCGTCGTACGAACCGGCCGCGGCGGCCGCGAGGTACTCGCCCCAGCGCGGCACCCGCCCGTCGACCACCGGCGGCGCCACCCGGCACGGCCCGGCGACGTCACCCGCCCGGCGGCCGGCGCTGAGCGTCAGCCACCCGTCGACCGCGCACGAGCTGCTGCCCACCGCCCGCACCGTCATCGAGCCCAGCGCCCCCTCACCGGCCATGGCGTCGAGCGTGGGCAGGTCACCCCCGTCGAGGTCCGACCACGCCAGCCCCGGCACCCCGACGACGACCAGGCGCGGGGATGCCGGCCCGACCGCCGCGTGGGCCAACGGGGCGCCGGCGAGCAGGGCGAGCACGGCCAGTGCCGCCAGCACGGCCGATCGCCTCACGCGTGCACCAGCTCGTGCCGGGCGATGACGACGAGTGCGGCCGTCCAGGCCAGCGGCGCCACGGCGGCGGGCCGGCCGTCGAAGAGCACCTTCTCGGGGAAGGACCCGGCGTCCGTGCGGTGCTCGCCGAGCCAGCCGAGCAGGGACTCGGCACGCGCGCGCTCGCCGCTGGCGGCCCAGGCGGCGGCGAACAGCGCCGTCTCGGGGGTCCAGCTGATGCCGTCGTCCTTCCACTGCACCCCTGGCGCCACCCCCCCGGCGGGACGGGCCATCGCGGTCTGGGCCAGGCCCATCGCGGTGATCACCCCGGCATCCACCCCCCGCCCCCCGATCGGTGCGGCGAGGAAGGTCACCGCGGCGTCGGCCGCGGGGTCGTCGAGCATCCGGGGGTAGCCACGGGCCCCGAACTGCCCGTGCACCTGGTCCGCCAGCGACTGGGCGGCGGCATGGGTGCGCTCGGCGAGGGCGGGCTCACCCACGAGCGGCAGCACCTGCGTGGCGCTGCGCAGCCCGGCGAGCACGGAGGCCGCCGTGCCGAGGGTCACCGAGCGCTCGACGAGCTCCCAGTAGTCGGACGAGGCCATCGGCAGCAAGGTGTCGGCGTCGAGCGAGGCGAGCAGCCGCTCGGTGCTGAGCAGGAACATCGGCCGCAGCGGGCTCAGCAGCTCCGCGGCCCGGTCGGGGGCGGCGAGAGCCAGCTGGTGGGCCCCCCACACCGACCATGCGGAGCCGTCGAGCTGGGCCACCCGGTCGTCGGGCGTGCGGCGGGTGCGCAGGTCGTAGCGCGCCTCGAACCAGCCGTCGTGCCGCTGCACCTCCTGCAGGAAGGCCAGCTGCTCGGCCGCGTGCTCGGGGTGGCCGGTGCGCGCCAGCGCCGTCGCCACGAACGACACGTCGCGCGGCCACGCGTAGCGCCACCTCTCGCTCCAGCCGGCGACGCACACCGGCAGCCCCACCGACAACGCCCGCAGGTCGAGCAGCGCCGAGCGCAGCACGTCGTCACCGCCGTCGAGCGCCGTGCGCACCCACGGGGCGCAGCCCTCGAGCCAGGCCTGCTCGTCCTCGACGAGCATCGTGCTGAGCGGCCGGGCGGCGAGCACCCGGGTACCGGGCACCACGGCATCCGTGTGGCCGGTGGGCACCAGCTCGCGCGCACCCGGCGCGGAGAAGGCCACCGTCTCGCTGTAGAGCGGCACCTCGGCCCGCCGGATGCGGTACTCGATGCTCCACCACGCCAGCGCCCCGTAGGTGAGCACCCCGCCCGTGCCGAGCACCAGCTTCCGGCGCGAGAGGGGGGTGAGGGCCACGACGGAACTGTATGCCGCACGCCTGAGCGGCGTCCCGGCCGGCCGTGAGCCGGATCACGTCGTGAGGGCTGTCATAGGTGCATGTCCGGCCGTAGCCGGGAGACTAGGTTCGCCGGGCGGACTCGCCACCGCCGATCGAACACGCCCTCACGCCGAAGGAGCACGACCGCATGGAGCAGATCCGCGAGGCCATCCTCTCCGGGGACCGCAGCCCCCAGACCTATGCCGAGATCGAGGTTCCGCCCACCTACCGGGCCGCCACCGTGCACCAGGACGAGGCCGAGATGTTCGCCGGGATGGCGACCCGCGACAAGGACCCGCGCCGCTCGCTGCACGTCGAGCAGGTGCCGACGCCCGAGCTGGCGCCGGGCGAGGCGCTCGTCGCCGTCATGGCCAGCGCGATCAACTACAACACGGTGTGGACCTCGATCTTCGAGCCGGTGTCCACGTTCTCCTTCCTCGAGCGCTACGGGCGCACCTCGGAGTTCGCCAAGCGGCACGACCTGCCCTACCACGTGGTCGGCTCCGACCTCGCCGGCGTCGTGCTGCGCACCGGCCCGGGGGTCACCAAGTGGAAGCCGGGCACCGAGGTCGTGGCGCACTGCCTGAGCGTCGAGCTCGAGGACGCCGAGGGCCACGACGACACGATGATGGACCCGCAGCAGCGGATCTGGGGCTTCGAGACCAACTTCGGCGGGCTGGCGGAGCTGGCGATCGTCAAGGCCAACCAGCTGATGCCCAAGCCGACCCACCTGTCCTGGGAGGAGGCCGCCGCACCGGGGCTGGTCAACTCCACGGCCTACCGCCAGCTGATCTCGAAGAACGGCGCCCACATGAAGCTGGGCGACCGGGTGCTCATCTGGGGCGCCTCGGGCGGCCTGGGGTCGTACGCGACCCAGATGGCCCTGGCCGGCGGCGCCACGCCCATCTGCGTCGTCTCCTCCCCCGAGAAGGCGGCGATCTGCCGGGCGATGGGCGCGGAGCTGATCATCGACCGCTCGGCGGAGGGCTACCGGTTCTGGAACGCCGACGGCACCGCGCAGGACCCCAAGGAGTGGCAGCGCCTCGGCAAGAGGATCCGCGAGCTCACCGGCGGCCACGACGTCGACATCGTCTTCGAGCACCCCGGCCGGGAGACCTTCGGCGCCAGCGTCTACGTCGCCCGCAAGGGCGGCACCATCGTCACCTGCGCCTCGACGTCGGGCTACATGCACGAGTACGACAACCGCTACCTGTGGATGAACCTCAAGCGCATCGTCAGCTCGCACTTCGCGAACTACCGCGAGGCCTGGCAGGCCAACGAGCTCGTCGACCGCGGCCTCATCCACCCGACCCTGAGCCGCACCTACGCGCTCGAGGACGTCGGCGCGGCGGCGCTCGACGTGCACCGCAACCTGCACCAGGGCAAGGTCGGCGTGCTCACGCTGTCGCCGCAGGAGGGCCTCGGGGTGACCGACCCCGACAAGCGCGCCCGGTTCGAGGACGCCATCAACCGGTTCCGCGACGCCTGAGCCCGGTGTCCGGGCCGCTGTACCGCGCCGCCACTAGGGTGGGGCGGGGAGGTGGCGCGTGACGACGATGTCCAGGCTGTGGAGCCCGGTGACTCGATGGGCCGACTTCCGTCGGCGGCAGCTCGCTGCGCTCGAGCAGAGCAACCGGATCGCCGCGCTGGTACAGGACGACGGTGCGGCCGGCGCCACGGCGCTCGACACCGCGACCTCCGTGGATGCCGGTCCCGCCCCGGCGCCGACGGCCGGCGGTGCCGCGGCGCCCGCGCCGGCGGTGCCCCAGCATGCGGGGCCGACGCCGACGGTTCCACCACCGGCGGTGCCCGCGCCCAGGACCACGACGGAGTCGGCGCCGGCCTCGGCGCCGGCCGCGGAGCCGTCCCCGGGCCGAAACCCTGCCTACGGCATCGTCGGACGCCCGCTCAACCGTCACTCCCCGTTCTACATCGGCTTCTTCGGCGCCACCGGTGCGCTGCTCGCGATCGGCTTGTGGCAGATGGTCGGCCGGCTCACGACGACCCTGACCCTGCTGATCGTCTCGATGTTCCTCGCCCTGGCGCTCAACCCGATCGTCGACGCCCTCGTCGACCGCGGGGTGCGCCGGGCCGGCTCCGTCGCCGTGGTCTTCACCGGCCTGCTCATCGTCTTCGTGCTCATCGGCTTCCTCGTCATCCCGCCGGTCATCGTGCAGGGCACCGAGCTCGCCCAGCAGACCCCCCGGTACATCGAGGACCTCCTGGGCAGCAGCTGGGTCCTCGAGCTCGACAAGAGCTACGACGTCATCGACAAGGTGCGCGACGAGGTGCAGGCGCGGATGACCGACCAGCAGTTCCTCGAGGGGGTGCTCGGCGGCATCCTCGGTGCCGGGCGGGCCGTGCTCAACGGTGTCTTCCAGGTCTTCACCGTGCTGGTGCTCACCCTGTACTTCCTGTCCTCGCTCCCGCGGGTCAAGCACGCGGCCTACGCCGTGGTGCCGGCCACGCGCCGGCCGCGGGTCGAGTCGCTGTCCGAGGAGATCATGCGGCGCACCGGGTCCTACGCCATCGGACAGGTCGTCATCGCCACCCTCAACGCGATGCTGTCCTACGTGATGATGCGCATCGTCGGCATCCCCTACGCCGCGGTGCTGGCCGTCACCGTCGGGCTGCTGGGCCTGATCCCGATGATCGGTGCCACCCTCGGCGCCGCGGTGGTGTGCATCGTCGCGTTCTTCGACGAGCCGAAGAAGGCACTCATCGCGCTGGTCTACTACCTCGTCTACCAGCAGCTCGAGAACTACGTCGTCGCCCCGCGGGTCATGCAGCACACCGTGTCGGTGCCCGGTCCGGTGACCATCGTGGCGGCCCTCGCCGGGGCGGCGCTGCTGGGGGTGCTGGGTGCCCTGCTCGCCATCCCCGTCGCGGCCGGCCTGCTGCTGCTCTACGAGGAGGTGCTGGTGCCGCGGCAGCGCCGCGCCTGACCCGGCTCGGGCCCGGCCGAGCGCTCACCAGCCCGGATGCCGGGCACGCCGGAGTTCGGATGCCGCGCGCCGGTCACCGGGTGCGAGCGGAGCTGCTGGGTGGGCCGGGACTCGGAGAACGGTGGGCTCGCCCCTCACCGCCTGTAGTACCCGGCCAGGTCGGCGACCAGGTCGACCGTGCCGGCGCTGTTGTACAGCGTCACCCGGTTGCCCGCACCCAGTGCCACGGTCACCAGGTTCGCGACGGTCTGACCCGCCACCACGTTCAGGGTCGACGCACCCGGCCGGGCCGTGCCACCCGGGTACACGCTCACGAAGCTCGTCGCCGTCGGCCGGGTCGCCGTCACGTTCATCGTCACCGCAGTCGCCCCCGCCGGCAGACCCGGGATCGTCAAGCTCACCGTGCGCCCCGCACCCACCTTCGCCGTCGGCGCACCCACACCGGTACGCGTGTCCAGCAACGGAACTGGCGACACCGCGGTGAACCCCGAGCCGTTCGGCACGAATGCCGGCGTCACCGACCCCGACGGTGCGGATGCCGGGCCGGTCCCCGCGCTGTTGGTCGCCGTCACGGTGAACGAGTAGCCCGAGCCGTTGGTCAGCCCCGACACCGTGCAGCCGAGGCCGGCCGCCGTGCAGGTGCGGCCACCAGGGCTCGCGGTCACCGCGTATGCCGTGACCGCGGATCCACCGTCACTGGCCGGGGCCGACCACGACACCGAAGCCGAGCCGTTGCCGGCCACCGCGGTCACCCCGGTCGGAGCACCGGGCGCGGTCCCTGTGGTCACGGTGAGCTTGCGCGGATGGGCGTGCGACCCCACCTCTGCGTTGCCCAGGGTGTCGGCCAGCGGGCTGACCGTCACCGTCCACGGACCGGTGGCCGCTGTCGCCGGGATGCTGACCGCGCGCTGGTAGGTTCCGTCGATCGCGGTCCCCGAGACGAGGGTCATCGCGCCGGCCTCGATGGTCTGCGAGGTGCTGTCGGAGGAGAGCGCCAGGGTGGGCGCGACGGCCCCGGTCGCGTCGGTCACCCGCGCGCTGACCAGGACGTTCGCGGGGCCCGCGGTGACGTCGACGCTGCTGGGCGAGAAGTCGAAGGCCGCCAGGACGGGCGCAGCCGTGTCCGCAGGTGGTGTGCTCGGCGTGAACGACCACTCCAACCGGGTCTCGCCCGCGCTGGGCGCCTGCCCGCCGCCCCACCCGTCGACCGCGATCCGGTAGGTCACCCCGGCAGTCACGGGGCGAGGCGTGATCCGGCTCGTCAGCAGTGCTCCGTCGTCGTCGCTGGACGCGATGCTCGTCAGGGTCGCGGCACTCGCCCCGGTGTAGAGCCCGAGCAGGGTGTCGACCCCGGAGCCGCTCGTGGTGAGGGCCAGGGTCCCGTTCGAGGGCGCCGTCCACCGGTACCAGATCGAGGCGCCCCCGAGGTCGGCCGCGTGGCTCGGCTCGCCCGGCTCCTTGGTCGCGGTGCCGTTCGACCCCGTCACCGCGCCGGCGTCGCCGGTGATCGACTCCGCCGACGCGAAGGCGTCGTTGGCTCCGGTGGCCGGGGTCGCGGAGTCACCGGTCACCGTGGCCGACATCGTCGCCGCGCAGGCGCCCTTGGCCGTCATCCGGGCCCTCGTGGCGGTGCCGCTGACGTTGAGGCGCGTGCTCGGCACGGTCGACGAGGTGAGCACCCGATGGCCGCTGATGCCGTGCCAGGCGTCCCCGGGACCCCCGCGGTCGTCCACGTGGTTCAGCCCTTCGAGGCCGTCGGCCTCGACGACGTCGACCAGCCGGTCGGTGTCGGTCGCGTTGCTGGTCCGGCCCTCGTGCACGTGGTAGACGAGCAGCCCGCAGCCGGGCAGCGCCGTGTCGAGACCCGCCTTCTGGCGGTTCTCGACGAGGAAGTACTCCCCCAGCCCCGACTTCGCGTACTCCGGCCCGTTGGGGTCGCTGAGCATCCGGTAGACCGTGTCGCTCGTCGAGACCTGGGACAGGGAGACGTTCGTCGTGGCGGTGACCTCCGCCGGGGTGACCCAGCCCTGCACGGAGCGGCTCCACGCGTCGGGCAGGACCGGCGCGTCACCGTCCGCCCTGCTGCCGGTCTTGGTGCCCCAGCTGCCCGAGGCCATCAGGCTCCATTCGCCGACTCCCTCGGAGCTGCCGTCGGTGTCGTAGAGGTCGGGCCAGCCGAGGTCGTGGCCGAACTCGTGCGCCATGATGCCGATCGTGGCCTGGTGCGCGCCGGCCGAGCTGCCGGAGAGGCAGTGCGACTCCCCGAACTGGGTGTAGCCACGGCTGCCGACGGTGGTGCCGTCGACCACCGGAGCTCCGCTGCTGACGGCCCACCGGTGACCCCACACGTTGGGCGTGCACGCGCCGGTGCCTCCGTAGGACCCCTCGTAGCCCGCCGCGATGACGGTGAGGTGCAGCTCGGCCGGCTCGATGACGCCGTTGTGGTTGGTGTCGTAGCTCGCATAGTCGATGTACGGGTCAGCCGCCTTGATGGCGCGCACGGTGACGTCCTGGGCCCGGCTGTCGATGGTGTCGAAGTAGTTCGGGTGGTTGGTCCCCACGCCGACCCACCCGATCACGCCGTCGTTGGCGGTGCCCGAGGTCTCGGTCGCCGGCGTCAGGTCGAGCCGACCCGAGCTGGCCCCCCGGTAGAAGGCCCGCACGCTGTCCGTGGCGCCGAAGAAGCGCGCGCTCCAGTTCGCCGGGGTCGTCCCGACCGAGGTCCGGTCGAGGAACTGGGCCAGGATGACCAGCGTCTTCTGCTGGCCGGTGAACCCCAGGGACGGGGTGGCGGGGTCGGACTGCGGCGGGGCACCGTCCGCGACCGGCGCCAGTCCGACGGCCGCCTCCGGCGAGGCCGCACCGGGGCTGACCGGAGCACCCACCGGGGCCGGCTGGCCGGTGGCGTCCAGGCCGGTGGCGAACCGCCAGGTCCCGTTGGCCGAGCGGGCGATGGTGGCGCCCGCCGCCGTCCACCAGCTGCGCACCGCGTCGCCGTGCTGCACGGCGGTCAGGGTCGTCCCGTCGGGCTGCACCAGCGTCTGCGGGGCCGGGTCGACCGGGGCGCCGCGCACCTCCCGAGGCGGAGCCACCGCGGAGCCCTCCGAGCCGAGCGCCTGCGGTGCGCCCGCCCGGCTTGCCGCGCTCGCCGTCGCCGGCATGCCGGCCGGGCTGACCGCCGCCGCCGGTACCGCCACGCCGACCGCCGAGGCCAGGGCGAGAGCCGCCCCGACCGAGAGAGCGCCAACCCGACTCGTCCACCTACCAGCCACGACCGTCGCCTCACTGCGCGCACGAGGACCTCCTCCCGGAGGCTCCCTGCACCCACAGCCTCAGCCCTGGCCCGCCGCGCCGCAACGGTTTGAGCGACGGTGCACGCAAGATCACACCGCCGGCCGGCGTCTCCCGACCACGCCGGGTGCGGTCCTGGCGTCAGGGTCGGGTGGCGTGCCGCGCGGCCCAGCACCGGGTGTGCCAGTGCCGGCGCTCGTCGATGCCGCCGACGCCCTGCGCCGGCCAGACCACGACGTGCGGCGTGCCGACCACGATGCCCTGGTGGCACCCCGGGCACCGGTACTCGCGCGAGGACGACGCGCCGGTGAGGCGGCGCACGTGCCAGGACTTCCCGGCATAGGACTCGGTGGCCACCTCCCCCGATCCGGACATCGGCCGCGACTCGAGGTCGCGACGTCGACGGTTGGCACGGGGCATGCGGTCAATGGTTCCAGATGCGGCTCCTCCGGCCGCCACCGCAGCGGATGCCGTCAGCCGGTGACCCGCGCGCTCGACGGGTCGTACATCGGCCGCAGCGAGACCTTCGCGCGGTGGAGCGCGCCGGCCACGTCGACCTCCCAGGCCCCGTCGGCCAGCCACTGCGGCGTGACCGGCCCGTCGCCGCCCACGAACGCGAGCCCGACGGCGCCGCCGAGGGTCCAGCCGTACGACGCCGACCGCAGGTAGCCCACGACCACCCCGTCGCGCAGCACCGGCTCGGCGTGGAAGAGCAGGGGCTCGGGGTCCTCGAGCAGCACCTGCACGAGCCGGTGGTGCGGCGTCCCGCGCTCCTTCGCCGCCAGCGTCGCCTCGCGCCCGCGGAACCCGCCGGGCTTGTCGAGCGCCACGGCGAAGCCCAGGCCCACGGCATACACGTCGTCGGTGTTGTCGATGTCGTGCCCGTAGTCGCGGTAGCCCTTCTCCATCCGCAGGCTCGACAGGGCGCGCAGGCCGGCGGGCCGGATGCCGTGCGCCTCGCCTGCCGCCAGCACGGCATCCCAGACCTCGACGGTGCGGCCGGCCGGTGCGTAGAGCTCCCAGCCGAGCTCGCCGAGGTAGGTGATCCGGATGGCGAGCACGTCGACGCCGGCGAGCACGACCCGCTGCGCCGAACGGAACGGGAATGCCTGCGTCGACCAGTCGACCTCCGGTGCCGCGGCGGACAGGGTGTCGCGCGACGCCGGGCCCTGCACGGTGAGCAGACCGAGGCCGGTCGTGACGTCGTCCACTGTCACCGCGGCGTCGCCGACGGCCTGGCGCAGCAGGGCCAGGGCCCGGCCGTGCGCGGTGTCGGACACCACGACCAGGAAGTCGTCCGCCGCCAACCGGGTGACGGTCAGGTCGGCCAGGATGCCGCCGTCGTCACCGAGCCACTGGGTGTAGGTGATCACCCCGTCGGCCGCGTTGACGGCCCCGGCGCTGAGCCGGTCGAGCACCGCACCGGCGTCGGCGCCGCGCACCGAGAACTTGGCCATGAACGACATGTCCATCAGGCCCACGGCCTCGCGCACCGCACGGTGCTCGGTGGCCCACTGCTCGAACCAGGGCTGGTGCCCCCAGCCCGGCTCGGCGGTGGGTGTCTGCCCCCGCCCGGCATACCAGGCGGCCGACTCCCACCCGCTGACGTCACGCAGCCGGGCGCCCTCCGCGACCAGCCGGTCGTGCACCGGCGAGCGGAACTCGCCCCGGGCAGAGGCGAGCTCGATGCCCGGCGTGTGGGCGGCATACACGGTGCCGAGAATCTCGGTGGTGCGCTCGGCGCGGTGCCTGGGGTTCAGCTGCCAGTCACGGAAGCGGGCCACGTCGAAGCCGGTGACGTCGACGTCGGGGCGCCCGTCCGTCATCCACTGGGCGACGACCCGGCCGAGACCGCCGGCCGAGAGGATGCCCACCGAGTTGAGCCCGGCGCACACGAAGTAGCCGTGGATGCCGGGCGCCTCACCGACCGCCGGGGCGAGGTCGGGGGTGAACGACTCCGGCCCGCAGAAGAAGGTGCGGATGCCGACCGTCTCGACCACCGGCACGCGCGAGATGGCGCGCTCGACGAACGGCCCCATCCGGTCCCAGTCGGGGGCGATCTCGCCGAAGGAGAAGTCGGCCGGGATGCCGTCGACCGACCACGCCGCCGCTCGCGGCTCGAAGAGCCCGACCATCATGCCGCCGCCCTCCTCACGGTAGTAGCCGTAGGCGGCGGGGTCCTCGAAGATGGGCGCGTCCGGGCTCATCCCGTCGATCGGCTCGGTGACCAGGTAGTAGTGCTCTGCGGCCTGGTTCGGCACGGCCACGCCGTTGCGCTCGGCGAGCTCGCGGGCCCACATCCCGGCGCAGTTGACCACCAGCTCGCACTCGACGTCGCCGGCATCCGTGCGCACGCCGACGACCTCGTCGACCAGGCCGCGCGGGCGCGTGAGCACCTGCTGCACCGACACTCCCTCGACCACCCGCACCCCGAGGGTGCGGGCGCCGCGGGACAGGCTCATCGTGAGGTCGACCGGGTTGACCCGTCCGTCGCCGGGCACGTGGAAGCCGGCGAGCAGGTCGTCGGTGCGGGCCAGCGGGAACAGCTCGGCCATCTCGCGCGGCCCGATCTCCTCCACCTCGAGGCCGAGGTGCCGCTGGAAGGCGGCGACCCGCCGGTACTCGTGGAGCCGGTCGGTGTCGGCCGCGGCCTCGATCAGGCCCACCGGCTTGAACCCCGTCGCGACACCGGTCTCCTGCTCGAGCCGCGCGTAGAGCTCGCGGCTGTAGAGGCGCAACGCGGTGTTGGTCTCGCTCGTGGAGCCGAAGCAGGTCATCAGCCCGGCGGCGTGCCAGGTCGTGCCCGAGGTGAGCCGGTCGCGCTCGAGCACGAGCACGTCGGTGACCCCGAGGTGCGCCAGGTGGTAGGCGATCGAGGCGCCGATGACCCCGCCGCCGATGACCACCACCCGCGCCCGCTGCGGGAGCGTCCTGCCGCCGAACGGGTGGGTGGGTGCCGCTGTCGAGCTCACCAGCCGACCCTATCCACCGGTCGAGTGGTCGAGTGCAGGATGCCGCGGTCAGGCGTAGGTGCGGAACCCGCGCCCGGTCTTGCGGCCGAGGTAGCCCGCGGTCACGAGGTGCTCGAGCAGCGGCGCGGGCGCGTACCCCGGCTCGCGGAACTCGGTGTAGAGCTCGCGCTCGATGGCCAGCGAGACGTCGAGCCCCACGACGTCGAGCAGCTCGAACGGTCCCATCGGCAGCCCGCAGCCGGTCTTCATCGCCGTGTCGATGTCGTCGGCCGAGGCGTAGTTGGCCTCGAGCATCCGCACGGCGTCGTTGAGGTAGGGGAAGAGCAGCGCGTTGACGACGAACCCGGACCGGTCGCCGCAGGTCACGGCCACCTTGCCCACCGTGGCACAGAGGTCCTGCACCGTGGCGGTGACCTCGGGGGCGGTCGACACCGTGTGCACCACCTCGACCAGCTTCATGATCGCGGCGGGGTTGAAGAAGTGCATGCCGATGACGTCCTGCGGCCGTGACGTCACCTTGGCGCAGTCGATGATCGGCAGCGACGAGGTGGTCGTCGCGAGGATGGCGCCGGGCCTGCAGATCCGGTCGAGGTCGCGGAAGAGGTCCTGCTTGACCGCGAGGTCCTCGGCGATCGCCTCCACCACGAGGTCGACGTCGGCGAGCGCCTCCCGCGTTGTCGCACCGGTCACCCGGCCGAGCAGCGCCTCGGCGTCCTCGGCCGTCATCCGGCCCTTCTCCACCGCCCGGGCGTTGTTGCGGGCGATCGCGGCGCGAACGGCATCCACCTTGGCGTCACCGCGGGCGACGTACGTGACGTCGTACCCGGCCCTGGCGAACACCTCGATGATGCCGGTCGCCATGGTGCCCGACCCGACCACGCCGACCGACGTCACCGGCCGCAGCTCCACGCCGGGCGGCGGGCCACCCGAAGGTGTCTGGGCGTCGGCCACCACCTGGGGCGAGCCCGGCTCGGCGTAGGTGTAGGAGCCCCGGCCCGACTTGCGGCCGAGCAGCCCGGCGCTGACCATCTGCTTGATGATCGGGCTCGGCGCGTGCAGCCGGTTGCGCCCCTGCCGGTACATCGTGTCGAGGATCTCGTAGGCGGTGTCGAGGCCGATCAGGTCGAGCAGGGCGAGCGGGCCCATCGGGTAGCCGCAGCCGAAGCGCATCGCGGCGTCGAGGTCCTCGCGGGTGGCGTAGCGGCTCTCGTACATCGACACCGCGTGGTTCAGGTAGCCGAAGAGCAGGGCGTTGGCGATGAAGCCGGCCTTGTCGCCGACGATCACCGGCTTCTTGCCGAGCCGCTCGGCGAGCGCCTTGACGTCCTCGAAGACGTCGTCGGCGGTGATCACGGTGCGGATCACCTCGACGAACTGCTGCACCGGCGCCGGGTTGAAGAAGTGCATGCCGACGACCCGCTTGGGGTTCGACGTCGCGACCGCGATCTCGGTGACCGGCAGGGAGGAGGTGTTGGTGGCCAGCACGGCATCGGGCGACACCACCGCGTCGACCTTGCCGAGCAGCTCCTTCTTGAGGTCGAGCTGCTCGGGCACGGCCTCGACCACCAGCTGGCAGCCGGCCAGGTCGGCGAGGTCGCTGGTGTAGGTGACCCGCGCGTGCAGCGCGTCGTGCTCCTCCTGGCTCAGCTTGCCGCGGCTCAGGGCGCGGCCGGTGCTCCCCCCGAGCACGGCCTTGCCGTGCTCGATGCCGGCCTCGTCGACCTCGACGGCGATCACGTCGATCCCGTTGCGCGCGAAGACCTCCACGATCCCCGCGCCCATCGTCCCGAGTCCGATCACACCCACACTGGTGAAGTTCCGCGTCATGGCCGAGATCCTTCCAGAGCGGTGCCGACCCCACGACACCAGCACGGCGTGACGCTTCTCATCCCGGCGGCTGGTGCCACCGACGTCATCACCGCGATGCCGTCACGCCTCCCCCGCGCCCCTCACCAGTCGTGACCCGCCGCGACCAGCTCGGCCTCGAGGGTGAGGCGCTCGCGCGAGGGCAGCGGTGGAAGCCCCACGTCGCCGGTGGGCACGTCGACCCGCTCGCACAGCTGCAGCAGCAGCTGGTCGTAGGCCGCGAGCACCGCCCGCAGGCGGGCCGCCTGGTGCGGGGCGTCGCCCTCCTCGACCCGGCGGATCTCGACCTCCAGCCGGCGCAGCTCCAGCCCGATGAGCACAGGGGGCAGCGGCTGCGGCACCGGGCGCCCGAGCACCCGCCGGCGCCAGAGCCGCAGCCGCTCGGCGTGCGGCTCGAGCCGCCGGGCGAGCGGGCGCAGCAGGCGCGGGGTGTCGCCACCGGTGAACCAGTTCAAGGCCGCCCCCTGGGCCAGGAACCAGGCGCCGGGCAGCACGACAAGGATCCCCGTCCACAGGGCTGCCCTCATTGGCCTCACCTCTACCGCGACCGTGCACCGGCTCCTACCCACGAGTGTGCGCCCGGACTCCCGGCGAGGGCAACGGATTGGACCGTCCCGGCAGTAGGGTGGTCGACCGTGCGACTCGTGATCGCGACGTGCAGCGTCGACTACGACGGGCGGCTCACCGCCCACCTGCCGCTGGCGACCCGGTTGCTGCTGGTCAAGGCCGACGGCTCGGTGCTCGTGCACTCCGACGGCGGCTCGTACAAGCCGCTGAACTGGATGTCGCCGCCGTGCGCGATGGCCGAGGTCGAGCCCGACGAGGGCGAGGCGGCCGACGGCGTCACCGCGGTGTGGGTCGTGCAGCACGCCAAGTCCGAGGACCGGCTGCGCGTGAGGATCCACGAGGTGCACCACGACAGCGAGCACGAGCTCGGCGTCGACCCGGGCCTGGTCAAGGACGGTGTGGAGGCGCACCTGCAGAAGCTGCTCGCCGAGCACATCACCACGCTCGGTGACGGGTGGACGCTGACCAGACGCGAGTACATGACCCCCATAGGCCCCGTCGACATCCTGTGCAAGGACGGCGCCGGCGCAACGGTCGCCATCGAGATCAAGCGGCGCGGCGACATCGACGGCGTCGAGCAGCTGACCCGTTACCTCGAGCTGATGAACCGGGACCCGCACCTGGCCCCGGTGGCCGGTGTGTTCGCGGCCCAGCAGATCAGGCCGCAGGCGCGCACGCTCGCCCAGGACCGCGGCATCCGCTGCGTGGTGCTCGACTACGACGCCCTCAAGGGCATCGACAACAGCGAGCACCGCCTCTTCTGACCCGTCGCCACATCGACCGGCGGCTCAGGTGGGCGACGGCACCAGCGCCCAGCCGTCGTCGCCGATGTCCAGCAGCACGACGTCCCCCGCCGGCCGGTGGGCGCGACCGAGGTGCTCGAGCACGGCATCGACCTGGCCGGGAGCCATCGGCACGACCACCCGCTCACCGCGGTGCAGGTCGGCCAGCGCCTGCAGCTCGTCCACCACATCGGCGCCCGCCTCGAGCGGAGGCGCCACCACGACGCCGGCGACGGACGCGGCATCCGGCGTCGTTCCGGCCGGCACGAGGAACAGCGTGGCGGCGCAGTGCAGGGCCATGTCGAGCACGCTACGCGCACCTTCGACAGGGAGGCGGCTGCGGCATACGGGGGAATGCCGTGGGTAGGGGGCCGGTTGTCGACCACCGGCGCCGCACCACGGCGCCGTCGCCATCTCCGTCGGACCGAGAGGACACCACCATGACCAGCACGACCGACTCCAGCACGACCACGAGCACCAGCGAGCAGCGCAAGGTCGCCTTCCTGGTCGCTCCCGAGGGCATCGAGCAGGTCGAGCTCACCGGGCCCTGGGAGGCCGTCGAGGGCTCCGGGGCCACCCCCGTGCTCATCTCGACCCAGGACGGCCAGGTGCAGGCGTTCAACCACCTCGACAAGGGCGACACCTTCGACGTCGACGTCACCGTGTCGTCGGCCGACGTCGCCGACTACGCCGCCCTGGTGCTGCCCGGTGGCGTCGCGAACCCCGACAACCTGCGCACCGACCCGGATGCCGTGGCGTTCGTGCGCCAGTTCGTGCAGTCCGGCAAGCCGGTGGCCGCGATCTGCCACGCTCCCTGGACCCTCATCGAGGCCGACGTCGTGCGGGGCCGGACGATGACGTCGTGGCCGAGCCTGCAGACCGACCTGCGCAACGCGGGGGCCACCTGGGAGGACCGCGAGGTCGTCGTCGACGACAACCTGATCACCAGCCGCAACCCCGACGACATCCCGGCCTTCACCCGCGAGCTGAACGCCGCGCTGTCGGAGTCGGTCAACGCCTGACGCCCGATCGCCCGTCGGCGCCCGTCCTCGCTCAGGCGTGGGCGGGCGTCGCCGCGTCGGTGGACAGGCCGCGCGAGGCCCGGATGACCTCGACGAAGCGCACCATGATGTCGTTGAGCCCGAAGTCCTTGGGGGTGAACACCTCGGCGACCCCGAGCGCCTTGAGGCGGACGGCGTCAGCCTCGGGGATGATGCCGCCGACGATCACCGGCACGTCGCCCGCGCCCGCCTCGCGCAGCTGCTCGAGCACCTCGGGCACGAGCTCCATGTGCGAGCCGCTGAGGATCGAGATGCCGACGAGGTGCACGTCCTCGGCCACCGCAGCGCCCACGATCTGCTCGGGCGTGAGCCGGATGCCCTGGTAGACCACCTCGAAGCCGGCGTCGCGCGCCCGCACGGCGATCTGCTCGGCACCGTTGGAGTGGCCGTCGAGCCCGGGCTTGCCCACGAGCAGCCGCAGCCGCTCGCCGAGCTCGTCGCTGGTGCGGGCGACCATGGCGCGCACGTCGGCCAGGGCCTGCGACCCCGCGCCCACACCGACCGAGCCGCTGACCCCGGTCGGCGCCCGGAACTCACCGAAGACCGACCGCAGTGCCCCGGCCCACTCCCCGGTGGTCAGCCCGGCCCGGGCGCACTCCAGGGTCGCAGGCATCAGGTTGGTGTCGGTGCCGGCGTCGGCGACCAGGCGGGCCAGGGCGGATGCCGCGCGCTCGCGACGCTCCGGGTCGGCGTCGCGCTCCTCCCGCCAGCGCCGGACGGCGGCCACCGCGGCGGCCTCGACACCGGCATCCACGCCCTGGATCGCCGTCTCGAGGTCGGCGGTCAGCGGGTTGGGCTCGGTCGTCTCGAAGCGGTTGACGCCCACGACGACGTCCTCGCCCGCCTCGATGCGCTGGCGACGGCGCGAGTGCGAGGCCACGAGCTCGCTCTTCATGTAGCCGCCCTCGACCGCCGGCACCGCGCCACCCATGGCCTGCACGCGGTCGATCTCGGCGCGGGCACCCTCGACGAGCTCGGCGACCTTGGCCGCGACCACCGTCGAGCCCTCGAAGAGGTCGTCGTACTCGAGCAGGTCGCTCTCGAAGGCCAGCACCTGCTGGATGCGCAGCGACCACTGCTGGTCCCAGGGCCGAGGCAGGCCGAGCGCCTCGTTCCACGCGGGCAGCTGCACGGCGCGGGCCCGCGCGTCCTTGCTCATCGTCACGGCGAGCATCTCGAGCACGATGCGCTGCACGTTGTTCTCGGGCTGGGCCTCGGTGAGCCCCAGCGAGTTCACCTGCACGCCGTAGCGGAAGCGCCGCTGCTTCGGGTCCGTCACGCCGTAGCGCTCGACGGTCAGCTCGTCCCAGAGCTGCACGAAGGCGCGCATCTTGCACATCTCCTCGACGAAGCGCACGCCGGCGTTGACGAAGAAGGAGATGCGGGCGACGACGTCACCGAAGCGCTCGGGGGGAACCTGGCCGGAGTCGCGCACGGCATCCAGCACGGCGATCGCGGTGCACATCGCGTAGGCGATCTCCTGCACGGGCGTCGCGCCGGCCTCCTGGAGGTGGTAGCTGCAGATGTTGGTCGGGTTCCACGTGGGGATCTCGGAGACGGTGTAGGTCACCATGTCGGTGATCAGCCGCAGCGAGGGCCCCGGGGCGAAGACGTAGGTCCCGCGCGAGAGGTACTCCTTGATGATGTCGTTCTGGGTGGTGCCCGCGAGCGCCCGCACCGCGGATGCCGGGTCCTCACCCGCCTCCCGCGCCTGCTCCTCGGCGGTCACCTGGTAGAGCGCGAGCAGCCACATGGCCGTGGCGTTGATCGTCATCGAGGTGTTCATCCGCGACAGCGGGATGTCGGCGAACAGCGCCCGCATGTCACCGATGTGCGAGATCGGCACGCCCACCTTGCCCACCTCGCCGCGCGCGAGCACGTGGTCGGGGTCGTAGCCGGTCTGGGTCGGCAGGTCGAACGCCACCGACAGGCCGGTCTGGCCCTTGTCGAGGTTGCGCCGGTAGAGGGCGTTGCTGGCGGCGGCGCTGGAGTGGCCGGCGTAGGTCCGCATCACCCACGGGCGGTCTCGCTCGGGGCGGGCGGCGTCGGGGCTCTCGGGCATGCGGTGAACGCTAGCCGCGGCTCGGGGGCGCGGGTAGCGACCGGCGCGGTGAGAGTGCCCACACCAGCGGGCCTCCGGCGCCTCGTCGGCGAGGGCTCAGGCCGTGCTCAGCCGGCCGCACCGGCCAGCGCCGGCTCGTCGGTCGCCGTGGTGGGCAGGGCACCCAGCATCGAGTGCAGCCGGGCGCGACGCAGCAGCCGCCGGGTGCGTTCGTCGGCCGCGACGATGCGCATCGGGCGACCGGCGCGGCGGGCGCGGCGCTGGCACTCGACGAGGAAGCCGAAGCCCGTCGCGTCGCCCACCTCGGCCTCGGCCAGGTCGAGCAGCACCGGTGTGCTGCCCTCGGCGATCACCCGGTGCACCGTCAGGCGCAGGTCCGCGACCGTGCGCACGTCGAGCCGCCCCCTCAGCGTGACATGGCAACCCCCGTCATCGTGGAACTCGGTGATGGTCACGATGGCGTTCCCCCGCTCGGCCACGGTGCCCCCTCTCACATCGTCGTGGGTCCATTAGACCGACCCGTGGGTATGCGCGTCACCCACATTCGGGTAAAGAGCAGGCAAAGAATGGACATTGTCCTCTTGCTGCCAGCGCTGGTGCCGGATGCCGCGTCTGCGAGGCTTGGGCCATGGTCAACCTCACCCGCATCTACACCCGCACCGGCGACGACGGCACGACGTCGCTGGGCGACCTGAGCCGCACCCGCAAGACCGACCCCCGGCTGGTGGCCTACGCCGACGTCAACGAGGCGAACGCGGCCCTCGGTCTCGCCCTCGCGTGTGGCGACCTGCCGCCGGACGTGCGGCTGGTCCTCACCCGGGTGCAGAACGACCTGTTCGACATCGGCGCCGACCTGTCCACCCCGCTGCAGCGCACCTACGAGTACCCACCGCTGCGCGTCAAGGAGGAGTGGGTCGGCGAGCTCGAGGCCGACTGCGACCGCTACCTCGAGCGGCTCGAGAAGCTGCGGTCCTTCATCCTGCCCGGCGGCACCCCCGGCGCCGCGCACCTGCACCTGGCCCTGACCGTGGTGCGCCGCGCGGAGCGGTCGGTGTGGGCGGCGGTGGAGGCCTACGGCACCACGCCGGGTGAGATGCGCGGCGAGGGCGGTGTCAACCCGGTGACGGCCACCTACCTGAACCGGCTCTCCGACCTGCTGTTCGTGCTCGCCCGCTGCGCCAACCTCCCCGGCGGCGACGTGCTCTGGGCGCCGGGGGGCGGCCGCGAGCAGGGTCCGAAGGGCTGAGGGCTCAGGCGACGTTGACGTTGAAGCCGGGCGGGCTGGACTCCAGCCACGCCCGCACCGCCGTGTAGGCGGCCGGCACGAACGCGAACTCGCACGCCTGCGCCCCGGCCCGTCCCTGCACGGCCACCGGGTCGGCCAGCCCGGGGATCGGGTCGAGCAGCGGCACCGCCGTGCCGAAGTCGAGCTCACCGCGCTGCCAGGACACCTCGGCGCGCAGCGAGGGACCGACGATGCTGAACCACTCGAAGCGGTCCGAGCTGAGCCGGGCCAGGCCCAGCCGCCAGCGGCCGGCCTCGCCCTGGCGGCGCGCGCAGAGCATGACCGGGCGGCCGTCGCCGGAGATGAAGCGTCGGCGCGCCCACACGAAGGTGAGCGCGCAGACGACCAGCACGACGACGAGGGCGAGGACCAGCTCGGCAGCCACGAACGGCGTCATGCGAGCGGTCCCCGGCCCTCGATGTCAGGAGCCCATGCCGCTGGCGTCGACCGACTCGGCGATGATCGTCACCCGGTCGTGGTCGACCGAGAGGAACCCGCCGTCGATCTGGGCCGAGCGCCACGACCCGTCGGCGTTGACCCGCACCTCGCCCTCGTCGAGCACGCACAGGATGGGCGTGTGACCGGGCAGGATGCCGAGGTCGCCGTCGATGGAGCGCGCGCTGACCTGGCTCGCCTCACCCTCCCAGACCTTGCGGTCGGCGGAGACGATCTCGACCTGGAGCGGCATCAGAGGTTCTTCTGGATCTCGGCCCACTGGCGCTCGACGTCGTCGAGGCCACCGCACATGAAGAACGCCTGCTCGGCGACGTGGTCGTACTCGCCGTCCGCGATCCGCGTGAACGCGTCCACGGTCTCGTCCAGCGGCACCGTCGAGCCCTCGATGCCGGTGAACTGCTTGGCCACGTAGGTGTTCTGCGACAGGAAGCGCTGGATGCGGCGAGCCCGGTTGACGAGGATCTTGTCCTCCTCCGAGAGCTCGTCGATGCCGAGGATCGCGATGATGTCCTGCAGCTCCTTGTTGCGCTGGAGGATCCCCTTGACGCGCAGCGCCGTCGTGTAGTGCTCCTCGGAGATGTACCGACGGTCGAGGATCCGGCTGGTCGAGGTGAGCGGGTCGACGGCGGGGTAGATGCCGATCGAGGCGATCTCACGCGACAGCTCGGTCGTGGCGTCGAGGTGTGCGAACGTCGTGGCCGGGGCCGGGTCGGTGTAGTCGTCGGCCGGCACGTAGATCGCCTGCATCGAGGTGATCGAGTGGCCACGGGTGGAGGTGATCCGCTCCTGGAGCGTGCCCATCTCGTCGGCGAGGGTCGGCTGGTAGCCCACCGCGGACGGCATCCGGCCGAGCAGCGTCGACACCTCGGACCCCGCCTGGGTGAACCGGAAGATGTTGTCGATGAACAGCAGCACGTCCTGGCCCTGCACGTCGCGGAAGTACTCCGCCATCGTCAGCGCCGAGAGGGCGACGCGCAGGCGGGTGCCCGGCGGCTCGTCCATCTGGCCGAAGACGAGGGCGGTCTGCCCCAGGACGCCCGCCTCCTCCATCTCGACCATCAGGTCGTTGCCCTCACGGGTGCGCTCGCCCACGCCGGCGAACACCGAGACACCACCGTGGTCGCGGGCGACGCGGGCGATCATCTCCTGGATGAGCACGGTCTTGCCGACGCCCGCACCGCCGAACAGGCCGATCTTGCCGCCCTGCACGTAGGGGGTGAGCAGGTCGATGACCTTGATGCCGGTCTCGAACATCTGGGTCTTGGACTCCAGCTGGTCGAAGGCCGGCGCGGTGCGGTGGATGCCCCAGCGCTCCTTGGCCTCGAAGGTCTCGCCCTCGGCGAGGTTCATGACCTCACCGGTGGTGTTGAAGACCTTGCCCAGGGTGTTGTCGCCGACCGGCACGGTGATCGGGCCGCCGGTGTCCTGCACCGCGGTGCCGCGGACCAGGCCGTCGGTGGGCTGCAGCGAGATGGCGCGAACCATGTTGTCGCCGATGTGCTGGGCGACCTCGAGGTTGAGGTGCCGCTTGACGCCCCCGATCTCGACCTCGGTGGTGAGCAGGTTGAACTGCTCGGGCATGCCGTCGACGGGGAACTCCACGTCGACGACGGGTCCGATGATGCGCGAGATGCGGCCCACGCCGCCGACGGCGTGGGTCTCGCTCCGCTCGCTGACAGAAGCAGTCATGGTCTCTCTCTCACTCACTTGCTCTCGGCCAGCGCGCTGGAGCCGCCGACGATTTCGCTGATCTCTTGGGTGATCTCCGCCTGGCGCGCCTGGTTGGCCAGTCGGGTGTACTTCTTGATGAGCTCCTCGGCGTTGTCCGTCGCCGACTTCATCGCCCGCTGGCGGGCGGCGAGCTCGGACGCGGCGGCCTGGAGCATGCAGTTGAACAGCCGGGCGTTGACGTACTTGGGCAGCAGCGCGTCGAGCACCTGCTCGGCGCTGGGCTCGAAGGAGTACAGCGGCAGCAGGTCGTCGGCGTCCGGGGCCTCCCCGCCCTCGACCACCTCGAGCGGCAGGAGCCGGATGACCTCGGGCTCCTGGGTCACCATCGACACGAACCGGCTGAAGACGATGTGCACCTCGTCGACGCCGCCCTCCTCGGCCGGGGTGGTGAAGTCACCGACCAGCCGCTGGCCCACCTCGCGGGCGGTCTCGAAGCTCGGCTTCTCGGAGTTGCCGCTCCACTCGGCCGCGCTGTCGCGGTGGCGGAACTTGTAGAAGCCGACCACCTTGCGACCCAGGAGGTAGGGAACGACCTCCTTGCCCTCCTCGCGCAGGGCCGCGACGAGGCGCTCGCTCTCCTTGATGACCGAGGAGCTGTAGGCACCGGCCAGGCCGCGGTCGGAGGTGATGATGACGACCGCGGCGCGCTTCACGTCCTCCTTCTCGGAGGTGAGCGGGTGCTCCTCGTTGGAGAACGTCGCGACGGCCGAGACCGCGCGGGTGAGGGCCCGGGCGTAGGGGCTCGACTCACGCACCGCCTCCTGCGCCTTGACGACGCGGGCCGCGGCCATGAGCTCCATCGCCCGGGTGATCTTCTTGGTCGAGCTGACGGCACGGATGCGGTTCCGGTACTCCCGGATCTGCGCTCCCATACGTTTCCGCCTTCCTGGGGGTGTGGTGCTGGGTGCCGGTCAGCGCCGCTGCTTGACGATCTGCTCCTGCTCGGACTCCTGCGCCTTGGCGGCCGCGTCGTCCTCCTCGAGCTGGCTGGCCTGGAGGCCGTCGGCGCCCGTGCCCTGGAAGAGCTTGTGCTTGAAGGTGGTGACCTCGGACTCGAGGGCCTGCTCGGTCTCCTCTTCGAACTTGCCGGTCTCGCGGATGGCCGCGAGCAGCTCGTTCTTGCTGCGGCGCAGGTGGTCGAGGAAGTCGGCCTCGAAGCGGCGGACGTCCTCGACGGCGACGTCGTCGAGCTTGCCGGTGGTGCCGAGCCAGATCGAGACGACCTGCTCCTCCACGGGGAACGGCGCGGCCTGGCGCTGCTTGAGCAGCTCGACGAGGCGAGCGCCCTTCGCGAGCTGGGCGCGCGAGGCCGGGTCGAGGTCGGACGCGAACATCGCGAACGCCTCCAGGGCGCGGTACTGCGCGAGGTCGAGCTTGAGTCGACCGGCGACCGACTTCATCGCCTTGATCTGCGCGGCACCGCCGACGCGGGACACCGACACACCCACGTCGATGGCGGGGCGGACGTTGGCGTTGAACAGGTCGGCCTGCAGGTAGATCTGGCCGTCGGTGATCGAGATGACGTTGGTCGGGATGTACGCCGAGACGTCGCCGGCCTTGGTCTCGATGATCGGCAGACCGGTCATCGAGCCGTGGCCGAGGTCGTCGGAGAGCTTGGCGCAGCGCTCGAGGAGGCGGCTGTGCAGGTAGAAGACGTCACCGGGGTAGGCCTCGCGGCCCGGCGGACGGCGCAGCAGCAGCGAGACCGCGCGGTAGGCCTCGGCCTGCTTGGAGAGGTCGTCGAACACGATCAGGACGTGCTTGCCCTCGTACATCCAGTGCTGGCCGATGGCCGAGCCGGTGTAGGGGGCGATGTACTTGAAG
>JBJMHU010000169.1:0-22083 GCA_045807225.1 Ornithinibacter sp. | reverse complement strand
GAGTTCTCCGGCGCGGAGAAGCTCAGCTTCTTCCTGAGCCTGCTGGCCAGCGTCAACCTGGTGCTGTTCCTGTTCAACCTGCTGCCGATCTATCCGCTGGACGGCGGGCACATCGCCGGCGCGCTCTACGAGAAGGTGCGGGCGACCGTCGCCCGGCTGATGCCGGTGGCCTACGTCGTCGCGGGGATGTTCATCGTCCTGTCGGGCCTGCTGGTGGTCGCCGACATCGTGAACCCGATCACGCTGCAGTAGTCGAAGGACCGCGTTCTCCTCACCACTCGCAGGCTCGTGGCGAGCCTCTCGACGGGGCCACCGGCACCACGCTGCGCAGCGGGCGATACTGGGTGCCATGGCGACCCCCGTCAGTCTCGGCATGCCCGCAGCGCCCCCGCCCGTCCTCGCCCCGCGCCGGAAGACCCGCCAGCTCGACGTCGGCGGCGTCGGGGTCGGCAGCGACTCCCCGATCAGCGTGCAGTCGATGACGACGACCAAGACCGCGGACATCAACGCGACGCTGCAGCAGATCGCCGAGCTCACTGCCGCCGGGTGCCAGATCGTGCGGGTCGCCGTCCCGGACACCGACGACGCCGAGGCGCTCCCGGCGATCGCGGCGAAGTCGCAGATCCCGGTCATCGCCGACATCCACTTCCAGCCGCGCTACGTCTTCGCCGCGATCGACGCCGGCTGCGCCGCCGTGCGCGTGAACCCGGGCAACATCAAGAAATTCGACGACCGCGTCGGCGAGATCGCCAAGGCGGCCACGGACGCCGGGATCCCGATCCGGATCGGGGTCAACGCCGGCTCGCTGGACAAGCGGCTGCTCGCCAAGTACGGCAAGGCCACCCCGGAGGCGCTGGTCGAGTCCGCGCTGTGGGAGTGCTCGCTGTTCGAGGAGCACGACTTCCGCGACATCAAGATCTCGGTCAAGCACAACGACCCGGTCGTCATGGTCCGGGCCTACGAGCTGCTGGCCGCCCAGTGCGACTACCCGCTGCACCTGGGCGTCACCGAGGCCGGGCCGGCGTTCCAGGGCACCATCAAGTCCGCGGTCGCCTTCGGTGCCCTGCTCAGCCAGGGCATCGGCGACACCATCCGCGTCTCCCTCTCCGCCCCGCCGGTGGAGGAGGTCAAGGTCGGCACCCAGATCCTCGAGTCGCTCAACCTGCGCCAGCGCGGCCTGGAGATCGTCAGCTGCCCGTCCTGCGGGCGGGCCCAGGTCGACGTCTACCGGCTGGCCGACGAGGTCACCGCAGGGCTCGACGGGCTGGAGGTGCCGCTGCGCGTGGCCGTCATGGGCTGCGTCGTCAACGGTCCGGGAGAGGCCCGCGAGGCCGACCTCGGCGTGGCGTCCGGCAACGGCAAGGGACAGATCTTCGTCAGGGGCGAGGTCATCAAGACGGTGCCCGAGAGCCAGATCGTCGAGACCCTCATCGAGGAGGCCATGCGCATCGCCGACGAGATGGGCGAGCCGATGGACGAGGAGTCCGCGGGCGTCCCGTCGGTCACCGTCAGCTGACCGGCGCCGCCCCCACGGCCACCCCGGAGGCAGCCCACGGCCGCTACCGCCGCGGGCAGGCCAGCTGGGGGCTGGACACCACCGACCCCGCGAGGGCGGTGCTCACGGGTAGCGCACCGCCTCTCGCTGCTCGGTGGACAGCCTCCGGTTGAGCGAGAACAACCGTCCGAGCACCGGCATGAGCACGATGTTGATCCCGTGCAGGGCCCCGATGACGAGCAGGATGCCGCCCACGCGCAGCGCTGCCGCTCCGAGCTGTTCGCCGCTGACCACGCCGGTGAACTGGTTGTTCCACTCCCTGCTGGGGGTGAAGCTCGCGGTCATCAGGATGTACGCGGCGAAGATCAGGTAGTAGACGATGTCGGTGAGCACGATGTAGCTCTTGCCGGTGAGCGGGTTGTCGTGGAAGACATCGGCCGCGTAGGCGCGCCCGAACCGTTTGATGAACGGCCCCAGCCAGACGGCGATGGCGACGAGCACGAGGGTCGTGGCGACTTCGAGGATCCACCAGGGCATGGCGAGCGCTCCGTTCGGGGTGCGTGGGGTGAGGGCGAGGACTGCAGCGGTGGCGAGAGCGACGGCGCCGGCGGTGCCAGCCGCGACCCGCCAGAGAGCGCGGCGGCGGCGGCGGTCGGCGTCGATGCTGTCGAGCACACGCTCGAACAGGTCGGGGGAGGGCGTGGTGCGTGACGAGCCGAGCGCCCTGCTGATCCGCTCCTCGAGGTGGGTCATCGGTCGGCCTCCAGTCGTGCGCCGAGGGCATCGAGCCCACGCTGCAGGTGGGTCTTGACAGTGTTCGCCGACAGGCCCAGGGTGGCCGCGATCTCGGCCACCGGCATGTCGTAGTAGTAGCGCAGCGTCACGCAGTCACGCTGGCGCCGGGGGAGGGCGCGCAGTGCGGCGACCACGGCCGCCCGCTCGGCGCGTTCCTCCGCGGTCTCGGCCGCCGAGGGGGCGTCGGGCTGCGCCGGGGGCCGGTGCCGCCACGACACGAACCCGCGCCGGTTGTGGTCCCGCGCCAGGTTGATGACGATCGAGCGCAGGTAGGCGGCCGCCCGGGCACCGTCCCGGAGCCGGCCGTGGTGCCGGGCGAACCGGATGAAGGCCTCCTGCACGAGGTCCTCGGCCGCCGTCTTGTCGTCGACGTAGAACCGCGCGAGCCGAGTGAGCGACGCCGCCTCAGCATCGAACAGTGCCGCGACGTCCACGGGCTCCGGACCCGCGGCGTCGACAGCACCCACCCGCTGCGCAACGACCTCCATCACCGGGACTGACGTGCGAGCACGCCGTCCGGGTGACACGCGGACCTGACGGAATCTCACCGGAACCTCGGCGACTCCTGCGCCCGCCCCCGGGTCACCCGGGCGCACCCCGGCGCACGTCCGTCCAGTGTCTGCGAAGCCGTGGACCAGACCGAAAGGAACGCCATGTCCCCCACCTCCCGACCCGCCCTCGCGATGCCCGCCATTGTGGCAACGGCGGCGTTCACCGCGACAGGCCCGCGCGTCGACGCCGGCCGGCTGCGCACGAACCGTCGCCCCACCCACCTGCCGGTGGTGCGGTGATGCGGCGCGGCCTGGCCGCCGGGCTCCTCGGCGGCGCCGTGTGGGGGGTGGTGGCCCGGGTGTTCATGCGGCTGCTCTCCGACGACCCACAGTTCAGCTGGGAGGGCACCCTCGCGATCGTCGGCGCCTCGGCCGTCGCCGGTGCCCTCGTCGGCCTCGTGCACGGGGCACGGGTCACCGGCCGTTCTCGGTGGTGGCGGCTGGCGGCCCTGCCCGGGGTGCTGCTCTTCGCCGGCCCCGGCAGCCTGCTGCTGCCCGCCGCCGTCGGCATGGCGGCCGTGCTGCTCGGACGGCCCGCGGTCCGTGCCGTGGGGGTGCTGCTCGTCGCGGCGACGCCCGTGATCGTGGTGACCACGCCGCCCGCCGCGCCCACCGGGCTGCAGCTGGCCGGCCTGGCGGTGATGCTGCTCTCGACGGCCCCCCTCGGCTGGGCGCTCGGTGAGGTCGTGCGTCGGTGGCGGCCGGGCCCGGTGCCACCCCCGCAGGGCGTCCCGGCCCGCGCGGCCGAGGCGTTGCCCGCGTGAGCCCCCGGCGACCGGCCGGTGTCGAGGGGTGACGAGGCAGGGCGCACGCCCCCACGGCGCCTTAGGCTGACGTCGTGCTGCGCACCCGCTCACCGGTCCGTCCGCTGTCGCTCGCCGACCGCGACGAGGCCCTGGAGGTGTGCGCCCGCGACCTGGCCCGTGGGGTGTTCGTCGCCGCGCGGGTGCTCGAGGGGGCCCGCACCGGGTCACTCGCCGGCGTGCTGGGCCACCGGGTCGACGGCGAGCTGACGGCCCTGTGCTGGGCCAGCGCGAACGTCGTGCCGGTGGGCACCACGACGGAGAGCCGGGCGGCCTTCGCCGACCGGGTGCGCCGGTGGCGGGGCCGCTGCGCCTCGGTGTTCGGCCCGCGCGAGGAGGTCGAGGGCCTCTGGCAGCACCTCGAGCCGCACTGGGGTGCGGCCCGCGCCGTGCGCGACAGCCAACCGCTGCTGGTGACCGACCGGCTCCCCTCCACCCTGGGCGTGCCGCTCGACCCTCGGGTGCGGCCGGCCCGGGTCGAGGAGGTCGACCTGGTGCTGCCGGCGGCGGAGCACATGTTCACCGCCGAGATCGGCTACCCGCCCTACCGCGGCAGCGACCGCGGCTACCGGGCGTCCCTCGCCTCGCTCGCCGCGCGCGGGCACACCTACGTCGTCGTCGAGGGCGGTCGGGTGGTCTTCAAGACCGACATCGGCAGCCTCGCCCTGGGCTGCGCGCAGCTGCAAGGCGTCTGGCTGGCCCCGGAGCTGCGTGGCCGCGGCCTGGCGGTGCCGATGCTCGCGAGCGTGGTCGAGCAGGTGATGGTGGGGCCGGCACCGCTGGTCACGCTCTACGTCAACGACTTCAACACCGCCGCGCGGGCCACCTACGCCCACATCGGGTTCCGAGAGGTGGGCGACTTCAGCACGGTCCTGCTCTGACACGGCTGGCCCGCATGTTGTCGACCGGGCGGGATGCCGCGTGACAGCGAGCACGATCCTCATCGCGGATAGGGTTCTGGGACACGGAGACTCGCAGGGGAGGTCACCATGCAGATGCTGACGGGCGACGAGATCGCCGGTGCGAGGCTGACCGAGTGGCGCAAGCTGGCCCAGGGCGTCGTCGAGTGGGTGACGCAGCAGGAGGTCGACCTCGCCCGACGGATCACGGCGATCGCTTCCGACGACGGGCTCGGCGCCGACCCGGCATCCGTCAGCGTCGTTGAGCTCGGCCTCGACATGACGCAGGACTGAACCGCCGGCCGGGGGCCGAGGGGCGGATGGTTGGATGGGGTATGGCCCCGGTCCCAGCCCTCAGCCGTGACGTCGCCGGGCTCGCCGCGCTGCTCGCCAGCTCGGGAGTCGTCCACCTCGTCCGACCGCAGGTCTTCGAGGGCATCGTCCCCCGGGTGCTGCCGAACCACCGTGCGCTCGTCTACGCCTCCGGGGTCGCCGAGCTGCTGTGTGCCGCAGGGCTGCTGCTGCCGGCCACGCGCCGGCCGGCGGGCTACGCATCGGCCGCGCTGCTGGTCGCCGTGTTCCCGGCCAACGTGCAGATGAGCGTCGACTCCGGCCAGCGGGCGCAGCGCAAGGGTGACCAGGCGTCCCGGGCCGGCTTCGTCGCGACCCTCGTGCGCCTGCCGCTGCAGGTGCCGATGATCCGGACGGCGTTGCGCGCCGCGGGCCACTGAGGGCCGGTCGTGTCCACGCTGGCCTGGCAGCCGCTCACCGAGGGCGACCTCGACGACCTGCGCCACCTCGCCCGCCGGTGCCTCGCCGTCGACGGAGGACTGCCGCAGCTCGCGCACGAGCCGACCATCCGCCGGCTCTTCCTGTCGGGCTCGAGTATCGGTGGGCGCGACGAGACGGGGGACCTCGTCGCGGCGGCGTCGGTGTTCCTCGACGGCTCCGGCCAGCGGACCGCCACCTGGCTGGTCCACCCGTCGGTGCGCAACCAGGGCCACGGCGACTCGCTCGTCCGATGGTGCCGCGAGCAGGCCCGGGGCGGGCCGCTGCGTGTGGTCGCCGAGACGACATCACCGGCGACCGACCGGCTGCTGTCCGCGATCGGCCTGCGGCGCACCTTCGCCGAGCACGTGATGCGCCACCCCCTGCTGGAGGTTCCCCGCGTGGCCCGGCCCGCGGGGCTGTCGTCCTTCCCGTGGACCGCCGACACCGCCGACCTGTTCCACCGGGCCTACCGTGCGTCGTTCTCGACCCGGCCGGGTTTCCCGGACACCCCTCGCGACGAGTGGGTCGGGGAGGTCGAGGGCGACCAGGGCTTCCGGGCTGACGACTCACGGGTCGTGCTCGACGAGCGGGGGCGCGTCGCCGGGTTCGTGACGCTCACCGACGACTGGATCGACCAGGTGGGCGTGGTCCCCTCCTGGCGAGGGCACGGCCTGGGCGCCCACCTGGTCGTGCGGTCCCTGCGGGCCCTGGCCAAGGCCGGGTGCGAGCAGGCGTGGCTGGCGGTGAACGTGGACAACGCGGCTCACGACCTCTACCTTCGGCTCGGCTTCCAGGACTCCGGTGTCCGTGCCCGGTACTCCGAGGTGAAGGTGTAGGCGAGCGTCCCGGGAACGGCCGGCGGCGGGTGCGTGATCGGCATCCGCGCTCGTCGTTATCCTTGGCGGGTTGTCCAACCACCTCAGGAGCTGTCCCGTGGCCATGCGCATGTCGTCCCTGTTCCTGCGAACCCTTCGCGAGAACCCGGCGGACGCCGAGGTCCCGAGCCACCAGCTGCTCGTGCGGGCCGGCTACATCCGTCGGGTCAGCCCGGGCATCTACACGTGGCTGCCGCTGGGCCTGAAGGTGCTGCGCCGGGTCGAGACGATCGTGCGCGAGGAGATGGACGCCATCGGCGGCCAGGAGGTCCGGTTCCCCGCGCTGCTGCCGCGCGAGCCGTACGACGCGACCGGGCGCTGGACCGACTACGGGCCCAACATCTTCCGGCTGCAGGACCGCAAGGGCGCCGACTACCTGCTCGGGCCCACGCACGAGGAGATGTTCACCCTCGCGGTCAAGGACCTCTACAGCTCGTACAAGGACCTGCCCCTGTCGATCTACCAGATCCAGATCAAGTACCGCGACGAGGCCCGGCCGCGGGCCGGGCTGCTGCGCGGGCGTGAGTTCGTCATGAAGGACAGCTACTCCTTCGACCTCGACGAGGCCGGGCTCGACAAGAGCTACCAGCTGCACCGCGACGCCTACGTGCGCATCTTCGACCGGCTGGGCTTCCACTACGTCATCGTCCAGGCGATGGCCGGGGCGATGGGCGGCTCCAAGTCGGAGGAGTTCCTCGCGACCGCCGAGAACGGCGAGGACACCTACGTGCGCTGCACCAACTGCGGCTACGCGGCCAACGTCGAGGCCGTGCGGGTGCCCGTGCCAGATGCCGTCGACGCCTCCGGAACCCCTGCCGCGCACGTCGAGGACACCCCGGGCACCCCGACGATCGACACGCTGGTCGCGCACCTCGAGTCGGCCTTCCCGCGGGCCGACGGTCGCCCGTGGGCGGCCTCGGACACCCTGAAGAACGTGCTCGTGGTGCTGGCGCACCCCGACGGCACCCGCGAGCCGCTGGCCATCGGGCTGCCCGGCGACCGCGAGGTCGACGAGAAGCGCCTGGGCGCGCAGGTCGAGCCCGCCACCGTGGAGGCGTTCGACGAGAAGGACTTCGCGGCCCACCCGGTGCTGGCGAAGGGCTACATCGGGCCCGGCGTGCTGGGCACCGAGAAGGCGTCCGGCATCCGCTACCTGCTCGACCCGCGGGTCAGCGAGGGCACGGCGTGGGTGACCGGCGCCGACGAGGACGGCCGCCACGTCATCGACCTCGTGGCCGGGCGCGACTTCACCGCCGACGGCGCGATCGAGGCCGCCGAGGTGCGCGACGGCGACGCCTGCCCCTCGTGCGGGCACGGCCTGGAGTCGGCGCGCGGCATCGAGATGGGGCACATCTTCCAGCTCGGCACCAAGTACGCCGAGGCGCTCGACCTCAAGGTGCTCGACGAGAACGGCAAGCTGCGCACGGTGATCATGGGCTCCTACGGCGTCGGGGTCTCGCGCGCGGTCGCCTGCGTCGCCGAGGGCAACCACGACGACCTCGGGCTCGTCTGGCCCCGCGCGCTCGCACCGGCCGACGTGCACGTCGTGGTCACCGGCAAGGACGAGGCCGTCGCCACGTATGCCGAGGAGCTCACCCGCGAGCTCGAGGCGCAGGGGGTGCACGTGCTGCTCGACGACCGCCGCCAGGCCAGTCCCGGCGTGAAGTTCAAGGATGCCGAGCTGATCGGCGTGCCGACCATCGTGGTGGTCGGGCGCGGGCTGGCCGACGGCACGATCGAGCTCAAGGACCGGCGCTCGGGCGAGCGGCGCGACCTCGCGGTCGACTCGGCGGTGGCGCAGATCCTGGCCGAGATCGGCCGCGCGTGAGCCAGCCCGTCGAGGCGGTCGTCTTCGACTGGGGCGGCACGCTGACGCCCTGGCACACCGTCGACCTGCCCGAGCAGTGGCGCGTGTTCGCGCGCGAGGTGCACGGCATCCCGGTCGAGTCGCCCGACGTGTCCGACGCCGACCTCGAGGAGGCGCACCGGCTCGCCGACCGGATCCTCGAGGCCGAGTCGGCCGCCTGGCGGCGCGGCCGGGAGGAGCACACCTCGGCGGCGCTGGCCGACATCCTGGTCGAGGCCGGCGTGGACGCTGAGCACGACCGGCACCACCTGGCCCTGGCGGCCTACCGCGGTTTCTGGGAGCCGCACACCTTCACCGACCCGCAGGTGCGGCCGCTGTGGGAGGGGCTGCACGCGCGCGGCATCAAGGTCGGCGTGCTCTCGAACACCATCTGGACCCGCGACTACCACCGGGGCATCTTCGAGCGCGACGGCGTGCTCGACCTGCTCGACGCCGACCTCTACTCCAGCGAGATCGACCACGTGAAGCCGCACCCCGAGGCGTTCCGGGCGATCTGCCGGGCGCTGGGCGTCGCGCCGCGGCGGGCGGTCTACGTCGGCGACCGCGTCTTCGAGGACGTCCACGGGCCGCAGCAGGTGGGTATGCGCGCCATCTGGATCCCGCACTCCGACATCCCGGCCGCCCAGCGGGTGGAGGTCACCGCCATGCCCGACGGACACGCCCACCAGCTGCTCGACGTGCTCGACATCGTCGACGCCTGGGCTGCGGAGGCCTGAGGCCCTGTGACCGACCCGGGGGGCGGGGTCGTCGCGCTGCTCGGCGTCGCCGGGTTCCTGGCGGGCTGGGTGGATGCCGTCGTCGGCGGAGGAGGGCTGATCCAGCTGCCGGCCCTGCTCATCGGGCTGCCCGGGGCGGCACCCGCCCAGGTGCTCGCCACGAACAAGTTCGCCTCCGTCTGGGGCACCGCGACGGCCGCCGGCACGTACTACCGGCGGGTGCGTCCCGACCTGCGCACGGCCCTGCCGATGGCGGCCGTGGCCTACCTGGGGGCGGTGATCGGCGCGCTCATCGGGCTGCACATCCCCAAGGCCGCCTTCAACCCGATCATCCTGGTCATGCTGATCGCCGTCGGCGCCTACACGCTGCTCAAGCCGTCGCTGGGGGAGGCGACGGTGCTGCGGTGGTCGGGCCACCGGCACACCGTCGTGGCGATGCTGATCGGGTTCGTCATCGGCGTCTACGACGGGGCGCTCGGCCCGGGCACCGGCTCGTTCTTCGTGCTCACCCTCGTGGGCCTGATGGGCTACTCGTTCCTCGAGGCCAGCGCCAAGGCCAAGATCGCCAACCTCGCGACCAACCTGGGCGCCATCACGGTCTTCGCGCCGGGCGGGCACATCGTGTGGCGGGTGGGGCTGGTGATGGCGGTGGCCAACGTCGCCGGCGGCTACGTGGGAGCCCGCACGGCCGTGTCGCGGGGCAACTCGTTCGTGCGGCTCGTCTTCATCGTGGTCGTCGGTGCGTTCATCATCCGGATCGGCGGTGACCTCCTCGGCCTCTGGTGAGCCGGTGTCACCTTGGTGGGGGTAGGTGGGCGGTCATGGACCGCTCCAGCACCGACCAGGACGCCACGCCCGTCCTCGACGCCATCGAGCAGGTGCGCGACGAGGGCCTGTACACCTTCGCCCTGCCGGGCCACCGGTTCGGCCGCGGCGTCGACGACCGCACTGCCGAGGTGCTCTCCCGCGGCGCCTTCGAGGCCGACGTCATCATGGCCAAGTCGTCGGTGTCCCCCGCGGAGGACCTCTGCGCGGATGCCGTGGGCGCACGCCACGCGGTGTTCACCACGTGCGGGTAGAGCATCTCCATCCACGTGGCCCTGCTGACGGTCAGCGGTCCCGGCAAGAAGGTGATCATCGACCGCAACGTGCACAAGTCGGTCGTCGCCTCCCTGGTGCTGGCCGGTGTCGAGCCGGTGTGGCTGCGGCCGTCCTGGGACGAGGAGCGCCAGATCGCCCACCCCGCGACCACCCAGGCCCTCGCGGACGCGCTCGATCGGCACCCCCGCGCATCAGCCGTGCTGCTCATCACCCAGACGGACCACGGCACCGGTGCCGACGTGCGGGAGTCGGCGCGGCTGTGCCACGAGCACGGCATCCCGCTCATCGTCGACGAGGCGTGGGGTGCGCACTTCGGGACCCGGGCGCGGCTCAGCGGCGGTCGGCGGTGAGCCAGAGCACGCCGAAGGGCGGCAGCCAGACGTTGCCGTCGGCGCCCCACGGCAGGATGTCGCCGGTGATCTCGTCGCGGGCGTCGGCCACGCCGAGCGCGTTGACCCGCCGGCCCAGCCACGGACGCGCCTGCGGGGTCACGTTGTAGACGCCGACGAACCGGCCGACCGGGTGCTCGCGCACCGTCACCAGCACGCCCGGGTCGTCGACGGGGCCCACGGTGGTCTCGACCGAGCCGTGCAGGTGCACCAACCGGCCACGTGCGCGAACCAGCGCGACGAGGTCGCCGAACACCCGCCCGGGCACCGTGCCGCGGTCGTGCCGCTGCTCCGCGCGGGCCCAGTCGAGCCGGGGCCGGTGCGCCCAGCGGTTGTCCTCCTCGTGCCCGGGCTCGCCGGCCCACGAGGGGTCGTTGGGCTGACCCAGCTCGTCACCGCTCCAGATGACCGGGATGCCGCCCCAGCCCAGCACCAGCGCGTGCGCCAGTCGCAGCGCGGATGCCGCGCGGTCGACCTCGGCCACCGAGTGCGCCGCCTCGAGGCCGACCAGGGATGCCGCACTGCCGCTCGTGCGCCGGTCATCCGTCTCGGCGTTGTACTGGAACACCAGCCCGCGCGCCGGCGAGCCGGGGAAGTCGCCGGCGTACCAGTGGGCCAGGAAGCTGCGGTGCCCGTGGCCGGTGACGCCCACGGCTGCGGCGTCCTCGTCCATGATCGCCCAGCCGATGTCGTCGTGGCAGCGCAGGTAGGTCAGCCAGGTGGCCGTGGAGGGCTTGGGCGGTAGCGCGCCGAGCGCCTCCACCGCGAGCCGCACGTCGCGGGCGGCGAGCATCGACCAGATCTGCACCATGAGGCTGTTGTGGTAGGCGAGGTCGCTGACCCTGCCGGTGTAGGGCCCGGTGCCCAGGTAGGGCAGCAGCTTGGTGGGGGCCACGATCGCCTCGGCGAGGAACGCGACGCTCGGGCAGGCGATGCGGGTCACCGCGCGGAGCACCTGGGTGATCGCGTGCACCTCGGGCTCGCCCTGGCAGTCGGTGCCGAGCCGCTTCCACATGAAGGCGATCGCGTCGAGCCGCAGCACGTCGACGCCTCGGTTGGCGAGCTCGAGGATGATCGCGGCGTACTCGCGCAGCACGGCCGGGTTCGCCCAGTTCACGTCCCACTGGAACTCGTTGAAGGTCGTCCAGACCCACCCCTGCAGGTCGTCGTCCCAGGTGAAGTTGCCCGGGGCGAAGTCGGGGAACACCTCGGGCAGGGTGCGCTCGTAGGCGTCGGGCATCTCCCGGTCGGGGAAGACGTGGAAGTACTCCCGGTAGGCCGTCTCACCGGCACGGGCGCGGCGCGCCCACTCGTGCTCGCGCGCCACGTGGTTGAGCACCAGGTCGAGCACCAGGCTCATGTCGCTGTCGTGCAGCTGCTCCGCGAGGTCCTCCAGGTCGTCCATCGTGCCCAGGTCGGGCCGCACGGAGCGGTAGTCGGCCACGGCATACCCGCCGTCGTTGTCGCCGTCGCGCGGTCGCAGCAACGGCATCAGGTGCAGGTAGCGCACCCCCAGCTCGGCCAGGTAGGGCACGTGCTCCGCGACGCCGGCCAGGTCGTCGGCGAACCGCTCGGTGTAGGCGGCATAGCCGACCATGGTGGGGTCCTGCAGCCAGTCCGGGCGCAGCATCCGCTCGAGGTCGCGCACGTGCAGCCGGTCGGAGCGCACGCTGAACGCGGTCGCCGCCAGCTCCACCAGGTCGGCGCCCAGCACCGACGCCCGCTGCGCGCCGTAGAGGGGGGTCAGTCCGGCCAGCAGGTCGGGCCACCAGCGCTCGACCCGGGTGCGGAGCATCACCAGTCGGTCGCTGCTCAGCCCCGCGGGCACGGGGATCGAGGGGGGCGGCACCGGTGCTCTCACGCGCGCATTCTTGCGGATCTGCGCAACCGTTTCCACACGCTCACGGTCCACGCCGATGGCAGGCACAGGTCACGCACAGGAAAGTCCCCGAGGTTGGGCTCATGACGATCAGCAGCCCGCCCCCCACCGGGGCCCTCGGCACGCTCGCCCCCGTGGCCCAGGCCGCCGGCATCGCCATGGCGCCGTCGGTCCGTCGCCGGAGCCCGGTGCCCCGCTGGTGGCGCGACGCCAGCGTCGTCGCGGGCTGGTTCGTCCTGCTCGTGGTGACGGCCCTGTGGGTCAAGGGCGGCGGCATCCAGCAGCTGACGTCGGTGTCGGACGCGCTGCTGTCGACGGGGCGGCTCACCGGGCTGGTCGCGTCGGCCCTGCTGCTCATCCAGGTGTTCCTCATGGCCCGCGTGCCGTGGGTCGAGCAGGCCTGGGGGCAGGACGAGCTCGCCCGCACCCACCGGCTGGTCGGCTTCACCTCGTTCACCCTGCTGCTGGCGCACATCGTGCTCATCACGCTCGGTTACGCCGCGGGCTCGAGCCTGGGGCTGTGGGGCACGATCGTCGACTTCGTCGTGAACTACCCCGGCATGCTGCTCGCCGTGGCCGGCACCGCGGCCCTGGTCATGGTGGTCGTGACGTCGGTGAAGAAGGCTCGGCGCCGGCTGCGCTACGAGTCATGGCACCTCATCCACCTCTACGGCTACCTCGGTGCAGGCCTCGCGCTGCCGCACCAGCTGTGGACCGGCGCCGACTTCCTGTCCTCGAGCACCGCGACCGTGTTCTGGTGGAGCCTGTACGTCGTGTGCGCCGGCGCGGTGCTGGTCTTCCGGCTCTGGCTGCCGCTGTGGCGCTCACTGCGCTCGCCGCTTCGGGTCCTCGACGTCACGGCCGAGGGCCCGGGCGTCACCACGGTGACCGTCGGTGGCCGGGGCGTCCGTCGGATGCCGGTGCGCGCCGGGCAGTTCTTCCAGTGGCGCTTCGTCGACGGGCCGGGATGGACGCGCGCCAACCCCTACTCCATCTCGGCGGCCCCCGACGGGCGGACCCTGCGGTTCACCGCGGCCCACGCCGGCGACGGCTCGGCCCGGTTGGCCAGCCTGCGGCCCGGCACCCGGGTGCTGCTCGAAGGCCCCTACGGCCGCATGCACCAAGGGGTCCGTGCTCGCTGCAAGGTGCTGCTGATGGGCTCGGGCATCGGCATCACCCCCATGCGGGCGCTGCTCGAGGAGCTCGACCAGGCCCCCGGTGACGTCACCGTCGTGCACCGGGTGCGCTCCCGCCACGAGGCCGTGCTCGGCGAGGAGATCTCGGCGCTCGCCGCCGCCCGCGGCGCCCGCTACCTGCTGGTGGAGGGGCCGCGAGTGCCGGACCGCAACAGCTGGCTGCCGGCCCAGGCCCGCCACCTCACCGACGTGCAGGCGCTGCGCGAGATCGTGCCCGACCTCGAGCACCACGACGTCTACATCTGCGGGTCCGACGGCTGGATGTCGGCCGCGCGCGCCGCCGCGCTCGACGGCGGGGTGCCCCCTGAGGCCGTGCACCTCGAGCGCTTCGCCTACTGACCCTCCGAACCGACGTCCCAAGGACTCCGCCATGCGCCGCATCACCCTCTGGCTGCTGAGCACCGTCTCGGCCCTCGTGCTCCTCTTCAGCTACCACACCTCGACCAGCTCGGCGGCGTCCACCAGCATCGTCGCCCAGTCCGGCACGGACACCGGCTCGACCCGCACCGGCTCGGCCGGCACCGGCTCGGCCGACTCCGGCAGCTCGTCATCGGGCAGCAGCGGGTCCTCCGGCTCCTCGGGCACCTCCGGTTCGTCCTCGGCGGCCAGGACGTACACCGGTGACGCCGTCTCGACCCGCTTCGGCGACGTGCAGGTGGAGATCACGGTCAAGGACGGCAAGGTCACCAAGGCCACGGTCCTGCAGGTGCCGTGGAGCAACGGCCGCGACCAGGAGATCAACTCCTACGCCGTGCCGATCCTCAACTCCGAGACCGTCGACGCGCAGAGCGCGAACATCGACATGGTGTCCGGCGCCACCTACACCTCGAACGGCTACATCGGCTCCCTGCAGTCGGCCATCGACCAGGCGAACCTGTGATCACCGCCGAGATCCCGGTGACCGCGGCGCCCCCCGACCCGCCGCGGCTGGCCCGCCGCGCCTGGGTGGAGCAGGTGATGGGGATGCCGATCAGCGTGCACGTGCGCGCCGTCGAGCCGACCAGGCCCGACCTCGAGGCCGGCGTGGCGCGGGTGTACGCCCACCTGCGCAAGGTCGACGCCGTGCTCAGCACCTGGCGCGCCGACAGCGAGCTGCTGCGGTTGCAGCACGGGGAGCGCGATGAGGTGCACCCGTGGGTCGCCGACGTGACGGAGCTGTGCCTCGAGGCCGAGGAGCGCACCGACGGGCTCTTCCAGGCGTGGCGGCGGCGCCCCGGCGGCCGGCTCGCCTACGACCCCACCGGCCTGGTGAAGGGCTGGGCCGTCGCTGCCGCGGCAGCGCACCTCGACGTCGTCCCGGAGGTCTCCTACAGCATCGGGGCCGGCGGCGACATCGTCGTCGGTGCCGGCCCCGGCCCGTCGGCCTCGGCGCCGACCTGGCGGATCGGCATCGAGGACCCCCGGCATCCCGGCGCCGTGGCACGGGTGGTCTCGGTGCGGCGCGGGGCCGTCGCCACCTCGGGGGCCGCGGCTCGCGGGGCCCACGTGGTCGACCCGCGCACCGGGCGGGCCATCGGCCGGGACGGCTCGGCGACGGTGGTCGGGCCGGACCTGCTCTGGGCCGACGTCTGGGCGACGGCGGCGTGGGTGGACCCGACGCTGGCCTCGGCCCTGATGTCGGACCGCGACCCTGCCTACGCCCTTCTCAGCACCTGAGACGCGGCGTGCCCTGACGACACGCCGCGTGACCTGCGCGTACGCGCGACGCACCGTGGTGCTGGACGAGGTCATCTGACTGGTAGGGTCGCGAACTCAGCCGTGTTTCAGCAGGGAAGCCCGGCGTTGAGCCATAGGTGTGTCATGACTCGTTCGCAGGGGACCGAGGTGCGCCGGCCGAGCCGGCGCACCGTTGCCAGTGGTGCTGCCTGGGCAGTGCCCGTCATCGCCGTCGGAGCCGCGGCTCCCGCGATGGCCGCCAGCCCCCCCGACTGCCTCCCGACCATCACCCTGGCCCCGGGTTCGTTCAAGTGCTGTGACGGCAAGACGACCATCAACGGCAAGAAGAACATGAAGCTCGTCTTCGCGGTCACGGACCAGGCTGCCTGCCTGGAGGCCGACACGACGGTGTGCATCACCGACGTCGTGCTGCGGAACAACCAGCCGATCGACCGGAAGGTCGGGCTGAACCAGTGCGTCGGTGCTCCGGGCACCATCACGATCTTCCTGCTCGACGTCCAGTCGTGCACGGTGAACCTCATCGTCTCCTACACGGTGAACGACGGCGTGAACGACGGCGTCGTCAGGACCCTCGAGATCAAGTCCGAGAACATCTCGTCCGGTAACGAGACGGGCGACTGCGCTCCCTGAGCCGGCGACCTGTGGGGCGTGGCCGACCTCGGCGCGCCCCACAGGGCCTGTCTGCTCGGCCAGTCCGAGCGGCGGTCAGAGGGACCCGGCGAGGGCCGCTCGCAGTGCCTCGGGCGTGGTGACCGGCATCTCGCACACGAAGCCGCGGCACACGTAGGCCGCGGGCATGCCGCCCACCAGTGGTCGGTCGGCCAGCAGCGGCACCCCCACGGCATCCGGCATCCCGTGCACCACGACGGTGCCGGGCGAGGTCGCGGCGCGTGCGACGTCGAGCAGCGCCTGCGCGTGCGCACCCTCACCGACCACGGCGACCTGCAGGGGTCCGGCCACGACCGCCTCGGCCACGGCCAGCGCCCACCCCGCGAACCGGGGGTCCTGGGCGGCCACCGGGCCACAGGCGTCCAGGGCGGATGCCGCCGCCTCGCGGTGCCGGGCCGATCCGGTGAGCGCGGCGTGCGTCACGAGCGCGCCCGCCAGGGCGGACGCTCCGGCCGGCTCGGCGTTGTCGGTGCGCCCGGCCGGGCGCGCGAACAGCGGGGCGGCGTCGTGGGCCGTGTCGTGCACGGTGCCGCGCTCGTCGACGAACCGCTCCAGCGCCACGTCGAGCAGCGACGCGGCGTCAGCCGCCCAGCGCGGCGAACCGGTCGCCTGGTGCAGCGCGAGCAGCCCCTCGGCCAGGTCACCGTGGTCGTCGAGCACCGCCGGGGCGGTGCCGACCACCCCACCGCGGGAGGTGCGTCTCAGGATGCCGTCGACGACGTGGACGTCGAGCACGAAGTCGGCCGCCGTCTCTGCCGCCCCCACGAGGTCGGCGCGCTGCAGCAGCACGCCGGCATCCGCCAGCGCGGCGACCGCCAGGCCGTTCCACGCGGTGACCACCTTGTCGTCGCGGCTCGGCTGCGGACGGTCCGACCGGGCGGAGAACAGCCGCTCGCGGGTGCTCGCCCACCAGTCCGGGTCATCGGGGTCGGTGCGCAGCTGCAGGGTCGACGCGCCGGCCTCGAAGGTGCCCGCGGCCGTGACCCCCAGCAGCGCGGCCGCCCGCTCGCCGTCGTCGCGCCCGAGCACGTCGACGAGCTGGCCGGGGGTCCACGCGTAGGTGAGGCCCTCGTGCGAGTGCCCGTCGACGAGGGTGTCGGCATCGAGGGCCGACGCGAACCCGCCCTCGTCGGTGCGCAGGTCGCGCAGCAGGAAGTCGGCCGTCTCCTGCGCCACTCGCCGTGCGAGGGGGTCGCCGGTGGAGCGCCAGAGGTGGGCGTAGACGCGCAACAGCAGGGCGTTGTCGTAGAGCATCTTCTCGAAGTGGGGCACCACCCACCCGGCGTCGACCGAGTAGCGGGCGAAGCCGCCGCCGAGCTGGTCGTACATGCCGCCCCGGGCCATCGCGTCGCAGGTGCCGCGGGCCATCGCCAGCGCGTCGGCCGAGCCGGTGCGCGCGTGGTGGCGCAGCAGGAACTCCAGCACCATCGAGGGCGGGAACTTCGGGGCACCGCCGAAGCCGCCGCGCGCCTCGTCGTAGGTGGCTCGCAGGCGGCCGACGGCGGTGTCGCACACCCCGGCATCCACCCGTGACGGGGCCGGCGGGCCGGTGTGCAGCCGCAGCTGCTCCGCCACGCTCGCCCCGGACGCCAGCACCCGGTCGCGCTGATCGGTCCACACCTCGCCGGCGTTGGCCAGCAGTGCCAACAGCTGCGGCTTGGGCAGGTACGTCCCGGCGAAGAACGGGTCGCCGTCGGGCGTGAGCAGGCAGGTCATCGGCCAGCCGCCGTGCCCGGTCAGCGCCGTCACCGCCGCCATGTAGACCGCGTCGACGTCGGGCCGCTCCTCGCGGTCGACCTTGACCGCCACGAAGCCCGCGTTGACGACGGCGGCGACCTCGTCGTCCTCGAACGACTCGTGGGCCATCACGTGGCACCAGTGGCAGGCGGCGTACCCGACGCTCAGCAGCACCGGCAGGTCACGCCGGTGCGCCTCGTCGAACGCCTCGTTCGACCACTCCCACCAGTCGACCGGGTTGTCCGCGTGCTGGAGCAGGTAGGGGCTCGAGGAGCCCGCGAGCCGGTTCGCCATCGGACCACCGTATGCCGGGCAGGTCGCCGCGGGCGGGCTCGGGTCAGTCGTCCAGTGCCTTGTGCAGGGCGATGGTGAGGGACAGCCTCTCCGGGCTCTCCTCCACGCTGGTCCAGCTGACCTCGATGCCGGCGCGCAGCAGCGACCAGATCCGCGCCTCCTCGAGGTCGATGCCGGCCGCCTCCGCCACCAGCGTGAGCCGGTGGCGCACCGACCAGCGCATGGCCGCGCCCGTGCCGAGCTCGTCGACCCGGTTGTGCAGCACCGGAAAGACGTCGAAGCCGGGGTGCCCGGCGAGCGGCTTGGGGTCGATCGCCACGTAGGCCCCGTCGCGGCGGCGCAGCACGTTCTCGTAGTGCAGGTCGGTGTGCAGCAGCAGCTGCGGGCCGTCGTCGGCCAGCAGCTCGCGCGCCAGGCCCACGGTGCGCTGGGTGACCCGCCGTGGAACCCCCGGGCGTCGGGCCATCCGCTCCAGGTGCGGCGCGAGGTAGGGGCCCAGTCGCAGGAACTGCGGCGGGGCGGGCACCTGCAGCCGACCGAGCAGCTCGCCGACCACCTCGCACGCCTCGTCGACCCAGAGCCCGGTGAGGTCCGCATCGGCGTCGAGCCGCTCGAGCAGCAACAGGCCGTCGGACGGCAGCGCAGCCACGAGCCGCACGGCGCCCTCACCGGCCCAGGTGCGCAACGCGAGCGCCTCGTGCACGGCCTCGGGGTGCGGCCAGGTCACCTTGAGCACGAGGCGCTGCACCCCGCGTCGCACCGGCACGACGATGGCCGTGTACCCGGTGCGTGCTGCGCCGTCGACGGCGAGCCCCCAGCGCTGCAGCCCCTCCGCGACCAGGCGCGGCACCGTGGCCAGCCACTCCGCGCCGGTGGGCCCACCTTCGGCGGGATAGGCGCTCACCTGCTCCACCCAGGCCGGAGGAAGCGGGACCGGCGCGCTCACTCGAGCCCCGGGAACGGCTCGAGGGCCACGCCCCACCGGTGCGCCTCGACCTCGACGGCGCCCAGCCAGCGGGTCAGCGCGGCCAGCCCCGGGCCGCCGGCCGAGGCCACCACCGGCCCGAGCTGCTCGCCGTAGCCGGCCCGCAGCGTGGTCAGGGTCTCGCGGGCCAGCCGCGCCGCGTCCACAGCACCCTCGACCGGGAACGGCAGCGGGTGCCCGAGCGAGGTGTCGGGCCGGGCGTCACCGGCGAGCTGGTCGCCGGACAGCGCCCGTAGGACGGCCAGGGTGGTGTCGGACCGAGCCCGCTGGGCCCCGGCGGACCGGGCGCTGACCACCTCGAAGAAGTAGCCGGCCGAGCCCGTGAGCGCGGCCAGGGCGCCGACCCGGTCGCCCCCCACGGGGTCGAGGGGAACGGTCGGCGGGCGGCCGGCGAGGAGGGTCGCCGCGGCATACCGCTGCGCGTGCAACGACGCGATGGTGGCCCGCAGGTCGCCGGCGACCCCGGCGAAGGACGCGGCGGATGCCGCGGACGCGCCTTCCGCACTCGCCAGGGCCGCCCGCCGAGCCGCCGGCGAGGGAGTGGCCGTGGCCGGCGAGGCCGATGCCGTCGGCGCCGCGTCGAGGTCGGTGGCCGGCGCGCCGCCGGCGAGCAGGGCGGTGCGCAGCACGGTGTGCTGGCGCTGGTGCAGCGTGGCGAGATCGGCGCCGAGCGCGCCCGGCACGGTGGCCGCGAGCGTCGCGAGCGCTGCCGTGTCGCGGGTGAGCGCCACGAGCTCGGCCTCGGCCGGCATCGGTGTGCGGGTGGGGAGCAGGGGAAGCCGCGGTGCGTCGTCCTCGAGCCGGATGCCGCACCCACTGGCGGAAAGGACCACGGCCGCGACCCCCGCCACGGCGGTGCGCCGGGGCACGCCGGGGCGTGGTCCCTGCGTCATGGGCGCATCATCGCACGGGTTCGGGGGTCATCGGTTCTGTCCTAGAGTGGGGGTCCGGCGGTCCTCCGCCGACCGACAAACTGCAGAGAAGGGACGGTGCACGATGACCACAGCCGACGGCATCCGGCCCACCCTGCAGCAGGCCCTGACCTCGGGGCCCTTCGTGCTCGAGGACGTCGCCGTCACCCCGGCCGGGCGTCGCCGGGTCGTCAAGGTGCTGGTCGACCGGGTTCTCGACGACGCCGGAACGGTCACCGATCCCACCGAGCCACTGACCCTCGACGAGGTCGCCGACGCCACGCACCTCGTCTCCGACGCCCTCGACGCCTCCGACGTCATGGGCGAGCAGCCGTACACCCTCGAGGTCTCCTCCCCGGGCGTCGGGCGCCCGATGACCCAGCCGCGCCACTTCCGCCGCAACGTCGGCCGGCTCGTCACCGTGCACCACGAGGGGGGCGAGCTCACCGGGCGGGTGACCGCTGCCTCGGCCACCGAGGTCACCCTCGAGGTCCCCGCCACCAAGGCCACTCCGGCCCGCACCGAGACGCTCCCGTATGCCGCGGTCGAGCGTGCCGTCGTGCAGGTCGAGTTCGCCCGCCCCGACCAGAGCAAGGACAGCTGACCATGGACATCGACCTGGCCGCGCTGCGCGCCCTCGAGCGTGAGCGGGGCATCTCGCTCGACGTGCTCATCCCCGCGATCGAGCAGGCGCTCGTGCTCGCCTACCAGCGCACCGACGGGCACTACCGCCACTCGCGCGCCGAGCTCGACCGCAAGACCGGCCACGTCGTCATCTGGGCGCGTGAGGAGACCGAGGTCCCGCCCGCCGACGGCGAGCTCGACGACGAGGGCAACCCGGCCCGGTCGCGCCGCGAGATCGGCCCCGAGTTCGACGACACCCCGACCGGCTTCGGTCGCGTGGCGGCGGCCACCGCCCGCCAGGTCATCGTGCAGCGCCTGCGCGACATCGAGGACGACGCGATCCTCGGTGACTTCAAGGGCCGCGAGGGCGACATCGTCGCCGGCATCATCCAGCAGAGCCCCGACCCGCGGCACGTCACCGTCGACTTCGGCACCGTCGAGGGCATCCTGCCGCTCGCCGAGCAGGTTCCCGGTGAGAGCTACGTGCACGGCCAGCGGCTGCGCTGCTTCGTGGTCTCGGTCAAGCGCGGCATGCGCGGCCCCCAGATCGGCCTGTCACGCACCCATCCCAACCTGGTCAAGAAGCTCTTCGCCCTCGAGGTGCCCGAGATCGCCGACGGCAGCGTGCAGATCGAGGCGCTGGCCCGCGAGGCGGGGCACCGCACCAAGATCGCGGTGCACTCGAGCGTGGCCGGCCTGAACGCGAAGGGCTCGTGCATCGGCCCGATGGGCGCCCGGGTGCGCGCCGTCATGAGCGAGCTGCACGGCGAGAAGATCGACATCGTCGACTGGTCCGACGACCCCGCGACCTTCATCGCGGCCGCGCTGTCGCCGGCCCGGGTGTCGTCGGTCGAGATCGTCGACCGGCAGCTGCGCTCGGCGCGGGTCATCGTGCCCGACTACCAGCTGTCGCTGGCCATCGGCCGCGAGGGCCAGAACGCCCGGCTGGCCGCCAAGCTCACCGGCTGGCGGATCGACATCCGACCCGACACCGAGGTGACCTCGGCCCCCAGCGGTGCCGATGACGCGCCGCGCCGCCCCTAGGCGGTAGACTGGTGGGGACCGACCGGACTGGACTCCGGCCCGGCCACCCGGTGCGCACCTGCATCGGGTGTCGTGGGGCGGATAGCCGGTCGGCACTCCTGCGAGTGGTCCTCGGGCCCGGCGCGGACGGCATCCCCGTCGTCCTGCCGGATCCCGAGCACCGTGGACACGGGCGCGGCGCTTGGCTGCATCCGGTCCTCTCGTGCCTCGAGCTCGCCGTCCGCCGCCGGGCGTTCGGGCGCGCGCTGCGCAGCAGCACGCCCCCCGACCACTCAGCGGTCTCCGACTGGGTTCGGGCACAGCCGCAGGAGCCACCGTCCGAGAGCAAGAACCGAAAGCGGGTTTGACGCTGATGAGCACCCGATGAGTACTCAGCGATGAGCACCCCCCAGCTGTAACGACGGTCCGCGCAACAGAGCACGGACCTGGACAGGAGAAATGTGTCTAAAGTCCGTGTGAGCGCACTTGCCAAGGAGCTCGGAGTGACCAGCAAGGTCCTCCTCGAGCGCCTGAACGGCATGGGTGAGTACGTCAAGAGCGCCAGCTCGACGATCGAGACCCCGGTCGTGCGCAGGTACAACGAGAAGTTCCCCGCCGAGGCCCCGCAGGCCGCGGCTCCCGCTGCTGCCCCGGCCACCAAGGCCGCGGCGGCTCCGGCTGCCCCGGCCACCAGGGCCCCGGCTGCTCCTGCTGCCCCGGCGTCATGTGGCCCGCGATGGGAAGGATGTCGCACATCGGGCGCCCGTCGAGCTGGCGCGCGAGGTAGAGCAGGCCGCCGCATTCGGCGAGGATCGGCCGGCCGCGC
>JBJMHU010000168.1:0-15013 GCA_045807225.1 Ornithinibacter sp. | reverse complement strand
CCGAACTCGGTGCGCGGCTCGGCGGCGATGCGTACCTCGGACACGGCGAAAACTCCTCGTTGGCCTCGGTGGCCGGTAGCTGGTCGGTGCTCATCGGTCGGTGCCCGGCGGACAACACGGCCGCCGAACGCCGAAGATCGTCGGGTGCTCCCTGCGGCGCAGCGATCGGTGCGAACCGGCATGGGTGGCACGCGGTTCACAGAGTTTAGCCGATCCGAACGCCCTTCAGCGCACCAGGACTCGTACACCGATGGCATCAGTTGGCATCTGGCATCTATCAGGACTGGCCGCCGAACAGGCTCGTCACCGACCCGTCGCTGAAGACCTCGTTGATGGCCCTGGCGAGGAGCGGCGCGATCGACAACACGGTCAACTTGTCGAACCGCTTCTCCGCCGGGATCGGCAGCGTGTTGGTGAGCACGACCTCGGAGATGCGGGCGTTCTTCAGCCGGTCCACGGCAGGCCCGGACAGCACGCCGTGGGTCGCGGCCACGACTACGCGCGCCGCGCCATGGTCGAAGAGCGCCTCGGCGGCCTTCACGACCGTGCCACCGGTGTCGATCATGTCGTCGACGACCACGCACGTACGCCCGGTGACCTGGCCGACCACGTCGAAGACCTTCACCTCGTTGGCGACGTCGGGATCGCGGCGCTTGTGGATGATCGCCATCGGCGCGCCGCCGAGCCGATCGCTCCACCGCTCCGCCACGCGCACCCGCCCGGCGTCGGGGGCGACGACGGTCACCTCGGAGGTGTCGAGCTTGGCCTCGACGTGCGCGGCCAGCAGGTTCAGCGCGAACAGGTGGTCGACGGGGCCGTCGAAGAAGCCCTGGATCTGCGCGGTGTGCAGGTCCACGGCCATCAGGCGGTCGGCGCCGGCGGTCTTGAACATGTCGGCGACCAGGCGGGCGGAGATGGGCTCGCGGCCGCGGTGCTTCTTGTCCTGCCGGGCGTAGGGGAAGAACGGCGCGACCACGGTGATCCGCTTGGCCGAGGCGCGCTTGAGCGCGTCGACCATGATGAGCTGCTCCATGATCCACTCGTTGATCGGCGAGGTGTGGCTCTGGATCACGAACGCGTCGCTGCCCCGGACCGACTCCTCGAACCGGACGTAGATCTCGCCGTTGGCGAAGTCGTAGGCACTGGTCGGCACCAGCTCGGTGCCCAGCTGCGCCGCGACCTCCTGTGCGAGACGGGGATTGGCTCGACCAGAGAAGAGCATCATCTGCTTCTTCGGCCGCTTCCGGATGTTCGCGGACGGCGGTCGGTTGTGACTCACAGGTGGTTACCTTCCGCGGTGGTCCGCAGCTCGGGGTCGGGATGCCGGCCGGCCGCCTCGGCGGCCGCGGCGGTTTCGGTTCCGGCGCGGGCGCGGGCCACCCAGCCGTCGATGTTGCGCTGGCGGCCGCGGGCCACGGCGATCTGGCCGGGGTCGACGTCGCCGGTGACCGCCGAACCGGCGCCGACGTAGGCGCCGTCACCGATCGAAACCGGGCTGACCACAACGGAGTTGGACCCGACGAAGGAGTGCCGGCCGACACTGGAGTGGTGTTTGGCCACGCCGTCGTAGTTGGCGAAGATCGTGCCGGCACCGATGTTGGCGCCCTCGCCGATGGTGACGTCGCCGGCATACGACAGGTGGGGCACCTTGGCGCCCTCGCCGATGTCGGCGTTCTTCGTCTCCACGAAGCCGCCGATCTTGCCGCGCGCCCCGAGGCGGGTGCCCGGTCGCAGGTAGGAGTAGGGGCCGACGGTGGCACCGGCGCCGATCACGGCGAGGTTGGCCACCGCCCGGGTGACCTTGGCGCCGTCGCCGACCTCGGTGTCGGTGAGCGTGACCTCCGGGCCCACCACGGCATCCGCACCGATGCTCGTGGCACCGAGCAGCTGGGTTCCGGGCAGCACCGTGGTGTCCTGGCCGATGCTGACGTCGACGTCGATCCAGGTGGTGGCGGGGTCGACGATGGTGACGCCCGACCGCATGTGCGCCTCGCAGACCCGCCGGTTGAGCTCACGGCCCACCGCCGCCAGCTGCACGCGGTCGTTGACGCCCTCGGTCTGCCAGAGGTCGTCGAGCACGTGGGCGCGCACGGGGTGGTTGCCGGCCCGGGCGATGGCGATGACGTCGGTGAGGTACTTCTCGCCCTGCGCGTTGTCGGTGCCGACGTGGCCCAGCGCGTCGCGCAGCACGTCGGCGTCGAAGGCGTAGATGCCGGAGTTGATCTCGGTGAGGTCGCGCTCGGCCTCGGTGGCGTCCTTGTGCTCCACGATCTTCTCGACCCGCCCGCCGTCGCCGCGGACGACCCGCCCGTACCCGGTGGGGTCGGCGAGGTGGGCGGTGACGACCGACACGGCGCAGCCGCTCTCGGCGTGGGCCCGGGTGAGCTCGACCAGGGTGGCGCCGGTGAGCAGCGGCACGTCGCCGCTGGTGACCAGCACGGTGCCGGTGAGGTCGGCGGGCAGGGCCAGCAGGCCGCACTCGACGGCTCGGCCGGTGCCCTTGACGGCGTCCTGGTCGGCGAAGACGAGGTCGGGGTCGATCGAGGTGCACACCTCGACGACCCGGTCGCGCTCGTGGCGCACCACCACGCCGACGTGCGCGGCGCCGGTGGCGCGGGCGGCCCGGATGGCGTGCCCGACCAGCGTCACCCCGCCGATCGGGTGCAGGACCTTGGGAGTCGCGGACTTCATCCGGGTGCCCTCGCCGGCAGCGAGGACGATGACGGCGGCCGGGCGGGGGGTGCTCACGCGCGAGGGCTCCAGACGTGCTGCGGGGTGCCACGGGACGCCGGTCATGCTACCCGTCGGTCACGCCGCGCCCGCATGGCGGGCCGGGCGCAGAAGCGCGCGGTGGGCCCGGCGCGGGAGCGCGCGGCGGGCCGACACGGCATCGGACACAATGGCCGGGGCACGACGACGACAGGGCCGCCCCGGCCGGTGTCCGCGAGAGGAGCAGGCGATGACCGCGACGGTGAACCAGGCGAGGGCGGAGTCCCGCGACGGGCGGAGCTTCTCGTTCACGGCGGGAGCCGACGACGGGGTCTCCCCGGGCGACATGGTGGTCGTCAGCACCGACGCCGGCCTTCGGGTCCTGGGCCAGGTGGTCGACGTCGCCGGCTCCACGGGCGACCAGGCGCTGACCGGCTTCGGGGTCGTCATCGGCAGCCTCGACCCGGACGGCTCGGTGCGCCGCGCCGACCGTGCGGCGTTCCGCGGTGCCACCCTGGCCCTGGCCCGCTCCGAGGAGCTCGGTGGCCTCGACGGCGCCGCCGCGGGGACGATGACCATCGGCGTGTGGCGCACCGGCGAGGTGGGGGCGCCGGCCAACCTGCGGGCGGGCGGGTTCAACCGGCACACGTTCCTGTGCGGCCAGAGCGGCTCGGGCAAGACCTACGCCCTGGGGGTGCTGCTCGAGCGGCTGCTGCTGCAGACCGACCTGCGGATGGCGGTGTTCGACCCCAACGCCGACTTCGTGCACCTCGGGTCGACGCTGCCCGGGGTGCCCGAGGAGGACGCTCGGCGCATCGCCGAGCGCGAGGTGAAGGTGCTGCGCAGCGACTCCACCCGCGGCGAGGGCGAGGAGCCGCTGCGGATGCGCTTTCGCACGATGACCCGCCAGGCCCAGGCCGCCACGCTCCAGCTCGACCCGGTGAACGACCAGGAGGAGTACAACGCCTTCATCAGCTTCCTCGCGCAGATCAGCCCCGCGACGGAGATGGGCGCCATGCTCGCTGCGCTGCGGGCCGGGACGCCGGGGCAGCAGTCCCTGGCCCGGCGGATGGAGAACCTCGGCATGCTCGAGTGGCAGGTGTGGGCCCGCGACCTGCCCTCCGCTGCCGACTTCGTCACCGGTGGACACGGCGTCACGGTGATGGACCTCGGCGGGTTCGGCGATCCTGCCGAGCCGATCGCGGTGTGCCTCGAGGTGGTCGACGAGCTGTGGGCGCAGCGCGACCGCCGGGTGCCGACCCTGCTCGTCATCGACGAGGCCCACAACCTGTGTGGCACCCAGCCCGCCAGCCCGGTGGCGCAGCGGCTGCTCGACCGCCTCATCCAGATCGCCGCCGAGGGGCGCAAGTACGGCCTGTGGCTGCTGCTGTCCTCGCAGCGGCCCTCCAAGATCCACCCGCAGATCCTCAGCCAGTGCGACAACCTCATGCTGATGCGGATGAACAGCCCCGACGACATCGAGGAGCTCGGCCGGGCGTTCGGGTTCGCGCCCAAGGCGATGCTGCGGGCGTCCGGCGGCTTCGTCCAGGGCGAGGCCCTGCTCGCCGGTGGTTTCGCGCCGGTGCCGATGCTCGTGCAGGTGCGCGAGCGGCTCACCCGGCAGGGCGGCAGCGATGTCGCCGTGCCCCTCCTCGAGGGATGAGCCCCACTCGGATGCCGTGAGCGCGGAAGTGGCTGCCAGAGCGCCACTTCCGCGCCCACGTCGGATGCCGGGCTGCCTCAGAGCAGGTCGGTGAGCTCCGCTCGGGCGCGGGAGCGCACGGCATCCAGCGCGTCCTTGGCGGTGTGCGCCTCGCGGGCCACGGTCGCGAGCCCCTGGCACTCGGGCAGCGAGTGCAGCGAGAGCGCCAGGCGCACCACCGGCACCTTGCTCGGCGCCATCGACAGGCTCGACACCCCGAGCCCCGCGAGCACCAGCGCCAGCAGCGGGTCACCGGCCGACTCGCCGCACACCCCGATCGGGCGACCGACCCGCCGGGCCCCGTCGCACGCCGCCGCGACGACGTCGAGCACCGCGGGCTGCCACGGGTCGAGCAGGTCGCTCAGCTCGCCCTGCATCCGGTCGGCGGCCATCGTGTACTGCGCCAGGTCGTTGGTGCCGAGGCTGCCGAAGTCGACCTCGGCGAGCACGTGCGCCGACCGCAGCGCAGCGCCCGGCACCTCGATCATCACGCCGGCCTTGGGCAGGCCGTTCTCGCGCACCCGGCGGGCGAACCACGCCGCCTCCTCGACGGTGGCCACCATCGGCGCCATCACCCGCACGTCGGCACCGGTGTCCTTGGCCGCCACCGCGAGGGCCTCGAGCTGGGCGTCGAGCAGCTCGGGCCGCTCGGCCGACAGCCGCAGCCCGCGCCGGCCCAGGGCGGGGTTCTCCTCCGGCCCGAGGTCGGCGAAGGCCAGCGGCTTGTCGGCGCCGGCGTCCAGCGTGCGGACGACCACACGCCGGGCGCCGAACGGCGTGAACACCTTTCGGTAGATCTCCGCCTGCTCGTCGACCGTCGGGGCCTTGTCGGCCGACAGGAACACGAACTCGGTGCGGAACAGCCCGACGCCCTCGAGGTCGAGGGCACCGGCGGCCTCGGCGTCCTGCACCCCGCCGATGTTGGCGAGCAGCGCCACGTGGTGGCCGTCGCGGGTGGTGCCCGGGCCGCTGCCTGCGGCGAGCGCCTCGGCCCGCTTCTCGCGGCGAACCTTCTGCGCCTCGACCAGCGCGATGTCGGGGGCGATGGTGACCTCGCCGGTGTCGCCGTCGAGGGCGACCGGCGTGCCGGCGGGGATGCCGGTGGCACCGGTGAGCTGGACGACCGCCGGGATGCCCATCTGCGCGGCGAGGATCGCGGTGTGGCTGGTGCGCCCGCCGGCCTGGGTGACGATGCCGACCACGAGCGAGCGGTCGAGGGTCGCCGTCTCGGCGGGTGCGAGGTCCTCGGCGACGACGACGCTCGGCTCGGAGAAGTCGGGCACGCCGGGAGCGGCCACGCCGAGCACGGCGGCGACCGCCCGTGACCCGACGTCGCGCAGGTCGGTGACCCGCTCGGCGAAGTAGCCGCCGAGCGCCTCGAACTGGGTGCAGTACTCCTCGACCGCGTTGGCGATCGCCGTGGCCCGGCCGCGACCGGCGGCCAGCTGCTTGTCGGCGGCCTTGACCAGACCCTTGTCGCGGGCGATGAGCGCCGTGGCCTTGAGGATCTGCTGGGCGGTGTCGTCGGCGTGCCGCGCCTTGCCCTCCAGGGCCTGGGCGACGAACTCGAAGGCCGCCTTCACGTCGGCCAGCGCCGCCTCGCGGTCGTCGACGGCGGGCTCGTCGACCGGGGGTCGCACCGGGGGCGCCACCTGCACCACCGGCCCGTAGGCGGAGCCGGGACTGACCCCGATGCCCTGCCGGGTCTCCGTCACGGTCACCGGGTCACTCCGCGTCGAGGTCGCGGGACAGGAGGGCGACCAGGCCGTCGAGCGCCTCGTCGGCGCCGTCGCCGTCGGCGGTGAGCACGACCTCCTCGCCGTGGGTGGCGCCCAGGGCCATGACCCCGAGGATGCTCGTCGCGTCGACGGCGTCCTCACCGGGCCGGCCGATCTCGACGTCGAGGCCGGTCTCGCTCGCCGCCTCGACGAACAGGGCGGCCGGGCGGGCGTGCAGGCCGACGGACGAGGCGATGGTGACGGTGCGCTGTGCCATGAGGGTGCTCCTTGAATGGGTCGTGGTGCGGTGGGGCCGTGCGGGTGACGCTAGGGGAACGGGAGGTGCAGCGGGGCGGGGCGCGGACGGCATCCGAGGGTCGGCGCGGATGCCGTCCGCTCCGCTGCCGCTCAGACGGTGGCCACCGCGTCGACCTCGGCGAGGCGCTTGTCGCGCGACTTCAGGGTGATGACGAGGGCGGCCATGACGACCACCCCGATGGCCAGGGCGAGCAGGAAGAGCAGGATCTGGCTGAAGCTGCCCATGATCGGCAGCACCCAGATGCCGCCGTGGGGGGCCCGGATGCCCAGGCCGAAGGCCATCGCGAGCGCACCGCAGATCGAGGACCCGACGACCGACGAGGCGATGATGCGCACCGGGTCGGCGGCGGCGAACGGGATGGCGCCCTCGGAGATGAACGAGAAGCCGAGCAGCCAGGCGGCCTTGCCGTTCTCGCGCTCGGGCTCCGAGAACAGCTGCGGGCGAAGGGTGGTCGACAGGGCCATGGCGAGCGGGGCCACCATGCCGGCGGCCATGACCGCGGCCATGATCTTCAGCTGGGGGCTGTCGGCGGCGGCGCCGGCGGTGGCCAGGCCGGCCGTGGCGAAGGCGTAGGCGACCTTGTTGATCGGGCCGCCGAGGTCGAAGCCCATCATCGCGCCGAGGATGGCGCCGAGCAGGATCGCGCTGGTGCCGCTCATGCTGTTCAGGGCGTCGGTGAGGGACTCGCTCAGCGCCACGATCGGGCGACCGAGCAGGGTGATGAACAGGCCGGCGGTGATGAGCGTGGAGAGCAGCGGGATGACGACGACCGGCATGACGCCGCGCACACCCTTGTGCACCTTCCAGCCGGCGATCCAGCGGGCGACGAACCCGCCGAGCAGGCCGGTGACCAGGCCGCCGAGGAAGCCGGCGCCCATCGTCGAGGCGATGAAGCCGCCGACGATGCCCGGAACCAGCCCCGGGCGGTCCGCGATCGCGAAGGCGATGAAGCCGGACAGGATCGGCACGAGGAAGCCGAACGCGGCTCCGCCGATGACGAAGCACAGCGCGGCCCACGAGGTGAGGCTGAGCGGGTCGAAGCTCTGGGTGATGTTGAAGCTGCCCTCGGCGGTGAGCCCGTACTTGACGATCTCGATGGCTCCCTGCTTGCCCATGGCCACCTGGGCGAGCATGAACGAGATGGCGATGAGGATGCCGCCCGCGGCGACGAACGGGATCATGTAGGACACCCCGGTCATCAGCCACTGGCGCAGCTTGGTGAGGGTGCTGGCGTCGTTGTCGACCTTGGTGGACAGCCCGCCCTGCACGGCGGGGCCGGCGGACATGGCCTCGGCGGCCAGCTGGGGGTGGGCCCGCCACTGGGCGGCGATGAGCGCGGCCTCCTCGATGAGTGCCGGGCCGTCGGAGATGCCCTTCTTGACGCCCACGTCGACGATCGGCTTTCCGGCGAACCGGGCGGCGTCCTTGACCGGGAGGTCGTGGGCGAAGACCACCGCGTCGGCGGCGGCGATCTCGGCGGCACTGAGCGGCGTGGTGCCCGCCGAGCCCTGGGTCTCGACCTTCATCACGTGGCCGGCGGCCTTCGCGGCGTTCTCGAGGGACTCGGCCGCCATGTAGGTGTGCGCGATGCCGGTGGGGCACGACGTGACGCCGACCAGGGTGAGCGAGCGGGGCCCGTCGTCGACGGCGACCGCAGAGGGGGGTGTGGTCGAGTGGCTCGGTGCGGCAGCGGCAGCGGGCGTCGCGCTGGCGCCGGCAGCCGCGGCGGTGGTGGTGGCGGTGGCGGCAACGGCGGGAGCGGCCTTCGGCGGGTCGAGCGAGACCTGTTCCTCGACGATGGCGACGACCTCGGCCTCGGTGGTGGCGGCGGCCAGGGCCGCCTTGAAGTCCTTCTTCATCAGCGCGCGGGCGAGCTTCGGCAGCATCTGCATGTGCGCGTCGCCGCCGCCCTCGGGGGCCGCGATGAGGAAGACGAGGGTGGCCGGGCCGTCCTTGGCGCCCCAGTCGATGCCGTCGGTGGAGCGGCCGAAGACGAGCGAGGGCTCGGTGATGGCCGCGCTGCGGGCGTGCGGGATGCCGATGCCGCCCGGCAGGCCGGTGGCCATCTTGCTCTCGCGCTCGGTGACGTCGGCGAGGAAGGTGTCGAGGTCGGTGCAGCGGCCGCTGGCCACGAGCCGCGCGGCGAGGGCGCGGGTGGCCTCGTGGCGGTCGGCACCGGTCAGGTCGAGGACGACCTGTTCGTCGGTGATGAGGGGCATGGTGGGGTTCCTTTCGGGGTCAGCGCAGGACGAGCGAGGGGTCGGGGGTGCGGGTGACCTCGACCGGGATGCCGGCGAGGTCGTGCGGGGCCGGCACGCGGCTCCCGGGAAGGGTGACGGCGGCGGCGCCCCACGTGACGGCGCCGGCGAGTGCGTCGGCGGCATCAAGGCCGCTCGACAGACCGTGGAGCAGGCCGGCGAGCATGCAGTCGCCGGCGCCCACGGTGGACAGGGGGGCGGTGATGGTGGCACGGGCGTGCACCAGCTCCTCGGCCGTGACGAGGAGGGCGCCGTCACCGCCGAGGCTCACGGCGACGACCTCGATGCCGTCGGCGACCAGGTCGCGGGCGGCGGCGTGCACGTCAGCGAGTGTGGGCAGCGGGTGCCCGACCAGCTCGGCGAGCTCCTCGTGGTTGGGCTTGATGAGGTGGGGGCGAGCGGCGACGGCAGCGGTCATCGGTGTGCCGGAGGAGTCGACGGCGACCCGGATGCCGCGTTCGCGCACGCGGGCGACGAGCTCGGCATACAGCTCGGCGGGCGCGCCGGGGGGCAGGCTGCCGCAGCCGACGACCCAGTCGGCGCCGTCGGCGGCATCGAGGGTGGCGGTCAGCAGGGCGTCGACCTCGGTCGGGCTGAGCTGCGGGCCCGGCTCGTTGAGCTTGGTCGTCGTGCCGTCGGGCTCGAGCACGCTGACGTTCATCCGCAGGGCGCCGACGACCGGCACGCTGCGGCGGGCGACGCCGGCGGCGTCGAGCAGCTCCTCCATGAGGTGCCCCTCGGGGCCGCCCGCGGGGAGCACGGCGATGGTGGGGCTGCCCTGGGCGGCGAGGGCGCGCGAGACGTTGACGCCCTTGCCGCCGGGGTCGACCCGGCTCGAGGTGGCCCGGTGCACCGCGCCGCGGCACAGCGCGTCGATGACGATCGCCCGGTCGATGCTCGGGTTGGGGGTGAGGGTGACGATCATGCGGTCACGACCTCGGGGCCGGCCGCGCGCAGCTCGGCGGCGACGTCGTCGGCGAGGTCGGTGTCGGTGACGACGAGGTCGACCTCGGCCAGGGTGGCGAACCGGTGGAGGTGGTCGTCACCGGCCTTGCTGGAGTCGGTGGCCAGCACGACCCGGCGAGCGGAGCGCACCATCGCGGCCTTGACGAGTGCCTCGGCCTGGTCGGGCGTGGTGAGCCCACGGGCCACCGAGAAGCCGTTGGTCCCCATCACCGCGACGTCGACCACGACGCCGTCGAGGGCGTTGGTGGCCCAGTCACCGACCGCGGCCCCGGTGACGCCGCGCACCCGGCCGCCGAGGAGGTAGAGCGTGACGCCGGGGTGGGTGGACAGGGCAGCCGCGGCCGAGACCGAGTTGGTCAGCACGGTGAGGTCGAGGTCGGGCGGCAGGAGCTGGACCACGGCCTGGGTGGTGGAGCCGGAGTCGAGCAGCACGGTGCCGCCGGCGGGCAGCTCGTCGAGCACCCGGGCCGCGATGCGGCGCTTGACGTCGGCGAGGCGCCCGGAGCGGGCGGCGAGGGTGGGCTCGAGCTCGAGGCGCTCGACCGGGATGGCTCCCCCGTGCACCCGGCGCAGGGACCCGCGGCGCTCCAGCGCGGTGAGGTCGCGACGGACGGTCTCGGCGGCGACCCCCAAGGAGTCGGCGAGGCTGGCGACCTCGACCCGGCCGGCCTGACGGGCCTCCGTCATGATCCGTTGCTGCCGCTCCGCTGCGTACATCGGACTCCCTCGTCCTGACCGGTAGGCCCCTCGTCGGGCCGCGTTCGGACCATCAAACCACTCATTTCCACTCATGTAAAGAGATACGGGCACCCGTTTTTGTGGTTTTCGCGCCAGGTGTGTGGGAAGCGGAGTTCCACGCCGGCTCGTGACAGCGCGCTGCGGTCCTGCGGGCGCCGGCTGGACGCGCTCGACCAGCGGCTCTGCTCGAGCAGTGGTCGAGCCTGTGCCGGCGGCATCCCGTGCGGTGGGAGCATGACCTCCGTGGCACGCCTCTGCGCCCTTGCGTCCTCGCCGATCTCGTCGGCCGTGCGCCGATGACCGTCACCCTGGCGCTGGTGCTGACCCTGCTGGTCATGGTGGCGGTCAACGTCTGGGTGCACGTGGGCCCCGAGCGGTGGCAGCCCGTCACCGGGCCGGCCGTCGCGGTGCTCCTGCTCCTGGTCGGGCGCTGGGCGGGGCTGTCGTGGTCCGAGCTGGGGCTCGGCCGGGCCGCCCTTCTCGACGGCCTGCTGTGGGGTGGCGCCGCCGTGGCACTCGTCGCGGCCGGCTACGGCGTCGGGGTTGCCGTGCCGGGGAGCCGCCGGTGGTTCCTCGACGCGCGGCACCGGGTCGGTCCGGCCCGGGCGGCCGGGCGCGCGCTGCTCGTCGTGCCGTTGGGTGTCGTCGTGCTCGAGGAGGTCGCGTTCCGCAGCGTGCTCTGGGGCCTGGTCGAGGTGGGCCGCGGCCCGCTGGTGGCGGCGGCCGCCACCAGCGTGCTGTTCGGCGTCTGGCACGTGCTGCCCGCCATCGACGGCGCCCGGGCCAACGCGCATGACGGCGACGGCGACAGCACCGGCGACACCGCTGCGTACGCCGCCCGCCGCGCGGTCGTCCTCCGGCAGGTGGCCGGCACCGTCGCCTTCACGACGCTGGCCGGCATCGTGTTCGCCGTGCTGCGCCAGCAGAGCGGCAGCCTGGTCGCGCCGTTCCTGCTGCACTGGGCGACCAACGGGCTCGGCATCCTGGCCGCGGCCTGGGCGTGGTCCACCCAACGCGACTGAGGCATCCCGCCGCCTGAGCCCGGCGCTCAGTCCTCCTGGAGCAGCTCCCAGCGGGCCATCTCGCGGTGATGCACGGCCTCCGTGACCCGGTCGAGCTCCTCCTCGCTCGCGGGAAGGCCGTAGACCTCGCTGATGAACCGGGTGAGGTCGGGCCGGTAGTCGTGACCCCACGCACCCCACACGCCGGGGCGCATCGCGTTCTTCATGTCGACGAGGGTCTGGAAGAACGAGGTCACCGGGCGCCAGCGCAGGTGGGCCGGGATGCCGCGCGGGCTCGCCCCGGGCGGCCCCGGCTCCACCTTGGGCCGGTTCTGGCCGAGCCAGGCGGGGGTGGTCGTCAGCAGGTCGACGCCGAAGCGGGTGACGCCGTCGTTGTCGTGGCTGAGCAGCACGTAGCGCGGGTCGACGCCCCGCTCGCGCTGCACGGCGTGCAGCTGGTCGAGGTCGTTCACGACGGCGACGCTGCGGCGGTCGACGTCGAGCCGGTCGGGCCCGGTCACCTCGTGCATCCAGCCGCTGCCGTAGGGGGTGCCGAGCCACAGCGCGCGGTCGATGCCGAGCGCCTCCAACCCCAGCGTGCCCCAGTGCAGGAAGACGTCCTGGCTGGTGTGGGCGCCCAGGCTCTCGCCGAAGAGCACGACCCGGGGGCGGGGGCCGGGACGGTCGTGGAGCCGCTCGAGGATGGTGAGCCACAGCAGACGGTTCTGCTCCCGCGCCGCGGCGACGCGCCCGAGCGACAGCGGTGACGGGCGGTTGGAGTACTGCAGGGTCACCGAGGCGACGTCACCGCGGGCCAGGTACTGCACCGCCGCCATGGCCACGTAGTTGACGTAGCCCAGGCCGGTCGGCGAGACCAGTACGAGCAGCGAACGGTCGAAGGCGCCGGTGCGCTCCATCTCGGCCAGGGCCAGGTCGACCCGCTCCTGCGGGGTGGGGGCGCTCTCGAGGCCCACGAAGACCTGCACCGGGGTGGCCAGTGCGGGCGCACCCATCACCGTCTCGATGGAGAGGTCAGGGGTGCCCTCGGGTCGGTCGGCCAGGGGCGCCGGCCGCACGTACAGCGCGGCGTGGCGGCGGCCCTCCTTGCCCAGCGTCGTCCACGGCACCAGGCTGTCGGGCCCGCCGCTGATGGTGGGCCCGATCCAGCGCGCGTTCTCGCCCCCGAGCGCCGGCTCCAGCTCGTCGGATGCCGCCTCGACCGAGCCCATGGCGCGGGTCCACAGCGCCCAGGTGCCCCCGGCCAGCGCGCCGAGGGAGGCGGCGTGCGCCGCCAGGCGCCAGACCTGGGGGCCGCCCGGTAGCGCAGCCGCGAGGCGCTCGCCGGCGCGGGTCGCCAGCAGGTGCTCGCCGTACGCCAGCAGCGCCAGCGCGCCCTCGACGCCGCCGGCCACGAGAACCGACCGGCCCAGGGGTGCGGCGTCGGGGTCGTGCCACCCCGGCTCGGGCTGCACCCGGCGCCTGCGGTCCACGGCCACCGCGATGGCCAGCCCGAGCGGCACGGCGACGGGCAGGTTCGCAAGCCGCCCCCCGGCATCCAGCCGGTCGTCGAGCACGCGCAGGGTGCTCCGGGTCGCCTCGAGCGACAGCGCGGCCACGCCGGTGGACGCCGTGCGCCACCCGGCCTGGCGGGCGGCGCCACGCAGCATCGGCTCCCCCGGGCGGTTGGGCAGGGCGGCGCGCAGCGCGGCACCGGCGGGCACGGCCAGCAGGTCGGCGGCGAGCACGAGCCGACGCTGCCGGGTGGCGGGGTCGGCCCATCGAGACAGCGCCGGGATGCCGGCCAGCTCGGCGGCCACCGCCTGGATCGCGTCCTGGGTGCTCAGGGCGAGCACGTAGTGCAGCCCGGTGGACAGGGCCGTGACGGCGCCCTGGTCGACGTCGCTGCGCGGGGTCAGCGTCGGCGCGAAGGTGCCGCCGACCTGGGCGGCCGCCATGACCAGGCCGACGTGGACCCCCATGTCGGGAGATGCGGGTCGTCTGGCTGGGTGGCTCCTCACCTGACGAGTGTCGGGGGTCGCCACGGCGACCCGGCTCACCCCCCTCGGGTGGATGCCGGGTGGTGGGTCCCGCTGTTCGGCTGGAGTGCCGCGAGCGCAGTCGGCTGCGGCTCTGACACCTTCGATGCGACATGCAGAGCCTGCGGGCGTGCGTGTGACGCCGACGGCTCGCTCAGGTCGAGTGGATCGTCGTCCTCACCCGCAGCAGCAGTAGCGCCACTGCTGCTGCGAGCAGCAGCGTCGTGCCGAGCCGCCGAAGGTCGAGCGGGGCGAGCCCGACGAAGGCGCGGTGGAGGTGCCGACCCCGCCCAGCGGTCGCGTCCCGCTCGACACCTCCTCGATGGGCACCGGAGGTGGGAGGTAGGTGCTCCGGACCCGGCGCCCGCCGCGCGTGCGTCTGGCCACGACGGACCTCCTGTGGCGGGGTCTGCCTCCCATCCAAGCCCTACGCCGTGTCGGCGCCAATGGCCCAGCGGGTCGGCAGGCACCTCGTGACCACGGGCCGAAGGCCGGAGCGCATCCGAGGGGCGGCGGGCGACTGCCCCCCGGGTGCGGCGCGTCCCGGGATCGCTGCAGGGTCGACCCCGGGACGCGTTCGGCCACGCATGGTGCGGCGCGTGACCCACCATGAGTGTGGATCAGCGGCCTTTTGAAAACCTTGCGCCGCCCACCTGGGAGTTTGAGCAGGGGCGGTTGGCCGCCGAGCCCTCGCACCTCCTGCACGACGCAAGGGCTCGGCAGCCCAACCAGGCCCTATCCGACGAACGGTCGGACCCCGGTCGCCATCCGCAGCGCGCGGCGAACGGCGACACTCATCCATTGGAGACCAGGCCCGGGGCGGGTGTGGCCTGTTTCGCGAAATCCGGGCAGTACGGCCCTGATCGACAAGAGCCGAGCTGACCCAGATCCTGGATCACATCTGGGCTCCCTCATGGGCCGATCGACGGTCCCGCCATCCGGACACGAGCCGGAGTCCTCGGCGAGCGCGACGTCGACCACGAGCTCATCGGCCAGCGCTTCGAGCACCGCCCCGCCCCGCGAGCAGCGGCCGCCCCGCGGACCCCCGATGCCCGCCGTTGACCCCACGGACTCTTCCGCGTCATCACCGTGACGGTGCGTGGTCCGGGGGCATCTGCACCGCCGGCAGGGGGCGGGGACTGGGCAGGCGCACCTGGCCGGGGGCGGATGTCGAGATCGGGGGAAGGTGCACGTCGTCCACCCCCAGGCCGGTGACCACCATCAGCACGATGAGGGCGACCACGGCCGTCACCACATGTCCGAGATGGTCCGCTGGTAACAGTCGGTGGGCGGTACCGGCTCGGTGGAAGCTGTCCGCTGTCATCTGTCGAGCGTCTGCGCCGCAGCGCCCCGCGAGTGAGGCTGCCTGCCAGCGGGTGATGTGGGTGGTGCGCATGACGGTTCTCCGGGGGGTGCGGCGTTGACTGGTGGTGCTTTCACTGTGGGCCTCGTGGTGCGAGTGACACATCGGTCACCGCCCCTCAGATGCCGGTCCTGGCACCCTCAGATGTGTGCCTCCACGCGGTCGTCCCGCTGGGCCGTCGACGGGTGGCCGTGACATCTGGT
>JBJMHU010000167.1:0-3007 GCA_045807225.1 Ornithinibacter sp. | reverse complement strand
ATCCCCCGGCGTCTACGCCCGCGCGTTCCTCGAGGGCCGGCTGACCGAGGAGCAGCTCCGGCACTTCCGGCAGGAGGTGCAGCACGGCGTCGGCAAGGGACTCCCGTCGTACCCGCACCCCCGGCTGATGCCGGACTTCTGGGAGTTCCCGACCGTCTCGATGGGGCTCACCGCGCTCAACGCGATCTACCAGGCGCGCTTCAACCGCTACCTCGCCAACCGCGGCATCAAGGACACCAGCCAGCAGCACGTCTGGGCGTTCCTCGGCGACGGCGAGATGGGTGAGCCGGAGTCGCTCGGCGCCATCGGGCTCGCGGCGCGGGAGGAGCTCGACAACCTCACCTTCGTCATCAACTGCAACCTCCAGCAGCTCGACGGCCCGGTCCGCGGCAACGGCAAGATCATCCAGGAGCTCGAGGCGTTCTTCCGCGGCGCCGGCTGGAACGTCATCAAGGTCGTCTGGGGCCGGGGCTGGGACCCGCTGCTCGCGGCCGACGGCGACGGCGCGCTGACCCACCTGATGAACTCCACCTCCGACGGCGACTACCAGACCTTCCGGGCCAACGACGGCAAGCACGTGCGCGAGAAGTTCTTCGACCGCGACCCGCGCACCCGCAAGATGGTCGCCGACTGGTCCGACGACGACATCTGGTGGAAGCTCAAGCGGGGCGGCCACGACTACCGCAAGGTGTATGCCGCCTACAAGGCCGCCACCGAGCACACCGGCCAGCCCACCGTCATCCTCGCCAAGACGATCAAGGGCTACGGCCTGGGCACCACCTTCGCCGCGCGCAACGCGACGCACCAGATGAAGAAGTTCACCCTCGAGGACCTCAAGACCTTCCGTGACAGCCTCCAGCTGCCGATCAGCGACGCGGTGCTCGAGAAGGACCCCTACAACGCGCCCTACTACAACCCGGGGCCCGACGACGAGGCCATCGCCTACGCCCTCGAGCGCCGGCAGAAGCTGGGTGGCGGTGTGCCGCAGCGGCGCACCAAGCACGCCACGGTGCACCTGCCCGAGGACTCCGCGTACTCGCAGGTGAAGAAGGGCTCGGGCAAGCAGCAGGTCGCCACCACCATGGCGTTCGTGCGCCTGCTCAAGGACCTGATGCGCGACAAGGAGTTCGGCCAGCGGATCGTGCCGATCATCCCCGACGAGGCGCGCACCTTCGGCATGGACAGCTTCTTCTCCACGATCAAGATCTACAACCCGCACGGCCAGAACTACACCCCGGTCGACGCCGACCTGATGCTCGCCTACCGCGAGGCGAAGGACGGCCAGATCCTGCACCTGGGCATCAACGAGGCCGGCTCGATGGCCGCGTTCACGGCGGTCGGGTCGAGCTACGCCACCCACGGCCAGCCGATGATCCCGATCTACGTCTTCTACTCGATGTTCGGGTTCCAGCGCACCGGCGACTCGATCTGGGCCGCTGCCGACCAGATGACGCGTGGCTTCCTCATCGGCGCCACTGCCGGCCGCACCACCCTCACCGGTGAGGGCCTGCAGCACGCCGACGGCCACTCGCCGCTGCTCGCCTCGACCAACCCGGCCGTCGTGCACTACGACCCGGCGTTCTCGTTCGAGATCGCGCACATCATGCAGGACGGCCTGCACCGGATGTACGGCACCGACGACTCGCTCACCGACGACCAGCGCAACGTCATCTACTACCTCACCGTCTACAACGAGCCGATGGTGCAGCCGGCCGAGCCCGAGCACGTCGACCGCGAGGGCATCCTGCGCGGGCTCTACCTGTACGCCGAGGGCACCACCTCGGGGCTGCCCGACGACGCGCCGCGGGTGCAGCTGCTCGCCTCCGGTGTCGGCATGGCGTGGGCGCTCGAGGCCCAGGAGCTGCTGCGCAACGACTGGAACGTCGTGGCCGACGTGTGGTCGGTGACCTCGTGGAACGAGCTGCGCCGGGACGGGCTGCGCTGCGACGAGGCGGCGTTCCTCCACCCGGAGAACGAGGCTCCGGTGCCGTGGGTGACCCGCCAGCTCTCCGGCCGCCCGGGCCCGGTCGTGGCGGTGTCCGACTACATGCGGGCCGTGCAGGACCAGATCCGCCAGTGGGTGCCCGGCCGCTTCTCCTCGCTGGGGGCCGACGGCTTCGGCTTCTCCGACACCCGCCCTGCGGCGCGGCGCTTCTTCCACATCGACGGCCCGTCGATGGCGGTGCGGGCCCTGCAGTCGCTGGCCGAGGGCGGCGAGGTCGACCGCTCCCTGCCGCTCGAGGCCGCGCGCCGCTACCGGCTGTCCGACGTGACCGCCGGCTCCTCGGGCAACGAGGGCGGCGACAGCTGAGCCGATGATCGCCGCCTTCAGCATCGCCCCCGCGGGCCCGGACGACCGCGGGTCCTACGCCGCGGCCGTCGCCGAGGCCGTGCGCATCGTGCGCGCGTCCGGGCTGCCCCACGAGACGAACGCGATGTTCACCAACATCGAGGGCGAGTGGGACGAGGTGATGGCCGTGCTCAAGCAGTGCGTCGACGCCATGACCGCGTCCCACCCGCGGGTCTCGCTGGTGGTCAAGACCGACATCCGGCCCGGGCACGCCGGGCAGCTGGCCGCAAAGGTGGTCCGCATCGACGAGCTCCTCGGCGAGGCCTGACGTCGACGGATGGGCGTGCTGAGCTCAGGCGGGCGGCGACACCTGGGCCGCGGCCGCCTCGACCCACCGGGTCGCATCGGCGAGGCTCGGCGTCGTGCCCAGGGCCCGCCGGGCCTTCGCCGCCACGCGGTAGCGCTCGACGAGGTCGGCCGGGTCGACCGCGGCGAGTGAGGCGACATCGGTGATGCCGGCGTCGAACAGCACCGCCGCGTTCGTCCCGTCGACCCCCGGCACACCGAGCAGCCCCGCGAGCAGGGTGAACCGGCCCAGCGAGTCGCGGTCGACCCCGAGCAGGCTGACGAGCGTGGCGCGCGCGGTCGCCCGGGTGGCGAGCCGGGCGAAGCCGCTCGTCGTCGTGACGTGCGCCCCGCGCAGGGCCTCGAGCTGGG
>JBJMHU010000166.1:0-3380 GCA_045807225.1 Ornithinibacter sp. | reverse complement strand
CGGCAGGTGGGCCTCGAAGTCGAGCCGCTCGGTCGGGACCAGCGACCCCAGCACGTAGGCACCGTCGAGGTGGGCGAACCGGCAGGTCATGCGCCCACTCCCATCTCCTGCAGCGCGAGCCGCAGGGCTCGCAGCGCGTAGTGCGTGCGCGACTTCACGGTGCCCTCGGGCACCCCGAGCCGGTGCGCCGCCTGCGCCACCGACGACCCCCGGTAGAAGCACTCGAGCAGCACGGCCCGGTGGTCTGCCGACAGCGACGTGATCGCCTCGGTGACCAGCCACGAGGTCAGCAGCTGGTCGGTGCGGTCGATCTCGTCGCGTCCCTCCGGCACCTCGGCGACGGTCAGCTCGTGCTGCGACCGGGAGGTGCGCCACTCGTCGATGACGATGTTGCGCGCCACCGTGAACAGCCACGACCGCACCGAGCCGCGCGACTCGTCGAGCCGCTCGTGGTTGCGCCAGGCCCGCAGCAGGGTCTCCTGCACGACGTCCTCGGCGCGCGCCCGGTCCTGCCCGGTCAGGCGCAGGGAGTAGCCCCACAGGGCGGCGGCATGCTCGTCATGCAGCTGCTGCATCAGCACCACGGCGCTCTCCGTCATCCGGCCTCCTCCACCGAGCACTACGCGCCGGCTGCGCGGACGGTTCAACGCCTACTCGTCGCCACGCAGCGTGAACGAGCGCAGCCGGTCGCCGGTGAACCACAGCGAGCCGCCGGCGAGCACCACTGCGGCCACGACCGCGTAGGCGAGGCCGGTCGTCGCGGCATCCTGGACCGTGGGGCTGATCTCCCCCGCCACCGCCCGGCCCCACGCCCCCACCGACAGCCAGCGCACGCCGCCGAAGACCGAGCCGAGCAGGCCCTCCCACACGAGCACGAAGAGCAGGCCGACGACCACGGCGTGCCGGGTGAGCGCCGCGAGGGCGAGGAAGAGCGCGGTGTAGACCGTGCCGGACACCGCTGCCCCCACGGCGAGGGCCGCGGCCCGGCCGGGCTGCGAGGTGTCGAGCACCAGGGAGGCCACCGCCACCGGCAGCGCGCCCACCACCATGGTGGCTCCCCAGGCGGCGAGGAACTTGCTGACCGCGATGGAGTGCCGGTTCACCGGCTTGGCGAGCAGGTAGACCACCGAGCCGTCGTCGATCTCGGGTCCGAGCACGGCCGTGGCGGCGAGCAGCGCGACGAGCGGCATCGCCAGGGTGAAGCCGAGCCCCACCACGGCCTCGACGCCCACCTCGTCGTCGGTGAGCAGACGCACGAGCACGGCCAGCAGGAGCAGGGCGCCCGCGATGAGCAGCAGCACGACCCCACGGCGCCGGCCGAACAGGGCCTGGGTGGACAGGCGCAGGACGGTGCGGTTCATCGCCCAGCCCCCACCAGGTAGGCGAAGACGCTCTCGAGCGACTCGTCGGTGGGCGTGAGCTCCTCGATGCGGATGCCGTGCTCGCGCGCCACCCGCGGCAGCCGCACCGCGAACGCGCCGAAGTCGCTGACCGACACGTCGACCCCACCGGCGGCGCGCAGGGCGACGGCGACCACCGAGGGCTCGGCGATGAGGGATGCCGCGAGCCGGCGGTCGTCGTCGGCCAGCACGACGTACTGCACCGGGCGGTCGGTCATCAGCTTGCGGATCTGGCCGAAGTCGCCCGATGCCGCGTGCCGCCCCGACACGACGACCTCGATCTGCCGGGCGACCTGCTCGACCTCCTCGAGGATGTGCGAGCTGAAGAGCACGGTGCGCCCCTCGGCACCCATCCGGCGCAGCAGGGCCATCAGGTGCAGCCGCTGGCGTGGGTCGACGCCGTTGAACGGCTCGTCGAGCAGCAGCACCGCCGGGTCGTGCACCAGCGCCGAGGCGAGCTTGACCCGCTGGCGCATGCCCTTGGAGTAGGTGCCGATCCGGCGGCCGGCCGGCTCGCCCATCTCGACGATGTCGAGGGCCCGCTCGGTGGCGGCTCCCGGGTCGTCGAGGCCGTGCAGCTCGGCGTTGGCCAGCACGAACTGGCGCCCGGTGAGGTAGCCGAAGCTCAGCTCGCGCTCGGGCACGAGGCCGATCGTGCGGTAGGCGTCGGTGTGGCGCCACACGGCATCCCCGTCGAGGGTGACGGTGCCCGCCGAGGGGGCGAGGAAGCCGGACATCAGCGCGATGATCGTCGTCTTGCCGGCGCCGTTCGGGCCGAGCAGCCCGGTGACACCCGGACGCACCGTCATGGAGATGCCGTTGACCGCGACGACGTTGCCGTACCAGCGCGAGGTGGCGTCGAGGGTGAGCACGCTCATGCGGTGGCCACCCTCCGGTAGCGCCAGACGATGGCGGCCAGGCACCCCGCCGAGAGGGCGACGAAGACGGCCACGTAGGCCAGCACCATCGCGGTGGAGGTCGGCGGGGTCGGCGCCTCGACGTCGGTCCACGCACCCATCAGGCCGCGGTAGAGCGAGTACGGCGAGAAGAGCCCCGCGACCTCGCCGACCTCTGGCCGGCCCTCGTCGCCGGAGATGCCCTGGATGGCGGTGACGACGCCGTTGGCGATGACGAGCAGGGCGATCGTGGCCACCACCGCGAAGCCGCGCCGGGTCGACCACGACGCGATGAGCCCGGCGATGCCGCTGAGCGCGAGGGCCAGCAGCAGGGCCAGGCCGAGCGCGATGCCGACCTGTCGGGTCTGCTCGCCGACGTCGAGCCCGGCGAGCAGGGCGACCGCGTACAGGATGACGAGCGGTAGCAGCAGGAACACCAGGGTGGCGCCGAGCAGGGCGGTCCAGCGCGACAGGGCGTAGGCGCCCGAGCTCAACGGCCGGGCGAGGTAGAGCGAGATCGTGCCGTGCCGCAGGTCGCGCGAGAAGAGCACCGGTGCCTGCGACGCCACGAAGATCCCGACGAGCACCTGGGTGGTCGACGCGTACTGCGCGTAGCCGATCGGCAGCGTGTCGAGACCGGCGAAGGCCAGCACCCCGCCGACGATGACGGCCGGGAGCAGGTTGAGGGCGAGCAGCGCGAAGGGCAGCACCTTCGACCTGCCCGAGCGCCCGAGCCCGAAGGCGTTGCTGAATCCGGTGAGGGTCAGCGCCCGGGCGATGGCGCCGGCACCGAGCCGGGGGCCGGTGTAGGGGCGGTAGCCCAGGTCGTGGATGACGCTGCCGCCGGCGGGCGTCGCGGCCGTGGGGTCGGTCATCGGTCGCCTCCTTCGGGCCCGGGCCCGGGCGCGGGGCCGGCGTCGGCGAAGACGTCCTCGATCCGGCGGTGGTCGACCTGGAGCCGCACCAGCCCGACGCCGAGGTCGCTCGCGGTGTCGCGGATCAGGTCGAGCACGTCGCCGTGCGCCGCGGCGGCGTCGACGGTCAGCAGGGCGCCGCGCGGCACGCTCGTCACGCCCGCCCGGCC
>JBJMHU010000165.1:0-6746 GCA_045807225.1 Ornithinibacter sp. | reverse complement strand
GCTCCCAGGGGTGCGGCATCCGCGACCACGAAGTACGTGCCGCGTGGCACGGACACCTCCATCCCGGCCCGCCGCAGACCCGCGACCAGCCGGTCGCGCTTGCCCGAGAGCGACGCCGCGAACCCGGTGTACACCGCGTCGGGCAGGGACAGGCCCACGGCCACGGCGGGCTGGAAGGGGCCCGACCCCACGTAGGTGAGGAACTGCTTGACCGCTCGCACGGCGGCCACCGCCGCGGCCGGCCCCGACACCCAGCCGACCTTCCACCCGGTGGTCGAGAACGTCTTGCCGGCCGAGGAGATCGTCAGCGTTCGCTCACGCATCCCGGGAAGGGTCGCGACGGGCACGTGCTCGGCTCCGTCGAAGACCAGGTGCTCGTAGACCTCGTCGGTCACCACCCAGGCGTCGTGCTCTCGTGCCAGCGAGCAGACCAGCTCGAGCTCGGCCCGGGTGAACACCTTGCCGGTCGGGTTGTGCGGCGTGTTGAGCAGCACCATGCGGGTGCGTGACGAGAAGGCGGCCCGCAGCGACGCCTCGTCGACCGCGAAGTCCGGAAAGCGCAGCACGGACGTGCGCCGCACCCCGCCGGCCAGTGCGATCGTCGCGGCATACGAGTCGTAGTAGGGCTCGAAGGTCACCACCTCGTCACCGGGCTGCACCAGCGCCAGCACGGTCGCGGCGATGGCCTCGGTCGCGCCCACCGTCACCAGCACCTCCGTCAACGGGTCGACCTCCAGCCCGTAGAACCGCTTCTGGTGTGCCGCAACGGCATCCAGCAGCTCGGGCACCCCTGCGCCGGGCGGGTACTGGTTCCGCCCGCCTCGGATCGCCGCCACCGCGGCTTCGAGCACCTCCGGGGGCCCGTCGGTGTCGGGGAACCCCTGCCCGAGGTTGATCGCGCCGTGCTCGGCGGCAAGTGCCGACATCGTCGCGAAGATCGTCGTCCCGAAGGGTGCCAGGGCGGGCAGCCCCGGTGGACGAGGGGCGGGGCCGGGGGAGGAGGTCATGCCCGCAGGCTATTGCCGCAGAACCGCCGAGGGCCCGATGCCGTGCAGCGGCTACCCGGCCGGCTCGCCGACGTGCGCGATGGCGGCCAGCTGCCGCCAGACCACCGCCAGGGTGAGCCCGGACCCGACGAACGCGAACCAGAACGGCGCGGTGAGCCCCCACCGCTCGGCGATGAGGCCGCCGAGCCCCTGCCCGACGACCAGCCCGAGGAACAGGCCGACGACGTAGACCGACCCGACTCGCCCCTGGAACTCCATCGGCACGGCCCGCATCCGCACGGTCTGCGACACGGTGCCCCACACGAACGCGTACGCGCCGAAGATCACCATGATCGTGAAGGCCACCCACGGCGTGCGGGTCAGGGCCAGCGCCAGGTGGGTCAGCACCTCGAGCAGCAGGCAGAGCCGCATCACCGTGGCGAGCGGCACCCTGCGCTCGATCACGCCGTACGAGCTGGTGCTGATCAGCCCGCCGACGGCCACCGCCGTGGTGAGCAGCCCGAAGCCGACCGGCTTCATGTCCAGCACGTCCTGCGACCACAGCACCAGCACCGACCAGGCCGCACCCCATGTCACGTTGAAGGCCAGGATGACCAGCGCCAGCGTGCGCACCGGCGGGTTGCGCCGGATCCAGCGCAGGCCGTCGGCGATGTCGCGGCGCACGTGGGTGCCCTCGAGGTCGCGCGGCGCCCCGGGCGGGGTCGCGATCCGTGCGACGAGCAGCGCCCCGAGTGCCACGCAGAGCACCTGCACCACGAACGGCCACACGTGGCCGAGGACGAAGAGGAAGGCGCCCACGGGCGGCCCGACGAGCTGGTTGGTCGTGAGGAACCCGGCCTGCAGCCGGGCGTTGCCGATCCCGAGGTCCGCCCGGGGCACCAGCATCGGCAGCAGGGTGCCACTGGCGCTGTCGGCGAAGACCTCGGCCACCCCGAACAGGAAGGTCGTGACCAGCACCACGGTGACGTCGACCCGTCCGGTGACGATCGTGATGCAGAGCAGAGCCACGACCAGGGCGCGCAGCAGGTCCGCGACGACCACGAGCCGTCGCCGGTCGACGCGGTCGGCGATCGCACCGGCCCACAGCCCGAACAGCAGCCAGGGCAGCCGCTGCAGCAGCGCCGCCATCGCGACGAGCACGGCGTTGCGCGTCTGTGACGCCACGAGCAGGGGACCGGCTGCCAGCCCGATGCCGTCACCCAGGTTCGACGTCCACGACGAGGCCAGCAGCCACCGGAAGCCGGTGCCCATCCGGGGCGGCGCGACGACGTCGAGGAGGCGGCCCACGAGGTGCAGAACCTACCGCTCGGATGCCGTGCCGTCACGCCGGTCCCCCACCCGCCACCCCATGGGCCATGCAGGTGCGTGGGGACGCACCTCCCCGGCATCCGGGCGCGTCCCGACGGATTAGGCACCCGGGCCCGCACCTCCGTAGACTGACCCCACGACCGGTCTGAGGCCGGTCGAATTCGCGTGTCCTTCTCTGCGACCCCCTCGGGGCGGCGCAGGGCACACCACGGCAGTGGCGGATCCGCTCCCTCGGGAGCACACGGCATCCGCTCGGGGTGTGGCCGGGACACCAGGCAGGTGGATGACGACCCTCCAGCAGGAGGGGAGCGCCACCGACGGAACTGACAACCACAGAGCAAGGAGAACGACGATGGCCGTCGTCACCATGCGCCAGCTCCTCGAGAGCGGCGTCCACTTCGGGCACCAGACCCGTCGCTGGAACCCGAAGATGAAGCGCTTCATCATGACCGAGCGCAACGGCATCTACATCATCGACCTGCAGCAGTCGGTGACCTACATCAACAACGCGTACGAGTTCGTCAAGGAGACCGTCGCCCACGGCGGCACCATCCTGTTCGTCGGCACCAAGCGCCAGGCGCAGGAGCCGATCGCCGAGCAGGCGACCCGCGTCGGGATGCCGTACGTCAACCACCGCTGGCTCGGTGGCATGCTCACCAACTTCCAGACGATCTCCAAGCGGCTCACCCGCCTCAAGGAGCTCGAGGAGCTCGACTTCGACGACGTGGCCGGCTCGGGCTACACGAAGAAGGAGCTGCTCATCTTCAAGCGCGAGAAGGACAAGCTCGAGCGCACCCTGGGCGGCATCCGCACCATGGGCCGCGTCCCCTCGGCCGTCTGGATCGTCGACACCAAGAAGGAGCACCTCGCCGTCGACGAGGCCCGCAAGCTCGGCCTGCCGGTCATCGCGATCCTCGACACCAACTGCGACCCCGACGAGGTCGACTACAAGATCCCGGGCAACGACGACGCGATCCGTTCGGTCACCCTCCTCACGCGGGTCATCGCGGATGCCGTCGCCGAGGGCCTGATCGCCCGCGCCGGTGGGCCCGCCGCCGGTGACGACGTCGCCGCCGACGAGCCGCTGGCCGACTGGGAGCGCGAGCTGCTCGGTGGCGACGCCGCCCAGACCGCGCAGACCGTTGCCCCGGAGGCCGGCGAGACCGCCGCCGCCCCCGCGGTCGACGCCGCAGAGGTCGTGCAGGCTCCCGCCGCCGAGCTCGCCGACGCCGTCGTCGAGCAGACCACCGGTGCCGACGACGCCCCGACCCCCGTGTCCGAGGTCTCGGAGGCCCCGACCCCGGAGGTCGCCGAGGTCACCGACGCGGCCGAGGCTGCAGCCGCTGAGCCGCTCGAGACCCCGGTCGCCGAGCAGCTCGACACCCCGGTCGTCGAGGCCGTCGAGGCCGAGGCCACCGAGGCGCCGGCTGCTCCCGAGCAGGCCTGACCCACCCTCGTCACATCCGAACCGAGCACGAAAGAGCGATAACACCTCATGGCGAACTACACCGCCGCTGACATCAAGGCGCTCCGCGAGAAGACCGCCGCCGGCATGATGGACGTCAAGCGCGCCCTCGACGAGGCCGACGGCGACATGACCGCGGCCGAGGAGATCCTGCGCGTGAAGGGACTCAAGGGCGTGACCAAGCGCGAGGGCCGCACCGCCTCCAACGGCCTGGTCACCGCCAAGGCCGGCGCCGGCGAGGGCACCCTCGTCGAGGTCCTGTGCGAGACCGACTTCGTCGCCAAGGGCGAGCGCTTCGGCGCCCTGGCCGACCAGGTCCTCACCCAGGCCGTCGCCACCAGGTCGGCCGACGCCGAGGCGCTGCTCGCGTCGACGCTCAGCGACGGCAAGTCCGTCAAGGAGCTGCTCGACGAGGCCAACGCCACCATCGGCGAGAAGATCGAGGTCAAGCGCGTGGCCCGCCTCGAGGGTGAGCACGTCGTGTCGTACCTGCACAAGACCAGCCCCGACCTGCCCGCGCAGATCGGCGTGCTGGTGGCCACCGCCGGTGGCGACGAGCAGACGGCCAAGGACGTCGCGATGCACATCGCCGCGTTCAGCCCGAGCGTGCTGACCCGCGAGGAGGTCGACGCCGAGACGGTCGAGAACGAGCGTCGTGTCGCCGAGGCCACGGCGAAGGAGGAGGGCAAGCCCGAGGCTGCTCTCTCCCGCATCGTCGAGGGCCGGGTCAACGGCTACTTCAAGGAGAACGTCCTGCTCGAGCAGCCGTTCGCCAAGGAGCCGAAGAAGACCGTGGCCAAGGTCCTGCAGGAGGCCGGCGCCGACGCCAGGGGCTTCGTGCGCTTCCGCGTCGGGAGCTGACCACCCCGCCGCACCACGCAGCATCCGGATGCCGCCCGCTCACCAGAGCGGGCGGCATCCACGCGTTTGCCGGTCCTTCACCCTGTTGTGCTGGCCGGTGCCCCAGCGTGTTCGCAGGTCCCTGGTCTTTCGCATGTCCCTGGCGCGCCCGAACTGGCCCAGATGTCGGGCCTAGAGTGGGCTGAGCTGCCTGGTGGTGCGCCGAGCTGTTCGGCCTTGCCCGGGGAAGAATCGAGGAGGCCGCCAACGAGCCCGCAGACGCCGAGCTCGCCTGCGGCGGTGCAGATCTCAGGCTCGTCTGCGTTCGTGCGGAGGTCGAGGTCGGCTCCGTTGGTGCAGACGTCGAGCTCGGCTGCGGTGGTCCCATCACCGAGCTCGGCTGCGACGGTGTGGAGCCCCATCCCAGCAGCGGCGGCGGACGCGACACGTACGAGCGCCCGAGGGGTGTGGTGACAAGGATTGCCGGAGCGGTCTCGCCGCTCGACTCTGAATGGCCCGGCTCGCCGGTGAGGACCACGGCCGCCCACCCTGGAGCCTCCTTGCCGTAGTTGCAGCGGGCGCACCTCCCGGTGCCGAGCTCGAAGCTGGTGGCCGTGCCCTCTCGCGCCGGAACGGTGTGGTCGGCGTGGGCGATCGGCGCCTCGCACCACGGGGTGCGACAGACGTCGTCGCGAAGGACCAGCATCCGCCGCAGGTGCCCGGAGAAGGTGCGTCGGCGAGAGTCCATCGAAACCAGGTCGATCCCGTCGGGGCTGGTGTAGAGCCGGCGTAGCCATACCGAGGCCGCGCGGTGCAGGGTGGTGCCGCCGCCGGCGATGCCGGTCCTGCCGCTGCCCGCGGTGCCCGCGCTGCTGCTGCTGGGGATGCCCATGCTGTCGCCGCCCGTGCTGCTGCCCCGGCCGCCCGCATCGCCTCGCACCCACGCGCGAGCGACCGGGGCCGGAAGTGGTCCGTGGCCGGGTATCCGGGCCGGCTCCATCACCGAGCGTTCCTGGTCGCCGGAACCGAGCAGCGAGCGGTCGGTCATGACCAGGTGGACCTCGACCGGCTGCGGCTGCCCCTCGGCGCGGCCGGACAACAGCTGCAACGCCGTGTCGGCCTGGACCGCACCGGTGCCTCGACCCTCCGGCAGCTCGTGCGGACACTGGCCGGACACCACCGACTGAGCATGGCGCCGCAGGGCCGCCGCGGCACCGACCACCTCGACCATCGGCCCGAGGATCGTGAGGTAGGCCATGCCGTCAGGGGCCGGGCGCGTCGTGACCCGCCGGGACTTCACCGCATCCTGCATCCTCTTCATCACGGACGCGACGTCCAGCTCCTGCGCGACCCGTCGTGCGGCCCGCTCCGCTTGAAGCACTCCGAGCCGCCCCAGCAGGGGGCCGACCCGTCGGTCGACCTCCACCCGGTGCTCGAGGGTCAGGATGCTCGTCGTCCGGACCATGACCTCGGCGTGCCGCTCGGAGCACACGCCCGAGTCGAGCGCCCGCATCGTGAACGGCATCTCGTTGACCAGTGCGCGCGCCACACCGACGAACCGGTCGCCGAGGGTGGGGGACTGGCGACGCGCGAGGGCGACCTCGGAGCCGACGGAGCGCACGGCATCCTGAGGGTGGGTGAGCTCGCGAGACTCGCGCAGCGCGTGGGTCGCCCGGGCCTGGGTGGCCGCCGCAGTGTGCTTGATGCGCTCCAGCTCGGCCACGAGGTCGAGCCGCTCCCGGTTGCTGAGCCGGTCGACGTCGATGGACGAGAGCCACTCCCGCACCGCAGCGACCGACCCCGGCTCCGCCCGCAGGGCGGCGCTCATCTCGATCGGTGCGGTTCGCGTTGTCATGGAGTAATCGTACGTATGTCCACCGACGTCAGCCCGGCTCCGCTTGCCCCTGTGGACGACGGTGGTGGGCCACTCGCCCTGTGGACAAGCCACCCACGGGACAGGCTCCTCAACGCGCCCCGGAGGGCTTGCACACCCCTCACGAAAGGGCGTGGACCGCCCACCCATTCCGACCCACGGCCCGGTGAGGCCGCAGCCGCGGACCCGCAGCACGGGACGTCCTCGTGGTCCTCGCGACGGCCTTGCGCAGCACGAGGCCGGCCGACCCGGT
>JBJMHU010000164.1:0-8433 GCA_045807225.1 Ornithinibacter sp. | reverse complement strand
GGGCGTGCTCGAGGCGCAGCCGCCCCGCGGACAGCAGATGCTCCGGGGCCTCGTCGCCGAGGATCTCCAGGGCGCGGGATACCCGCGCACCGGCCGCGACCGCTGCGCGGGCCGACCTGCGCAGGTTGGCGTCGTCGAAGTTCGCCAGCCGGTTGGCCGTCGCCCGGACCTCCCGGCGCATCCGGTGCTCCTCCCAGGCCAGCACGCTGTCGTGGGCGCCGAGCTTGGTCAGCATCACGCCGATGGCGTCGCCGTCGCGGATGACGACCCGGTCGACCCCGCGCACCTCGCGGGCCTTGGCCGAGATGCCCATCCGGCGAGCCGCCCCCACCAGGGCGAGGGCCGCCTCCGGCCCGGGGCAGGTGATCTCGAGCGCCGAGGAGCGGCCCGGCTCGGTGAGCGAGCCGTGGGCGAGGAAGGCTCCACGCCAGGCGGCCTCCGCGTCGCACACCGAGCCGCTCACCACCTTCGGCGGCAGGCCCCGCACCGGGCGGCCGCGGCTGTCGATCAGGCCGGTCTGCCGGGCCAGCGACTCGCCGTCCTGCACGACCCGCACGACGTACCTGCTGCCCTTGCGCAGCCCCCCGGCCGCCAGCACGAGCACCTCGGGGGTGTGGCCGTAGACCTCGGTGAGCTCGCGCCGCAGGCGACGGGCGGCGTTGGCCGTGTCGAGCTCGGCCTCGACGACGATGCGACCCCCGATGATGTGCAGGCCCCCGGCGAACCTCAGCGTCGCGGCGACCTCGGACTTGCGGCAGCAGGGCTTGGTCACCACGTGCCGGCTCAGCTCGTCCTTCACCTTCGCCGTCATAGCCATGGCGGTCATCCTGCCACGGGTCAGCGGGCCGGTCTCGGGGTGGTGAGAATGTCCCGGAGGGCCGCCGCGTAGCGCAGCGGGTCGTGCTCACCGGGTCGGTCGCGGCGGCCCACGGGGCTGACGAACAGCTGTGCACCGAGCCGCAGGCACTGTTGCGCCAGAACCGTTTCGTCGTCGACGACGGCGGGATCGGCGAGCACCGCGTCGAGGCGCAGGCGGGGGGCGAGCGTGACGAACGTCTCCAGGTGGCGCCCGGCGCTGAAGCCGGCCGTCTCGCCGGTGCCGGGGTCGAGGTTGAGCACCAGGAGGCGTCGCGCCCGGGTCACCCCGAGGGCCTCGGAGAGCTCGGGCACCAGCAGGTGGGTCATCACCGAGGTGAACCAGGAGCCCGGGCCCAGCACCACCCAGTCGGCGCTGCGGATGGCGGCCACCGACTCGGGGTAGGCCGGCGGGTCCGGCGGCACCAGGCGCACGGCGCCCACCTCACCGGGGGTCACGGCGACCTGCGCCTGCCCACTGACGGTGCGCACGGCATCCGGCTGGTCGGGGTCGAGCCCGGTGACGTCGGCCTCGATGGTGAGCGGCACCGCCGCCATCGGCAGCACCCGGCCCTGCGCCTGGAGCAGCCGCCCCACGAGGTCGAGCCCGGCGACCGGGTCGTCGTGCAGCTCCCAGAGGGCGACGATGAGCAGGTTGCCCAGGTTGTGCCCGCCCAGCGGCCCGTCGCCGGCGAACCGGTGCTGCAGCACGTCGCGCCAGGTCTGGCCCCACTCGCTCTCGCTGCACAGCGCCGCCAGCGCCATCCGCAGGTCACCGGGGGGCAGCACGCCGAACTCGTCGCGCAGCCGGCCCGAGGAGCCGCCGTCGTCGGCGACGGTGACGATGGCGGTGACCTCGTCGGTGACGTAGCGCAGGGCGGTGAGCGTGGCGGCCAGGCCGTGGCCGCCACCCAGCGCGGCGACGACCGGCCCGCTCACTCGCGCCCCAGGTCGCGGTGCACGACGAAGCTGGCCACCTGCTCGGTCGTCAGCCGCGTGGCGACGGCCTGGGTCATCGCCACGGATCGGTGCTTGCCCCCGGTGCACCCGATCGCGATCGTGGCGTAGCGCCGCCCCTCGCGCAGGTAGCCCTCGGTGACCGGCTCCATCAGGGCGACGACCCGGTCGAGGAACTCGGTGGCCCCCGGCTGCCCCATGACCCAGTCGGCGACCGGGGCGTCGGCCCCGGTGAGCGCCTTGAGCTCGGGCACCCAGAACGGGTTGGGCAGGAAGCGCATGTCGAAGACGAAGTCGGCGTCGAGCGGGACGCCGTACTTGAAGCCGAACGACATCAGGGCCAGCCGGACGCTGGGCCCCTCCGCGTCGCCGAGCAGCGGGGTGAGCTTGCGCCCGAGCTGGTGGACGTTGAGGCCGGAGGTGTCGATGACCACCTGGGCGTCGGCCCGCAGGTCGCGCAGCATCTCGCGCTCGGCCTGGATGCCGTCGAGCAGCCGGCCCTCGCCCTGCAGCGGGTGCGGGCGCCGCACGCTCTCGAACCGGCGGACCAGCGCCTCGTCGGTGGCGTCGAGGAAGATCAGGTGCGGTTGCCAGCCCGCGGCGCGCAGCGCGGCGAGCCCGGCCCGCAGCTCGGAGCGGAAGGCCCGGGCCCGCACGTCGACCACGGCGGCGATCTGCAGGTCGCTCTCGCCGGAGCCGCGCACCTCGCTGGCCAGGGCGGCCATGTCGGCCAGCAGCTGCGGCGGCAGGTTGTCGACGACGTACCAGCCGCGGTCCTCGATGACGTTGGCCGCCGTGGAGCGCCCTGCGCCGCTCATGCCCGTGACGATCACGAAGTCGGTGGAGCGGGGAACCGGCGTGAGCCCGCCGCCGCCCGGCTCGTCGTCAGCCACGGCCCGCCCGATCACCATGGTCTGCCCCTTCGTCGTCGACCACCTCGCCGGTGGCGAGGTTGACCGCCGGCATGCTGTCGGCGCCCGAACCCAACTGTGCCGCAACCACGGCTGCCAGCGCAGGCCCGATGCCGGGCACGGCCGCCAGCTCGTCGACCGACGCGGCCCGGATGCGCTTGACGGACCCGAACGTCTTGAGCAGCGCCTTGCGGCGCTTCTCGCCCAGGCCGGGGATGCCGTCGAGCTGGCTGGTCGTCATCGCCTTGGAACGCCGCTGCCGGTGGAAGGTGATCGCGAACCGGTGCGCCTCGTCGCGCAGCCGCTGCAACAGGTAGAGGCCCTCGCTGGTGCGGGGCAGCACCACGGGGTACTCCTCCCCCGGCACCCAGACCTCCTCGAGCCGCTTGGCGAGCCCGACCACCGCGACGTCGACGACCCCGACGTCCTCCAGGGCCCGGGCGGCGGCGTTGACCTGCGGCAGGCCGCCGTCGACCACGACCAGGTTGGGCCGGTAGGCGAACCGGGCGGGCCGCGACCCGACCTCGGGGGCCGGCTCACCGGCATCCGAGGTCTCTGCTTCGGCGCCCTCGGCGCTCTCGGCGTCGGCGAGCTCGGCCTCCTCGGCCCGGCCGCGGCGGAAGCGGCGGGTGAGCACCTCGTGCATCGCGGCGGTGTCGTCGGTGGCCCCGGTCTCGTCGCCGCGCACGATGAACCGGCGGTACTCGGACTTGCGCGGCAGGCCGTCCTCGAAGACGACCATCGAGCCGACGACCTGGGTGCCCTGCACGTGGCTGATGTCGAAGCACTCGATGCGCAGCGGGGCCTCGTCGAGCTCCAAGGCGTCCTGGAGCTGCTGCAGCGCCTGGCTGCGGGTGGTGAGGTCACCGGCCCGGGTCACCTTGTGCCGGGCCAGGCTCTGCGTGGCGTTGCGGGCGACGGTCTCCATGAGGGTGCGCTTGTCGCCGCGGCGGGGCACCCGCAGGTCGACCCGGCTGCCGCGCAGGGTGGACAGCCACAGCGAGAGCGCCTCGGCGTCGTCGGGCAGCACCGGCACCAGCACCTCGCGCGGCACCGCGTCGCCGGCCTCGCTGCCGTAGACCTGCTGGAGCAGGTGCTCGACGACCTCGGGCGTGGTCTCGGCGTCACGCTCGGCCACCCAGCCCCGCTGGCCGCGCACCCGGCCGCCGCGCACGTGGAAGAGCTGCACCGCGACCTCCAGCTCGTCCTCCGCCAGGGCGAACACGTCGGCGTCGGTGGCGTCGGGCAGCACCACGGCCGACTTCTCGAGCACCCGCTCCAGTGCCCCGATGTCGTCGCGCAGCCGGGCGGCCCGCTCGAAGTCGAGCTCGGCGGCGGCCCCCTTCATCTCCCGGGTGAGGCGGGTGACGAACCGCCCGGTCTCGCCGGCCATGAAGTCGCAGAAGTCCTCGGCGATCTCGCGGTGGCGCGCCGCGTCGACCCGGCCGACGCAGGGGGCGCTGCACTTGTCGATGTAGCCCAGCAGGCACGGGCGGCCCACCTGGCTGGCCCGCTTGAACACCCCGGCCGAGCAGGTGCGCACCGGGAACACGCGCAGCGCGAGGTCGAGGGTCTCGCGGATGGCCCAGGCGTGGGCGTAGGGCCCGAAGTACCTGGTGCCCTTGCGCTTGGCCCCGCGCATCACCTGGGCCCGCGGGTACTCCTCGCCCAGGGTCACCGCGAGGTAGGGGTAGGACTTGTCGTCGCGGTACTTGACGTTGAAGCGTGGGTCGAACTCCTTGATCCACGCGTACTCGAGCTGGAGGGCCTCGACCTCCGTCGTGACCACGGTCCACTCGACGCTGGCGCCGGTGCGCACCATGGTGGCCGTGCGGTGGTGCAGCGCCGCGACGTCCTGGAAGTAGGAGGACAGCCGCTGGCGCAGGTTCTTGGCCTTGCCCACGTAGATGACCCGGCCGTCGCGGTCACGGAACCGGTAGACGCCGGGGTCGGTCGGGATCTCTCCCGGCCGGGGACGATAGGTCGAGGGGTCAGCCACCCGGCAACCCTACGACCGGGGTCCGTCAGGTGACCTTGATGCCGTCGGCGCCGACCGACACGCTCTTGGCGGGCAGCGCCTGGGTGGCCGGGCCCTGCCTGACCTCACCGGTGGTGATGTCGAAGGCAGAACCGTGGCACGGGCAGGTGATGACGCCGTTCGAGACGCCGCGCACCGTGCAGCCCTGGTGGGTGCAGACGGCCGAGAACGCCTTGAAGTCACCAGCGGTCGGCTGGGTGATGACGACCTTGAGCCGGTCGAACACCTTCCCGCCGCCCACCGGGATGTCGGCCGCGGCGATGGCGTCGCCGGCGGCCGAGGCGGCCCCGGAGGCGGCGGAGCCGGCGGCGCTGGACACGGCCTCGCCGGCGCTCGAGCCGCACGCGGTGAGCCCGGCGGTGCCCGCCACCGCGACCCCGGCCACCATCAGGCTCTCGCGGCGCGACCAGCAGGCGCAGGGCGTCGCGGGGGCGCCTGCATCGGTGCTCTCGGGGACGGACGTCGTGGTGCTCTGCTCGGTGCTCATCGTGGTCCTCGCTGTCGTGGGGTGCCGCGGGCCGGGCTGGGTCCGAGCAGTATCCCCACACTTTCCTGTGACGCGGTGGTGGACGTTCGGACACTGGACCAAGGTCCCGATCGGGGCGCTGCCGGGGGCCGCCAGGTCCAGGTAACAAGTCGGCACCACTCTGGGGGCAATGCTGGGCGACCCCCGGGACGTGTGGTTACAGTGCGCATGCCCGTCTCGGCGTGGCACGAGCAGTCCTGCTCATCACTCTTTTCGTACTACTCAGGAGGAAACGTGCCTCAGCGTTCCGTGGTTGCCGTTGGCGCCTCGTTGCTCGTGGCCTCGCTCGCGCTCGCCGGATGTGGCACGCGCGGCGACAGCGGCAGCGACGCGTCCGGGTCTGGTTCCAGTGGGAACAAGGTCGCAAAGATCGGCGTCATCGCCCCCTTGTCCGGCGACCTCGCCGCCCTTGGGCTCGGCATCAAGAACTCGGTCGACCTGGCCATCAAGCAGGCGAACGAGAACAAGACGGTCCCCGGCTGGACCCTCGAGCTCGCGGCCGAGGACGACGAGGCGAAGCCCGACGTCGGCAAGAACGCCGCGACCAAGCTCGCGTCCGACAAGGACGTCGTCGGTGTCGTCGGCACGCTGAACTCCAGCGTCGCGCAGAGCGTCCAGCCCGTGCTGTCGTCGGCCAAAATCACGATGGTCTCGCCGGCCAACACCAACCCGTCGCTCACCCAGGGCGCCGACTTCGCGACCGCCCCGGCGCGCACCTACCCGAACTACTTCCGCACCTGCACGACCGACTCGATCCAGGGCCCCTTCGCGGCGCGCTACCTGTTCGAGAAGGCCGGCATCAAGGAGGTCGCGACGGTCAACGACAAGAAGACCTACGGCCAGGGCCTGGTCAACGCCTTCACCGAGGAGTACAAGAAGCTCGGCGGCAAGATCACGGCGGCCGAGACGATCAACCCCGACGACGACAAGTACGACGCCGTCATCAGCAAGATCAAGCCCTCGAACCCGAAGGCCGTGTACTACGGCGGCGAGTTCCCGCAGGCCGGTCCGTTCTCGCAGCAGATGAAGGCCGCCGGCCTCAACGTCCCGCTCATGGGTGGCGACGGCATCTTCTCGGGTGAGTTCGTCAAGCTCGCCGGTGCGACCGCCACCGGTGACCTCGCGACCTCCGTCGGTGCCCCCACCGACACCCTCCCCTCGGCCACCGCCTTCGTCGAGGCCTACAAGGCCGCCGGCTACCAGGAGCCCTACGAGGCCTACGGCGCCTACGCGTTCGACGCGGCCAACGCCATCATCAACGCGCTGAAGACCTCGCTCGCCAGCGCCGACTCCGTCGAGACGGGCCGTCAGCCCACCATCGACGCGATGGCCAAGGTCTCCTTCGACGGCGTCACCGGCAAGGTCGCGTTCGACGAGTTCGGCGACACCACGTCGAAGGTCCTCACCGTCTACCAGGTCAAGGACGGCAAGTGGGCGGCGATCAACACTGCGGCCTTCGAGGCCAAGTGACCTCGGTCAGGTAGCACCCGCACGACGACGACGGCGGGGGTGGTCCAGCCGGACCACCCCCGCCGTTTGGCTTCCGTGCCGCTCGACCAGAGCGCGCGGCGGCGGCTCGACGCGGATGCCGTGTGATGCGCGACACCGCACGACGCAGCCGCTACGCTCCCCCCAGCCCGTTCACGTCAACTAGGAGGTCGTGGTGGACGCCTTCGCCCAGCAGCTCGTCAACGGGCTGACCCTGGGATCGCTCTATGCCCTGATCGCGGTCGGCTACACGGTCGTCTACGGCATCGTCCAGCTGATCAACTTCGCCCACGGCGAGATCTTCATGATCGGTGCGTTCGGTGCCCTCTCGACCTGGCTGATCTTCTTCGACGGCAACACCGCGTTGTACACGCTGCCGTTCATGATCATCGGTGCGATCATCGCCTCGGTCACCACAGCGGTCCTCATGGAGCGCATCGCCTACCGGCCACTGCGGAACGCTCCGCGGCTCGCCCCGCTCATCACGGCGATCGGCATCTCGGTGTTCCTGCAGGAGGCCGTGCGCCTCTTCTACGGCAAGATCCCGTTCTTCGACTTCCCCGACGCCAAGCAGCGCGTCGCCTTCCCGCAGATCGACGTCGTCACCGGCCCGGCCTTCCAGATCGGAAACGTGACGATCCAGCGCTCGGCGCTGTTCACCATCGGCTGCCTGCTCATGTGCTCCGCCGGCCTGTGGTACTTCGTGAACCGCACCAAGACCGGGCGCGGCATGCAGGCCGTCTCCCAGGACCCCGACACGGCCCGCCTGATGGGCATCAACGTCGACCGGATCATCGTGGTCGCGTTCGCCGTGGGCGCCACCCTGGCGGCCGTCGCCGGTGTCGCGCAGGGCCTGCAGGTCACCAACATCAACTTCCGGATGGGCTTCCTCGCCGGCCTGAAGGCGTTCACCGCGGCCGTGCTCGGCGGCATCGGCAACGTGTGGGGGGCCGTGGTCGGCGGGCTCACGCTCGGGCTCGTCGAGGCCATGGCGGTCCAGTTCATCCCGGGCACCTTCGGTGGCAGCCCGTGGAAGGACGTCTGGGCCTTCGCCCTCCTCATCCTCGTCCTGGTCTTCCGACCGCAGGGCATCCTCGGCGCGAAGGTGGTGGACCGGGCATGAGCAGGCTCCGTTTCTCTGACGAGACCCGCGTCAAGCATGGCCCGAAGGCGCCGCTCCTCGCCCTGGCCGGCGGCGCCCTGATGGTCATCAGCGGGCTGCTGTCGTGGTCCTTCGACAACCGCATCCTCGGCGACCTGTCGATCCGGTTCTACCCGGCCGGCATCCAGCTCTACGCCATGCTCTTCGGCGTCCTCGGCGTGATCCTCGGAGCGCTGCTCCTGCGGCGTCCGGCGTGGATGAGCCCGGCACGCGGGCTTCGCATCCTCGGCACGACCGGCATCGTCTTCGTCGTCTGGGTCATCGCGTCGATCGCCTACCAGGCCGACGGCCTGATCAACGTCAACGAGGGCGGTTGGGTGGCGCTCGTGGCCGCCATCCTGCTGACCGCGGCGGGCCGCCTCTCCCCCGAGGTCGACATCGACGTGCTGGCGTGGCCGCGCCTGAGCAGCACGGTCGAGATCATCATCATCGTCGTGCTCATGGCGATCCTGCTGTTCACGGTCGCCTACACGCTCCAGATCGACGACGGCGTCAT
>JBJMHU010000163.1:0-10081 GCA_045807225.1 Ornithinibacter sp. | reverse complement strand
CGGCCTGCACCCGCTCGACGTCGTCGTCATCGGTGAAGTGCGCCCCCAGGGTGCAGCAGCCGTCGTCGGGGCGGTCGGCGTAGATGCCCCTGCACCCCGACCCGAAGATGCACGTCCAGCTCGACGTGAGCCAGGTGAGGTCGACGCGGAAGCGCTGGCCGGGGTTCGACGGGTCCGTAAACTCGGCCCAGGTGCGGGGGATGTCGAGTGGCGTCTCGGGCACGCGCCCCACCCTAGGGGCGGCACCCACCTGCCACTACGTTGGGCGCATGCGCCTGGGTGTCATCGACGTCGGATCGAACACGGTCCACCTCCTCGTCGTCGACGCACACCCGGGCGCCCAGCCGCTGCCCGCCTCCCAGCACAAGATCGAGCTGCGCCTGTCGGAGCACGTGACCGACGACGGGCTCATCGCCGATGCCGGCCGCGACCGGCTCGCCGGCTTCGTCCGGGAGTGCGTCGAGGTGGCCGAGGACTACGGCGTCGAGGACCTCAGCGGCTTCGTGACCAGCGCGATCCGGGAGGCCCCGAACGGCGACGAGGTGCTCGCGGCGGTCGTCGAGCGCACCGGCGTCTCACTCGACGTGCTCAGCGGCGAGGACGAGGCCCGGCTCACCTTCCTCGCCGCCCGGCGCTGGTTCGGCTGGTCGGCCGGCACGCTGCTGGTGGCCGACATCGGGGGCGGCTCGCTCGAGCTGGCCCAGGGCATGGACGAGGACCCCGACGTCGCGGTGTCATTGCCCCTGGGAGCCGGCCGGGTCACCCGCGACCTGCTGCCCGGCGACCCGCCGGCCCTCGAGCTGGTGCGCTTGGCCCGCAAGCAGGTTCGTGCGTCCATCGCCGCCGAGCTGCGGCCTCTCGCGAAGGCCGGCACCCCCGACCACGCCGTCGGCACCTCCAAGACGATGCGCTCGCTGGCCCGGATCTGCGGCGCGGCGCCCAGCGCCGAGGGCATGTACGTCGCCCGCGCCCTCGACCGGCAGGCGCTGTCGGCGCAGCTGCCGGAGATCGCCGCCATGACGGCCGCCGAGCGGTCGGGGCTGCCCGGGGTGTCGGCGTCGCGTTCGCGCCAGCTGCTCGCCGGCGCGGTGGTGGCCGAGGCGACGATGGACCTCCTCGGCCTGGACCGCCTCGAGATCTGCCCCTGGGCCCTGCGCGAGGGCATCATCCTGCGGCACCTGGACAGGATGCGCTGAGCCGTGCCGACGCGCGGTGCCCAGGGGGCGGCGGGTCGCCCGGTCGAGGTGCCTCGGGCCCGGGTCGGGCTGTCCACGGCCTCGGTCTACCCCGAGGGCGTCGCCGCGGCCTTCGAGCTCGCCGCCCGGCTCGGCTACGACGGCATCGAGGTCATGGTCTGGACCGACCCGCTCACCCGGGAGGCCGGTGCGCTGCGCACGCTGTCGGAGCTGCACGGCATCCCCGTGCTGTCGGTGCACGCGCCGACCCTGCTGGTGACCCAGCGGGTCTGGGGCACCGACCCCTGGGAGAAGATCGACCGCTCGATGGGGCTGGCCGACGAGCTCGGGGCCGACACCGTCGTGCTGCACCCGCCGTTCCGCTGGCAGCGCGAGTACGCGCGCGACTTCGCGGAGGGGGTTGCGGGCCGGGGCTCGGGCGGCGAGATCCGGCTCGCGGTCGAGAACATGTACCCGTGGCGCGGCCCCCGCTCGCGTGAGCTCGAGGCCTACCTGCCGCACTGGGACCCGGTGCCGCAGCCCTACGAGCACGTGACGCTCGACCTGTCGCACACGTCGACCTCCGGCTCCGACGCCATGGAGATGGTGCGCCGGCTCGGACCGCGCCTGCGGCACCTGCACCTGGCCGACGGGGTGGGCTCGGCGCGCGACGAGCACCTCGTGCCGGGGCGTGGCACGCAGCCCTGCGGCCAGGTGCTCGAGACCTTGGCGGCTGGGGGGTATGCCGGCCACGTGGTCGTGGAGGTGACCACCCGTCGCGCGGGGGAGGCCCAGCGCGAGCTCGACCTCGCGGAGGCGCTCGCCTTCGCCCGCCTCCACCTGGCCAGCTCTGCCTGACCGCCCGAGTTAAGTTCAGCCGCAAGGGCTTCGCACGTCAGCCGGGCAGCGCTGGTTCAGGATGCCGGTCGGCCGCGGTTCGCGATGCTCAGACCCAGTAGGTGTCGTGCTGCAGCATGAAGGCGACCCGCTCGTCGGGCGACATCGCCGCGCCGCGGCCCACGGCAGCAAGGGTCTCGAAGTAGTCCTCGCGGGGCGCGCCGGGGGTGAACATCAGCAGCATCCGGGCCCGGCCGGCGCCACGGAAGCCGTGCAGGCCGCCCTCGGGCACGTGCAGGAAGTCGCCGCTGCCGGCGGTGACCCAACCGGTGCCGTCGTAGAGGCGCACGCTGCCCTCGAGCACGTAGAACGACTCGGTGATGGCCCGGTGGAAGTGCGGGTCGGGGCCGGACTCCTCGTCGCCGAACGTCCAGCGGTAGAGGCCGTAGTGGCCGCCGGTGGCGTCTCCGGTGGCGAGGTACTCGCAGGTGCCGCCGGACCGGTAGGTGAGGTCGGGCTCGGTGTCGTCGGGGCGCAGCCAGGCACTCACCTCGCCGCCCTGGCCGCGGTAGACGTCGGCCGGGTAGGGCCGGTGCAGCGGGTTGGGGAACGACATCCCGGCACGTTAGCGGTGCGCCCCGACGATGCGGGGTCTTGCGGCGTCCGTGGCGCGGTGGCATATTTCATCACATGACGAATAAACCCGAGGACGATGCCGTCGTCGTCGACCACCTGCGGGTCGTGCGGGGCGCACGGGAGGTGCTGCCCGACCTCAGCCTGCGGGTGCCGCGAGGCCAGGTGGTCGGGCTGCTCGGCCCCAGTGGGGGTGGCAAGTCGACCCTGATGCGGGCCGTCGTGGGCGTGCAGGTCATCGCCGGCGGCACGGTCACGGTGCTCGGCGAGGAGGCCGGCTCGCCGGCGCTGCGCCGCCGGGTCGGCTACCTGACCCAGGCGCCCAGCGTCTACGGCGACCTGTCGGTGCGCGACAACGTCAGCTACATCGGCCGGATCATGGGGGTCGGGGCGGATGCCGTCGACCGGGCCATCGAGGCGGTCGACCTGTCGGACCACGAGCACGCGAAGGTCGAGAACCTCTCGGGTGGGCAGCGGTCGCGGGCCAGCCTGGCCTGCACCCTCGTCGGCGACCCCGAGGTGCTCGTCCTCGACGAACCGACGGTCGGGCTCGACCCGGTGCTGCGCCGCGAGCTGTGGGACCTGTTCCGGCGGCTGTCCGGCGAGGGGCGCACCGTGTTCGTGTCGAGCCACGTCATGGACGAGGCCTCGCGCTGCGACCGGCTGCTGCTGCTGAGGGAGGGGCGCATCCTGAGCGACTCGACGCTGCCCGAGCTGCTCGAGAGCACCGGGACCGCGGACGCCGAGCAGGCCTTCCTCGCCCTCATCGACGCGGCCGACGCGGCCGAGAGGCCCGGCGGCTCGAACGGGGGTGCGGTGGCATGAACGTCCGGATCACCCTCACCACGGCCGCCCGCATCCTGCGCCAGCTGCGCGCCGACCGCCGCACCGTCGCCCTGATGGTGGTCGTGCCCTGTGTGCTGCTCGGCCTGCTCGCCTGGATCTACGCCGACCTGCCCGGCGACGTCTTCAACCGGATCGGCCCCTCGCTGCTCGGCGTCTTCCCGTTCGTGGTGATGTTCATCGTCACCAGCGTGTCGACGCTGCGCGAGCGCACCAACGGCACCCTCGAGCGGCTGCTCACGACACCGCTCGGCAAGGGCGACCTGATGCTCGGGTACGCGCTGGCGTTCGGGGCGATGGCCGTCATCCAGGCGGTCGTCGCCACGGCCTTCGCCGTGTGGGCGTGCGGCCTCGACATCGCCGGCCCCCTCTGGCTGCTGGTGGTGATCGCCGTCTTCGATGCGGTGCTCGGCACCGCGCTGGGGCTGCTGGCCAGCGGGTTCGCCCGCACCGAGTTCCAGGCGGTCCAGTTCATGCCGGCCTTCATCCTCCCGCAGTTCCTGCTCTGCGGGCTGCTGGTGCCGCGCGAGCTGCTTCCGCCGGTGCTCGAGTGGGTGTCGAACGTGCTGCCCCTCTCCTACGCCGTCGACGCCATGAAGGACGTCACCGCCCTGGCCGACCCGATGAGCGAGGTGCTGCCCAGCCTGGGCGTCATCGCCCTGTGGATCGTGGCGTCGCTGGCCCTGGGCAGCCTCACCCTGCGCCGCCGCACCCCCTGAGCCCGCGACGTGTGGTGCCGGCTCACACGCACTTCAGCGGCTCAGGAGGTTCTCGCCGAGTCAGGGGCGTGTACGGCCCTGACTTCGCGAAGTGCGCCTGACTTCGCGGGGTCGTGGCGGGATGCCGGGCGCCATCCCCGCCGCGCGGCCCGTTAGCCTGTCGATCGTGGATGCCAGTGACCTGCTGCGGGGAGCCCTGCTCCAGCTGTCCGACTCCGACCTCGTGAAGACGACCGTGCTCAAGGCACCGGTCAGCCGCTCGGTCGTGAGCCGCTATGTCGCCGGTGAGTCGGTGGACGACGCGGTGTCCGTGGCTGCCGAGCTGCGCACCACCAACCGGCTCGCGACCCTGGACTACCTCGGCGAGGACACCACCGACCGCGCCCACGCCGAGGCGATCCGTGACACCTACGTGCACCTGCTCGAGGCCCTCGCCGAGGCCGACCTGAGCGCCTACGGCGCGGCCGAGGTGAGCGTCAAGCTCAGTGCGGTGGGCCAGGCGCTCCCCGACGACGGCGACGCCATCGCCCTCGAGAACGCCCACGCCATCTGTGCGGCCGCGGCGAGGGCGGGCACCACGGTCACCCTCGACATGGAGGACCACACCACCACCGACCGCACCCTCGCCACCCTGCGCGAGCTGCGCCGGGACTTCCCCTGGGTCGGCGCCGTCGTGCAGTCCTACCTGCACCGCACCGAGGCCGACTGCCGCGACCTCGCCACCGAGGGCAGCCGGGTGCGGCTGTGCAAGGGCGCCTACAAGGAGCCGGCATCGGTCGCCTTCCAGGACGGCACCGACGTCGACCTGTCCTACGTGCGCTGCCTGAAGGTGCTGATGGCGGGCGACGGCTACCCGATGGTCGCCAGCCACGACCCGCGCCTGATCGACATCGCCCAGGCCCTCGCCGGCCACCACGGCCGCTCGCCCGACAGCTACGAGTTCCAGATGCTGCACGGCATCCGCCCCGCCGAGCAGGCCCGCATCGCCGACCGCGGGCACCAGATGCGCGTCTACGTGCCGTTCGGCGAGGACTGGTACGGCTACCTGGTGCGCCGGATGGCCGAGCGCCCCGCCAACCTCACCTTCTTCCTGCGCTCGCTCGCCACCACCGGCTGACCGGCGCCTCGCCTGCGGGATGCCGTGGGCCCGCCGCCTGAAACGTGCGGGAGCGGCGCGCGGGCACCCGGCATACTTCCGTGGCATGGGAATGGTTGCGATCTTCGGTGCGGGCGTCATGGGCGAGACCCTCCTGTCGGGGCTGCTGCGCGCCGGGCGCCCGACCGACCAGCTGGTGATCACCGAGCGCCGGCCCGACCGGGCCGCCGAGCTCACCGAGAAGTACGGCGTGCAGGTGCTCGACAACGCCGAGGCCGCCGCGCTCGCCGACACGCTCGTGCTGGTCGTCAAGCCGCAGGACATGGGCGGCCTGCTCGCCGAGATCTCCGCGCACGTCGACGACGGCAACCTCGTGGTCAGCCTCGCCGCCGGCATCACGACCAGCTACCTCGAGGCGCGGCTGCCCCAGGGACGGCCGGTCGTGCGGGTCATGCCCAACACGCCGGCGCTGGTCGACCAGGGCATGGCCGCCATCAGTGCCGGCGCGCACTGCGACCACGAGCACCTGCGCGAGGCCGAGGCCCTGCTCGCTGCCACCGGCAAGGTGGTCGAGGTGCCCGAGAAGCTGCAGGATGCCGTGACCGCCATCTCCGGCAGCGGGCCGGCCTACATCTTCTACGTGGTCGAGGCGATGATCGAGGCCGGCGTCGTGCTCGGGATGCCGCGCACGACCGCCACCGAGCTCGTCGTCCAGACGCTCTTCGGCGCGGCGACGATGATCAAGGAGACCGGCCAGCACCCCACCGTGCTGCGCGAGCAGGTCACCTCGCCCGGAGGCACCACCGCGGCCGCGCTGCGCACGCTCGACGACCACAAGGTGCGCGCCGCCTTCATCACCGCGATGGAGGCCGCCGCCAAGCGCTCCGCCGAGCTCGCCGGTGAGTGACGCCGGTGACTGACGTCGGCCCGGGGGGCCGGCTGGTGGTCGAGCGGGTCACCGCCGCGTCCTGGCGCACCTGGCGTGACGTGCGCCTGGCCTCGCTCATCGACAGTCCCCGGGCGTTCTGGGTGCAGTACGCCGAGGCGGCCGAGCGCACCGACCACGAGTGGCGCGAGCGTGCCGCCACCACGGGGCCCACCTGGCTGGCCTTCTACGACGGCCGACCGGTCGGCACCGTGGGCCTCTGGCACGCCCCGGAGCAGCCCGCGGCCGAGGTCTACCTCGTCGGGATGTGGGTGGCCAGCGTCGCCCGAGGAAGCGACGTCGCCACCCGGCTGGTGGGTGCCGCGCTGACCAGCGCTGCGGCATCCGGGTTCCGCCGGGTGGTGCTCGACGTGGCGCACGAGAACGCCCGCGCCCGTGCGTTCTACGCCCGGATGGGGTTTCGCCCGACCGGTGCCGTCGACCGGATGCCGTGGGACCCCTCGGTGACCGAGGAGACCCTGGCGCTCGACCTGCCGGTCGGCTCCTGATGTTCACCCCCTCGGGTTGCAGCAGGCCGCGGGGGTCGTGGGAGAGTGGCCGCCATGAGTGACATCACGGTGCGCCCCCTCGGGGTCGACGACTGGGAGCAGTACCGCTCCGTGCGCCTCACTGCACTGCAGGAGTCCCCGGACGCGTTCGTCGCCACGCACGACGAGGAGGCCGCCGAGGGCGAGGAGTTCTGGCGGTCCCGCATGCAGCGGTCGACCCGCCTGGTCGCCGAGCGCGACGGCCGGCCGGTCGGCATCGCCAGCGTGGGAACAGCTGACGACGACCAGCCCGAGGCCGCCCAGCTGTTCGGGCTCTGGGTGCACCCCGAGGCCCGCGGAACGGGTGTCGCCACCGAGCTGGTGCGGGCCGGTGCCCGCACCGCCGCCGAGGCCGGCAAGCGCCAGCTGCTCTACTGGGTGGGCACCGACAACGGCCGCGCGGTGGCCTTCGCGAGCGGCTTCGGCTTCCGCCCCACGGCCGAGCGCCGGCCGATGCGCGTGGTGTCCGAGGACGACGGCGAGGAGGAGCTCGCGATGACGCTGCCGCTGTCGGGCGACCGCGGAGGCATCGCCAGCTGGTGACCCCACCGGGTCCGCGACGCGTCGCGGCGGTGGTGCGGGTCAGGGGCGGGCGGCGAGGCGCTCGATCAGGGCCGTCGGGCCGCTGACGATGAGCGTGTCGTGCGCCGAGACCTTGGTCGACGGCACGGCATACGTGAAGTCCTCGCCGGGGGCCTTGACGCCGACGATCGTGACGCCGTACTTGCTGCGGATCGCGCTCTGCTCCAGCGTGAACCCGATGGCCTCGGTCGGTGGGCGCATCTTCACGATGGCGAACCCGTCGTCGAACTCGATGTAGTCCTGCATCCGGCCGCCGACGAGGTGCGCCACCCGCCGGCCGGTGTCGGCCTCCGGGCGCACGATGTGCTGCACGCCGATCCGGTCGAGGATGCGGGCGTGCTCGGGCGAGAGCGCCTTGGCCCAGATGTCGGGCACCCCGGCATCGCTGAGGTTGGCCGCCGCGAGCACCGACGCCTCCACCGACGAGCCGATGGCCACGACGGCGATGCGGAAGCGCCCGGCCTTGGCGTCCTGGATGACGCCGACGTCGCTGGCGTCGCCGTGGATGACATGGCTGACCCGGCCGAGGAACTTCTCGGCGAGGAAGCCGTCGCGCTCGATGGCAGTGACCTTGTGGCCCAGGCGTCGCAGCTCGAGCGCCGCGGCCGCGCCGAACCGGCCGAGCCCGATGACGAGCACGTCGTCGTCGTGGGCAGAGCTGCGTGCCATCGTGGGTGCCTCCCTCGCGGGTGTCGTTGGGCCCCCAGCCTGCCACGGCGCGACCGGCGAGTAGCGTGCAGACATGGCCGGTGGGACGAGCGTGGTGTGGGACGAGGTGTTCTGCGACTACGACTTCGGGCCCACCCACCCGATGGCCCCGGTGCGGCTCGACCTCACCACCCGCCTGGCGAGTGCCCTCGGAGTGCTCGACAACGTCACCCTGCTGGCGCCTGGGGTCGCCCTCGACGACGTGCTCGCCACCGTGCACGACCGTGACTACATCGACGCCGTGCACCGCGCCTCCGCCGACCCCACGGCCGCCGACGTCAACCGCGGCCTGGGCACCGACGACGACCCGGCGTTCGCCGGCATGCACGAGGCCTCCGCGCGCATCGCCCAGGGCACCCTCGACATCTGCCGTGGGGTGTGGCAGGGCGACATGGACCACGGGGTCAACTACTGCGGCGGCCTGCACCACGCCATGCGGGGTTACGCCAGCGGGTTCTGCATCTACAACGACGTCGGGGTCGGCATCCAGTGGCTGCTCGACCACGGCGCCCACCGGGTTGCCTACGTCGACATCGACGTGCACCACGGCGACGGCGTCGAGCGGATGTTCTGGAACGACCCCCGGGTGCTCACGATCTCGGTGCACGAGAGCGGGCGTCACCTCTTCCCCGGCACCGGCTGGCCGGCCGACATCGGTGGCCCGTCCGCGCGCGGCACCGTCGCCAACGTCGCCCTCCCACCCGGCACCGGCGACTCCGCCTGGCTGCGCTCGATCGACTCGGTCGTGCTGCCGCTGGTGCGGGCCTTCGCCCCGGACGTGCTCGTCACCCAGCACGGCTGCGACACCCACATGCACGACCCGCTGGCCCACCTCGCCATCACCGTCGACGCGCAGCGCCGCGCCCACGAGACGCTGCACGACCTGGCGCACGAGACGGCATCCGGGCGGTGGGTGGCGCTGGGTGGCGGCGGCTACGAGCTCGTCGAGGTGGTGCCGCGGTCGTGGACCCACCTCACCGCCATCGCCGCCCACGTGCCGGTGCCGGTCGAGACCGCCGTGCCGCAGCAGTGGCTCGACCACGTGCAGCAGTCACTCGGCCGCGTCGCGCCGAGCCGGATGGGCGACCTGCCCGCGTCCGCGCTGCCGATCTGGGTGCAGCCCTGGAACATGGGGCACAACCCCGAGAACCCGGTCGACCGCGCCGTACTGGCCGCTCGTCAGGCGGTGTTCCCGCTCCACGGGCTGGACCCCTGGTTCGACTGACGTCGTCCGACCCCGGCAGCCCTCGGCAGATCTTCGTCGGTGGTGCGGCGTGTCGGCTGGACATCGGCGATGAATCTGGTGCATTCGCTTCCACAGTGGTCACATCTGCCCCTATGGTTGCGTGTGCGAGTCCACATGCGACATGCCGGGGTCTCCGGCTCTGGGGACGAGCAGAACACGAGGTCACGATGTCCACGGAGCGTTCGCTCGGTGAGGTGCGGTTCCTCACCGTCGCCGAGGTCGCCACGATCATGCGGGTCTCCAAGATGACCGTCTATCGCATGGTCCACGCCGGGGAGCTCCCGGCGATCCGCGTCGGTCGGTCCTTCCGCGTCCCGGAGGACGAGGTGCACGCGTACCTGCGCAGCTCGTTCGTCGACACCGCGTGATCCGACGCAGCACGACGACGTGGTTCAGGGGCGGTCCGCACGGCGGACCGCCCCTGAACGCGCTCGGCCCGCTCGGGCCCTCCCACCACGGTTTGGGGCGGCGCTGACCTGCCGGTAGGGTGGGCAGCCGCACCAGACGCTTCCAGACGAGGACATTCGCTATGGGTTCAGTCATCAAGAAGCGGCGCAAGCGGATGGCGAAGAAGAAGCACCGCAAGCTGCTTCGCAAGACGCGCCACCAGCGTCGCAACAAGAAGTGAGCCTCGAGAGGCCCGGCAGCTGCCGGGCCTCTCGTGCGTCCGGGGCGTGAGCGACGAGCGACGTCAGCTCCTCAGAGCGGGCGCTCCAGCACGTAGTCGTCCTCGACCCGGGCGCCCACGGTGAAGTGCTTCGTGCCGACG
>JBJMHU010000162.1:0-41947 GCA_045807225.1 Ornithinibacter sp. | reverse complement strand
GACGACTCACGCAGGTTGCCGGTGAAGCGGGCCAGGATCTCGACGAGGTGGTCGGGTACGTCGACCAGCTCGGCCGGCAGGTGCGCCTCCTGCCGGATCACCGCGATCTCGTCCTCGAGCTCGACCGGGTAGTGGGTGCGGATCTCGGCGCCGAAACGGTCCTTGAGCGGGGTGATGATCCGCCCGCGGTTGGTGTAGTCCTCGGGGTTGGCGCTGGCCACGACCAGGACGTCGAGCGGCAGCCGCAGCACGTAGCCGCGGATCTGGATGTCGCGCTCCTCCATCACGTTGAGCATCGCCACCTGGATGCGCTCGGCGAGGTCGGGCAGCTCGTTGATGGCGACGATGCCGCGGTGGCTGCGCGGGATGAGCCCGAAGTGGATCGTCTCGGGGTCGCCGAGCCGGCGGCCCTCGGCGACGCGCATCGGGTCGACATCGCCGATCAGGTCGGCCACGCTGGTGTCGGGGGTGGCGAGCTTCTCGGCATACCGCTCGTCACGGTGCCGCCACTCGACGGGCAGGTCGTCGCCGCGCTCGGCGGCCCGGCGCCTGGACTCGACGGTGATGGGCTCGAACGGGTGCTCGCCGAGCTCGGACCCCGCGATGACCGGCGACCACTCGTCGAGCAGGCCGACGAGGCTGCGGAGCAGGCGGGTCTTGCCCTGCCCGCGCTCGCCGAGGAGCACGACGTCGTGGCCGGCGAGCAGGGCCCGCTCGAGCTGCGGGATGACGCTGCTGCCGAAGCCGTGCAGCCCGGGCCACGGGTCGTGGCCGGCCGCCAGCGCTGCGAGCAGGTTGTCGCGGATCTCGGCGCGCACGGACCGGGCGACGTGCCCGGAGGCACGCAGGCCGGCCACGGTGGTCGGGGTGGGACGCTCGCTCATCGCCTCACGATACGTCGATGCGCCGCTGGGTGATCCTCCGATGTGCCGACCTTGGACACCCGGCCTCCAGTGGAGGATCCACAGCCTGCACTCAGGTTCCGTGGGCGCGGCTTTCAGGTTCGTGCCAGCACACTGTGGGGGCTCGGCCGCTGTGGCCGTCCATGCCACGGAAGAGGTGCCGCATGTCTGATGAGGGCGACCCGGGCCAGGGTGCACCTTCCGGCCCCGCCGACCCGCCGTGGGGCTCATCGGATCCCTGGACCTCCCCCCTGTGGTCGCGACCCGACACGGTGGGAGGTTATGCGCCGCCGTACTCCCCCCCGACCCCGGCGGCCCCATCCCCTGAGGGCCCGCCCCCTGCGCCTCGACGGGCGCGGGCCGTGCTCGCCGCCGTCGTGGCGGCTGTCCTGCTCATCGGTGGGCTGGCGCTCGCGAACACCCTGCGCTCCCCGGACCGCACCTCGGCCGCACCGCCGAAGCCCACCTCCACCGCGACGCCGACCCTTCCCAGCTCACCTCCTCGCCCCACCCCCTCTGTCCCCCTGACGCCGCGCCCCGCACCCAGCGCGCCGGGCGTCGTGCCCGGGGCACCACCCACCCAAGCCCCGCAGACGGACTCGCTCACCCCGCAGCAGTCGAAGGCAGCGGCGGCGGTCTCGCCGGGCCTGGTCGACGTCGTCACGACGATCGGGTACGACGGCGCCCAGGGCGCGGGCACCGGCATCGTGCTGTCCGCCGACGGGCTGGTGCTGACCAACCACCACGTCGTCACCGGCGCGACGTCCATCCGCGTCACGGACGTCGGCAACGGAAAGACGTACGACGCGACCGTGCTCGGCTACGACAGCACCCACGACGTGGCGGTGCTGCGGCTGAAGGAGGCGTCGGGGCTGACGGTTGCACCGCTGGGCTCCTCGGCGTCGGTCCGGGTCGGCGACGAGGTGGTCGCGGTCGGCAACGCCGGTGGCGTGGGCGGGACACCGAGTGCCGTCGCCGGAACCGTGCGCGCGCTCGACCAGCAGATCACGGTGCAGGACGAACGAGACGGCTCCCCCCGGCGACTCAGCGGGATGATCCGGTTCGACGCGGCCATCGCGCCCGGTGACTCCGGTGGGGCGGTGGTGGACGAGGCAGCCAAGGTCGTCGGCATGGTGACGGCGGGGTCCAGCGGCGCCGGGTCCAGCGACGGGGCCGGCATGGTCGACGGCTACGCCGTCCCCATCGACCAGGCGCGCTCGATCGCACAGCAGATCATCGAGGGGCGCTCCTCGAGCACCGTCCACATCGGTGAGAACGGATTCCTGGGCGTCCAGGTCGCTCCCGACAACCCGTTGGGCACCGGCGCGGCCGGGGCCGAAGTGGCGGGGGTGGTGCCCGAGTCGCCGGCGGACCGCGCCGGCATCCAGGAGGGCGACGTGGTCACCACGGTCGACGGTGACGCCGTGACCTCGGCCGCCGCCCTGCACGACGCCATGTCGGCGCACCGGCCCGGCGACCGGGTGCTCGTCGCCTGGACCGACGCGACCGGCACCAAGCACACCGCCCACGTCCGACTGGGCTCCGGCCCGGTCGGCTGACCGACCCTTCCCACGAGAGGACCTCGCCGTGACCACGATCGGCCAGCACCCCGAACCCAGCCCCGCACCGGTCGTGCCCGGCGCCGACCACGCCGCACTGCTGGCGGACGCGCTCTTCCAGGTCAAGAAGGTGATCGTGGGCCAGGACCGGCTGGTCGAGCGGGTCATGCTGTGCCTGCTCGCCGACGGACACTGCCTGATCGAGGGCTTCCCCGGCCTGGCGAAGACGCTGACCGTGTCGACGATGGCTCAGGCGGTCGGCGGCGACTTCACGCGGCTGCAGTTCACGCCGGACCTGGTGCCCGCCGACCTCGTGGGCACCCGCACCTGGCGGCCCTCGCGCGAGGACTTCGCCATCGAGTGGGGCCCCCTCTTCGCGAACATCGTGCTCGCGGACGAGATCAACCGCGCCCCCGCCAAGGTGCAGTCGGCGCTGCTCGAGGCGATGGCCGAGCGGCACGTGTCCATCGCCGGGGAGACCCGCTCGCTCCCGCGGCCGTTCCTCGTGCTCGCCACCCAGAACCCGATCGAGTCCGAGGGCGTCTACGCCCTGCCGGAGGCGCAGCGTGACCGCTTCCTGATGCACGTCGTCGTGAAGCACCCGTCGTACGAGGAGGAGGTGGCGATCGCCCACCGGATGTCGGGCCCGACGCCGCGCGCCGAGCAGGTGCTCACGAGCGAGCAGCTCGTCGACCTGCAGGGTGTCGTCCGCGACGTCTTCGTCCACCACGCGGTGCAGGACTACGCCGTCCGGCTGGTCATGGCGACGCGCGAGCCCGCACGCTGGGGCCTGGACGACCTGTCCCGGCTCATCGCCCTGGGCGCCAGCCCGCGGGGCACGCTCGGCCTGCTGGCCGGGGCCCGGGCGCTCGCCGTGCTCCGCGGGCGGCGGTATGCCGTGCCGCAGGACGTGTACGACGTGGCACCGGAGGTGCTGCGGCACCGCATCACCCTCACCTACGACGCCTTGGCCGAGGGGGTGCACCCCGAGGCCGTGGTGGAGTCGCTGCTCGCCCGGGTGCCGGCCCCCAGCATCTCCCCGCAGCAGGACGGACGACACCCGGTGACGACCCCGATGGCGGCGGGATGAGCGCCCCGCTGCTGTCGATGGCGGCCTCCGACGCGGCGGCCCGGGCGCAGGTGCTGCGCCGGCTCGAGCTGGCGATCGCGCACCGCATCGAGGGTCGCGACAGTGGTGACCACGCCAGCCTCACCTACGGGCCAGGCAGCGAGCGGTCCGGGGCCCGCCCCTACGCCGCCGGTGACGACGCCCGGCTCGTCGACTGGAACCTGACGGCACGCGCCGGCGAGCTGTGGGTGCGCCAGACCGAGGCCGACCGCGAGCTCGAGACCTGGGTGGTCGTCGACCGCTCGGCCAGCCTCGACTTCGGCACTGCCGAGTGCGAGAAGCGCGACGTGGCGCTGGGTGCCATGGCGGCGTTCGGCATGCTGACCGTGCGCGGCGGCAACCGGTTCGGCACGCTGGTCGTGGGCACCGACACGTTGCGCCACCTGCCGGCCCGACGGGGACGCAGCGCCTTCCTGGCCTCGCTCGCCGTCGTCCACGACTCCCCCCGCCAGCCCGGCGCGCCGGGTGAGGGCGCGACCGTGACCGACGCCCTGCGGCGCCTACCCGTGGTGCAACCCCGGCGCAGCCAGGTCGTCGTCGTCTCCGACTTCCTGGGCGAAGACCCCTGGGCGGGCGCGCTCGGCGGCCTGGTCCGCCACCACGACGTCATCGCCGTGCACGTGACCGACCCGCGCGAGCTGGCGCTGCCGGACGTCGGGATGCTCGCGCTGGTCGACACCGAGACCGGCCGCCAGCGGTACGTGCAGTCGGCCTCGCCGGCGCTTCGGGCCAGGTACGCCGAGGCCGCCGCCGCGCGCCACGGCGACATCGTGCGGCGCATCGAGAGCACGGGTGCGGCCTACCTCCACCTGTCCACCGACCGGGACTGGCTGGGCGACACGGTGCGGTTCGCCTCCGAGCTGCACCGCGCCCGACGGGCCCGCCCGGCCGACACCGTCATCGCGCGCTTCCGCCCGGCGGTGACTCGATGACCTTCCAGTCCGCGTGGCGGCTGCTCCTCCTGGTGCTGCCGCTGGCCCTGCTCGTCGGGTACGTGCTGGTCCAGCGGCGCCGCCACACGCAGGTGCTCCGGTTCACCAGCGTCGACCTCCTCGACTCGGTGGCCCCGCGCCGACAGGGGTGGCAGCGGCACGTGCCGTCCGCGGCCATGCTGCTCGCCCTCGTCGTGCTCACCCTCGCGTTCGCCGAGCCGGCCGTGGCGATGCGCACGCCCAAGGACAACGCGACGATCATGCTCACCCTCGACACGTCGGCCTCGATGACCGCGACCGACGTCGCCCCGAGCCGGCTCGCGGCAGCCGAGACCCAGGCGTCGCAGTTCGTCGAGAACCTGCCGCGCGGCATCCAGGTCGGGCTGGTGGCCTTCGACGGCTCGGCCCGGCTGCTGGTGCCGCCGACCACCGACCGCGCGCAGCTGACCGACGCCATCCGGTCGCTGTCCACCGGCGGCGGCACGGCGACGGCGGCCGGCATCCGGGAGTCGCTCGACGCGATCGCCGCCGTGCCCAAGGGCGCCACCGGCAAGCCGGTGCCGGCCGCGATCGTCCTGATGAGCGACGGCTCTCCCACGATCGGTGACGGCGAGCTCTCGCCCTCCGATGCCGCCGACGCCGCCGCGCAGGAGGCGAAGGCCCAGCAGGTGCCGGTCAACACGATCGCCTTCGGCACCGCGGACGGCACGGTGACCGTGCGGGGCGAGGAGGTCGCGGTGCCGATCGACCCCGAGACCATGGCGGGAATCGCTCAGGACAGCGGTGGACGGTCGTTCACCGCCGAGAGCGCCGACCAGCTCGGCTCGATCTACACCGAGATCGGCCGGGACGTCGCCTACACCGTGCAGACCCGTGACCTGACCGCCGTCTTCGCCGGCGTCGCGCTCCTCATGGCCGTGCTGGCCGCGGCCGGCGCACTGCGGTGGACCCAGCGCCTCGTCTGAGCTGGGCGCGCTGCGGGTGCCGGCCGGATGCCGGCACCGGCTGGATGCCGACGTCGGCTGGCCGGCCCGGTCCACGCCGGACGTCGTCCCGAACGGTCTACGGGTTCGCGGTACTGATGTGGGACAACAGCTCTCGCGCTCGAACCTGCACGTGCGACATCCCGACGTCGGTGGCCAGCTGCACGGCATCCCTCAGCAGTGCGGCCGCGTCGTCGGCCCGGCCGGTGGCGAGCAACACCTCGGCGAGCGTCACGGAGGCGTCGGCCTCGGAGGGGCGGAACCCCAGCGCCCGGGACTGACGCAGGCACGCGCGCAGGTGCTCCTCGGCGTCGTCCCACCGGCCCAGGGCTGCCTCCGCGCGCCCCAGGAACCGGGTCACCGGCCCCAGGGCGCCGACCGCGCCGTAGAGCGCCACGTGGCCGACGTAGGGCCGCAGGTCCTCGACGAGCCGCTCGGCCGCGTCCAGGTCGCCGAGGGACGACGCAAGGTCTGCCTGGAAGCACGTCCACGCCTGCCAGTTCCACCACCGCGGCGCCGGCGCGAGGGTGGCGTACCTCCGACACATCTCCCGGGCCCGGTCCGCCTCACCGCTCTGGAGCAGTGCCGCGACGACGATGACGTCGACCCCGTTGTGGGCCGCCACCGCCATCCCGTCGACGAGGGGCAGGAGCTCGGCGGCCCGGCCCTGCTCGCGGCGCAGCAGCAGGAGCGAGGCGGCATCGGTGAGCTGTGCCGCGTGCATCTGCACCCGTTCGTGCAGCACCCGTGCCTGCTCGTACAGCTCCTCGGAGAGCTCGAACTCGCCGGCGAGCACCGCACGACCGCCCTGCAGCTGGATCACCTCCGCCTGGTAGAGCGGCAGCCGGAGCTCGGTGGCGAGCTGCCAGGCGGCGTCCACGTCGGCGTCCGAGCCGGCGGTGTCGCCCAGCACGAGCAGCACCTGCGACCGGCGCAGCCTGGCGAGCAGGGTGAGGTGGAGCGCGTCGGGAAGCGCCTCGGCGAGGGCGAGCAGCTCGGTGGCCGCCGCGGCCACGGCCTCCTCGTCGCCGGAGGACCACGTGCAGTACAGCCACCCGGCGAGCGCCTCAGCGAGCACCGCCGGGTCGCCGAGGCACCTGGCCGTGGCCACGGCGTCCCTCGCGAGCACCTTCGCTGCCGCCGTGTCGCCGTACTGCTCGCCCGCGGCGGTGGTCAGGAGCACCCGCACCCGGGCCGCCTCGTCCTCCGGCGGCAGCGCGGCGAGGGTGCGGCGCAGGAGGGCCAGCAAGGCGGTGGGGTAGGTGCCGTACTCGACCCAGTACCACGACCCCTGGCTGCCGGCCAGCACGGTGCAGGCGTCGACGGCGGTGGCGGTGTCGCCCTCGCCGAGCGCGACCTCGAGGCACTCGCGCAGCCGGTCCTGCCCGACGATCGCCCGGCCGGACCGCACCAGGTCCGTGGCCAGCGAGAGCAGCAGGCGCTGGCGTGGCGGGGCGGTCGACGGCGTGGCCGCTGCCTGGTCGAGCGCCCGCTCCCACCACTGCGCCGCCGAGTCGTAGGTGCGGTCCCGCTCGGCCCGCGCCGCCGCCTGACGGCAGGCCGCCTCGGTCGTCGCGGCCGGTGTGAACGGCCGTCCCTCCAGCAGGTGGTGGGCCCGCTCGAAGACGTCGACCGGCTCGGCCCGCGCGACCCTGGCATGCAGCCGCCGTCGCTCGACGTCGGTGAGGTCGGCGAGCAGCGTCTCGCGGACGAGGGCGTGGGAGAAGGCGAGCGAGCCGGCGTCGGCGCGCAGCAGTGCGCAGGCCAGTGCCTCGTCGAGTGCCTCGACCGCACGCGGCTCGTCCGCGCCCTGGGCCCGCAGGAGCAGGTCGAAGGAGAAGTCGTCGCCGAGCACCGCCGCGACGGCCATGAGGTCGCGCGAAGCGGCGCCCAGCTGAGCCAGGCGCCGTCGGATGACGTCGCGCACCCCACCCGGCAGCGCGCCGGGATCGCCGGTGCCGTCGAGCAGTCGGGCCAGCTCGAGCGCGAAGAACGGGTTGCCGCCGGACCGCTCGGTGACCCGCCGCACCTCCTCGTGCGGCGCGGCGCCGACGACGGAGGTGACCAGGGCAGCCGTCGCGTCGGCGTCGAGGGGCCCGAGCTCGAGGTGGCGGAAGCCGTCGGTGCGGGCGAGGTCGGCCCGGGTGGGCACGTGCTGCTCGGAGTGGTTTCCCGGCCGGGTGGTCACGAGGAACGCGACCGGCGCCCGGTCGATCTCGCGGGTCAGGAAGGAGAGCAGGCGCAGGGATGCCGGGTCGGCCCAGTGCAGGTCGTCGAGCACGACGAGCACCGGCGCGACGGCCGACGCGCGCACCAGGACGTCGCGCACCTGCTCGAACACGGCCGCCAGGTCGTCGGCGGTCAGCGCCCGGTCGGCGCCGAGCGTCGACACCACCTGCCGCCACGGCCACAGCGCGGGGACGCTCGCGTCCTCGTGGCACCGGCCCCACGCCACCCGCAGTCCGTGCCCCCGGGCCGTGTCGGTGGCGCCCTGCGCGAGCCGCGTCTTGCCGATGCCGGGCTCGCCCTCGAGCACGACGAACCGGGGGCCGGCCGTGGTGAGGTCGCGCAGCACGTCGGTCAGCACCCGCAGCTGGCTGTCGCGCCCGCACAGCACCGCGGACCCGGAAGGTCTCGGGGCCCCGGACGCCGCCTCACCGGTCCCCGTGCCGGCGAGGTCGGTGGGCGATGATCCGGTGCCGGTCGGGTCCCCGGGTCGAGGCGGCGCGAGCGGGGGTCGGTGGAGGTCACCGCGGAGCACGGCGAGGTGCAGCTCGCGCAGGGCCGGGCCCGGCTCCAACCCGAGCTCGTCGGAGAGGTGCTCGCGCACCCGCTGGTAGCGCTCGAGGGCATCGGGCACCCGGCCGGCGAGCGCCAGCGCCCGAACCAGCAGCAGCCACCCCCGTTCGCGCAGCGGCTGCGCCGCGGTGAGCGCCTCGAGGTCGGCGACGGCGTCCTCCGGCCGCCCGAGGGCGAGGAGCGCCTCGAGGCGGTCCTCCTCGCACCCCAGGCGCAGCTCGGCAAGACGGTCGCGCGCCGCCAGGGCGACCTCGCGGTCCTCGAGCTCCGGCCACGGCGCCGGGCCGCGCCACAGCGAGAGGGCGGCCTGCGCGTGCGCGAGCGCATCGGCCGGCCGGCCCGCCCGCAGGTCGTGACGTGCGGCGGACGCGGCGGCGGCGAAGCGCACGGCATCCACCTCGGTCCCGTCGACGGTCGCCCGGTACCCGGAACCAGACCGCTCGACGACCGGCCGGCCCTCACGGGAGCGCAGGGTGCGCCGGGCCCGGGCCACGTACGTCTGCACCGAGGCCACCGGTGCCCCCGGCGCACCGCCGTCCGGCCAGAGGTGCTCGACGAGCCAGTCGGTGCTGCGCACGACCCCCGGGTCGAGGAGGAGCAGGGCGAGCAGGGTGCGCTGCAGGGGGCTGCCGAGCTCGAGGGCGGCCCCGTCGTCAGCGCGTACCTCGAGCGGTCCCAGCACGCGGATGTCCACGCCGCAGTCCTCCCTGCTCGATCCTCGATCCTCGACGGCTCCGGTCGCACCGATGTTCAGCCGTCGTCAAGGCGGCGTCAAGACCTCCCGCCGATGGTGGTGCCACATCGAGAACACCCCATCACTGAAAGGCCCACGCCATGACCCGCATCCTCATCGCCACGACTCCCATCACCGGGCACGTCCGCCCGGCCCTCCCGCTCGCTCGCCACCTCGTGGAGTCCGGCCACGAGGTCACCTGGTACACCGGTGCCGCCTTCGCACAGCAGGTGGCGGCGACCGGTGCCGAGCACCGGCCGATCAGCCCCGACCTCGACGTCGACGACGCCGACCTGCCGGCGCCCGAGCAGCCGATGAAGGGCGGGATCGCCCGGCTGCGCTGGGACGTGCTCAACCTCTTCCTCCGGCCCGTGCCGGGATGGGTGGCCGAGATCGGCGCGCTCGTGGAGGAGGTCCGGCCCGACGTCATCCTCTCCGACAACGCGTTCCTGTCCGGTCCGGTCGCCGGTGAGGTGCACGGCATCCCGAGCGTCGTCTTCTTCGTCACCCCGCTGACCCTGAGCTCGGTCGACACGGCGCCGTTCGGTCTGGGGATGCCGCCGATGCCCTCGCCGCTCGGCCGGGCGCGGAACCGCTCGCTCAACTGGGCGGTGCGCTCCCTGGTGTTCGGCGAGGCCCAGCGCGCCGCCACCGAGATCCGCACGGCGCTCGGGCTGCCGCCGCTGCCCGGCTTCTTCATGGACTGGAGCAGCCTGGTGGCCGAGCGGGTGCTGCACCCCAGCGTGCCCGAGCTCGAGTACCCGCGCAGCGACCTGCCCGACAACGTCGAGTACACCGGGGCGATGCTGCCGCGCGGCGTCGACGCGTTCGTGCCGCCCGCGTGGTGGGGCGACATCGCCGCCGCCCGGGCAGCCGGCCGAGCAGTCGTGCTGGTGACCCAGGGGACGGTGGCGACCGACCCCGAGAACCTGCTGCTGCCGGCGGTTGCCGCCCTGGCGGGGGAGGACCTCCTCGTCGTCGGCACCACCGGCGCCGCGGAGCCCGACGACGTGATCCCGGCGGCTCAGCGCCCGGCGAACCTCCGGCTCGAGCGCTTCATCCCCTTCACGGAGCTGCTGCCGCAGACGGACGTCATGGTCACCAACGGCGGGTTCGGCGGCGTGCAGATGGCGCTCGCCCACGGCGTCCCCCTCGTCACCGCCGGCAAGACCGAGGACAAGATGGAGGTCAACGCCCGGGTGGCGTGGAGCCGGGCCGGCGTCTCGCTGCGCACCGACACCCCGACGGCCGAGCAGGTGGCCGAGGGCGTGCGCGCCGTGCTCGGTGACGCGTCGTTCCGCGAGCGGGCTGAGGACCTGGCCGCCGCCTACGCCCGGTACGACGGGGTGGGCCGGGCGGCGGAGGTGCTGCTCGAGGTGGCCACCCGGCGGGCGCCTGCGGTTCGCTGAACCGCCCGCTCCCCACCGGGCCCGGCGCACCGCGCTGCCGGGCCCGGTGGCACGCCCGGAAGGCTCAGCGGCGGTTCGTGAAGTTCAGGGCCACCTCGAGGTCGGCACCCTTGAGCAGCTGCTGCACGGCCTGCAGGTCGTCGCGCGACTTGCTGGTGACGCGCACCTCGTCGCCCTGGATCTGCGTCTTGACGCTCTTGGGCCCCTCGTCACGGATGATCTTCGTGATCTTCTTCGCGTTCTCGGAGGTGATGCCCTCCTTGAGCGGCACGTCGAGCTTGTACTCCTTGCCCGACAGCCGCGGCCCGGCCTCGGGGATGTCGAGGTGCTTGAGCGACACGCCGCGCTTGATCAGCCAGGTCTCGACGACGTCGAGCACCGCCTTGCAGCGCTCCTCGGTGTTGGCCTCGATCTTGATGACCTCGCCGGCCAGCTCGATGCGTGCGCCGACGTTCTTGAAGTCGTAGCGGTTGGCGACCTCCTTGGCGGCGGTGTTCACCGCGTTGGCGACCTCCTGCTTGTCGTACTTGCTGACGATGTCGAAGCTGCTGTCCGCCACGGGTCCTCCGGTGGATTCGGTCTGCTGGTTGCGGCTTGCTATCCTTCCATGCGCACCAGGCAGGTTGCCCGAGCGGCCAATGGGAGTGGACTGTAAATCCATCGCGAAAGCTTCGAAGGTTCGAATCCTTCACCTGCCACCAGTGCGAAAGGCCCCTGCACCTGCGGACACCCCAGGTGCAGGGGCCTTTCACCTGCTCGGCGTGCAGACCTGCCAGATGGGCGACCGGGGCGCGCTCCTCATCGGTGACCAGGGCCGGGCCCTGGTCGCTCCGCCCTGTCGTCGGCTCGGGAGCGTGCGTGCCCGGCGGGGGGCCGAGAACCCAAGGATTCCCGAACCTGGCGGGGCCATCGTGGGTTCCCGAGGGCACGGCGGGCGTGTCCCGGAGGGGAGCATCATGCGAACGACACTCGTGGCGACGGCAGCGCTCGGGTTGCTGCTGGGCGGTTGTGCGCCGGCGGCTACGGGGCCTTCTCAGGCCGGCCACCATGTCGACGCGGTTGCGGTGGCTGCCGCCGTCGGGCAGCTGCGCACCTACTACATCGCCGCGGATGAGGTGCTGTGGGACTACGCGCCGCACAACCGTGATGACATCAAGGGGAAGCCCTTCGATGACGACGAGAACGTGTTCGTCGCGAACGGGCCGTCCCGCATCGGGCACGTCTACCGCAAGTCGCTCTACCGCGGGTACACCGATTCTTCGTTCACCAAGCGCCTCGTCGCCCCGACGAGCTGTCCTGCCGGTGTGAAGCCGTGCGACGACACGCTCGGGATGATGGGGCCGGTCATCCGCGCGGTCGTGGGGGACACCATCAAGGTCGTCTTCAAGAACAACACCCAGTACCCCGCGTCGGTCCACCCGCACGGCGTGTTCTACGAGAAGAACGCCGAGGGAGCACCCTACGCGGACGGGACCAGCGGGGCGGCCAAGGCGGATGACGCCGTACCTCCGGGCAGCACCTTCACGTACAACTGGAAGGTTCCGGACCGCGCCGGGCCGGGCCCGATGGACGGGTCCTCGGTGATGTGGATGTACCACTCGCACGCCGACGAGATCGCGGACACGAACGCGGGGCTGGTCGGCCCCATGGTGATCACCGCGCGCGGCCGGGCCGACCTCGCCACCGCCACCCCGAGTGACGTCGACCGCGAGATCTTCTCCTACTTCACGGTGGAGAACGAGAACGCCAGCCTGCACCTCGACCAGAACCTGCAGGAGCTGGCCCAGTCGCCGCACCAGGTCTCCGCCGCTGACGAGGACGGGTTCGAGGAGAGCAACCTCATGCACTCGGTCAACGGCTACGTGTACGGCAACGGTCCGGTGCCCGCGATGCAGGTCGGCCAGCGGGTGCGCTGGTACACCTACACGCTCGGCACCGAGGTCGACCTCCACACCCCGCACTGGCACGGCAACACCGTGACCACCAACGGGATGCGCTCGGACATGATCCAGCTGCTGCCCGGCATGATGATGGTCTCCGACATGGTTCCTGACGACCCCGGCACCTGGCTGTTCCACTGCCACGTCAACGACCACATCGCGGCGGGCATGCTGGCTCGCTACACCGTCACGCCCTGACCCGAGCGCACCCGGAAGAGCCCACCGTGCACGCGCCGGTGGGCTCTTCCGTGCAGACTCACCGAGTCGCCCCGCGCTCGCTCCGCGGACCCGTGCTGCGCTGTCGACGGCCGGGGTGCATCCCGTGCTGACGACCGGTGCGCAAGGCCTGCCACTGAGCGCCCCGCGTGCAGAGCGTGGACGCCTCGGCGCCGCGGTGCCATCGTGGCTGCGTGAGACGAGCCATCGACGCTGACTACCTGGTGGTGGGCGCCGGCGCCATGGGGATGGCCTTCGCCGACGCACTGACCAGTCACACCAGCGCACGGGTGGCCCTGGTGGACCGCCGGCACGGCGTCGGCGGCCACTGGCTCGAGGCGTACTCCTTCGTTCGGTTGCATCAGGCGTCGGCCTTCTACGGGGTCGCCTCGACCCTGCTCGGCGGCGGCCAGCTGCAGCAGCACGGACCGGAGGCGGGCCTGCAGGAGCGGGCCTCCCAGTCAGAGATCTGCGCCTACTACGAGCGGGTGCTCGCGGCGATGGTGAACTCGGGCAGGGCTGAGTTCTTCCCCAACAGCGAGTACGTCGCAGACCGCATCGTCGTCTCGCACGTCTCGGGCCGGCGCCTGGCGGTTCCGGAGCGGTGCCGGATCGTCGACGCCCGCTACCTGGCTCCCGGCATCCCGGTGGAACAGCCGCCCCCCTTCCACGTCGGCGAGGGCCGCCGGGTGATCCCGGTCAACGACCTCGCCCGGTTGGAGGAGGCACCGAGCCAGTTCGTCATCGTCGGCTCGGGCAAGACCGCGACCGATGCGTGCATCTGGCTGCTCTCGCACGACGTGGATCCCGACGCGATCTGCTGGGTGCGCCCCCGGGACCCCTGGATGTTGAACCGGGCTGTGGTCCAACCGGATCCTGCGGTCTTCCTCGGCATGGTCGCCGACACGCTGCAGGCAGCTGAGGTCGCGAGCTCGCTCGACGACCTGTTCCTCCGCCTCGAGGCTGCCGGGATCATGCTGCGCATCGACCGCACGGTCACGCCGACGATGGCCAAGAACCCCACGCTCGCGACGTGGGAGCTCGAGCAGCTGCGCACCCTCGAGAACGTGGTTCGACGAGGACACCTCGAGGCCGTTGACCGGGGCCGACTCATGTTCGCTGACGGATCGGTCGCCGTCGCGGACGACGCCGTCATCGTGCACTGCGCCGCGGACGGGCTGAAGCACCCCCCGCTGGTGCCGGTCTGGCGCCCCGGAGCGATCACCCTTCAGCCGATCAGGGCCGGGTTCCCCTGCTTCGGCGCGGCCCTGGTCGGGTACGTCGAGGCAACCCGCCAGGACGACCAGGAGAAGAACCGTCTCTGCCCGCCGTCGCCCTATGGCAACTCGCTGGTGCAGTGGGCGCGGATGAACGTCCTGGGCATGGAGGCCACGCTGTCCTTCTCCGCAGAACCCGACATCAAGGAGTGGTCCGATGGCGTCGCCCTCAACCCTGCACGAGTTCCGCCCGGCCACTCCGGATCGGCGGCACTGGACGACGCGCGCGATCGGCTGGCGACGCACACACGCCCGGGGCTGGCCAAGCTCGTCGAGCTGAGCTGACCGGAGGGCACGGACACGTCCAGTCCTGCCCCGAGAGCCCTGACCCCCCCGACGCCGCCGCTGACCTACGGGTCGCCGGCGGCGTCGAGGTCGGGGTGCGCCGGGCGCGTGAAGTGCCACCCGGCATCCACCCACCGGGGCACCACGGCACGCAGCGCCTGCACGGTGCCCCACCGGTCGCCCCCGCCGTCGTGGGCCAGCACGAGCCCGCCCGGGCGGATGACGGCCCGCAGGTTCTCCGCGAGCACCCCGACGTCCTGCGTGCGCCAGTCGTCGATGGTGCCCGTGACCCCGAGCGGCTGCAGGCCCAGCTCGACGGCGACCGCCGCCGACCGGCCCCAGGACCCGTTGGGCGCCCGGAACCACGGCACCGGCGCCCCGGGGTCGCCGAGCGCGTCGCGGATGACGGCCACGGTCGCCCGCAGGTCGGTGCGCACCCGCTCGGGGTGCCACGTGCCCTGGTCCGCGAAGGTCATGCCGTGCGCCGCGAGGTGGTGCCCCTCGGCCACGGTGCGGCGCAGCAGCTCGGTGCCTCCGGCGGCGCGCACCTGGGCCCCGACGACGCAGAAGGTCGCCCGCACCCCATGGGCGGCGAACAGGTCGAGCAGGGCCGGCGTCGCCTCGCGGTCGGGGCCGTCGTCGAGGGTGAGGGCGGCCACCCGGCCACGACCGGATGCCGTCACGACCGGCTCGGGTGTCGGTGTCACGGCGACCTCCTCCCCGCTGCGGTCGCGAATCCGTCCGCGTGTCGATAACGTTATCGAAAACGATTGACACGGCCAGCGTCCGATGCCAGCGTGTCGCACATCCCCACTCTCTCAACGGCGAGGAGCGCATCCAGATGAGAACTACCACGGTGGTACGGGCCGTCGCGGTCGGCGCGGCGATGGCCGTCCTGGCCGCCTGCGGAACGGGCAGCGAGACCAGCAGCGACAGCACGAGCGGGTCGGGCGGGTCCAGCGGCCCGGCGACCATCTCGTGGTGGCACAACTCCAACACCGACCCCGGCAAGGCCTACTACGACACCGTGGCCAAGGACTTCGAGGCCACGCACCCCGGGGTCAAGGTCCAGGTCAGCGCCATGCAGCACGAGGACATGCTCACCAAGCTCGACGCGGCCTTCCAGAGCGGCGACGCCCCCGACGTCTACATGGAGCGCGGCGGCGGCGAGCTGGCCGACCACGTCGCGGCGAACCTCACCAAGGACATCTCAGAGCCCGCCAAGGACGTCATCGACACCATCGGCGGCTCGGTGGCCGGCTGGCAGGTCGACGGCAAGACCTATGCCCTGCCGTTCTCGGTGGGCGTGGTGGGCTTCTGGTACAACAAGGCGCTCTTCGAGAAGGCCGGCATCACGTCCCCTCCCGCCACGATGGACGAGCTCGCCGCCGCCGTCGACAAGCTCAAGGCCGCGGGCATCGCCCCGGTGTCGGTGGGTGCGGGCGACAAGTGGCCGGCCGCCCACTACTGGTACTACACGGCGCTGCGCGAGTGCCCCAAGCAGGTGCTTCAGGATGCCGTGAAGAGCCTGGACTTCTCCGACCAGTGCTTCGTCAAGGCCGGCGAGGACGTGCAGAAGATCCTGGCCACCACGCCGTTCAACAAGGGCTTCCTGTCCACCCCCGCGCAGACCGGACCGACGAGCGCCTCGGGGCTGCTCGCCACCGGCAAGGTGGCGATGGAGATGCAGGGCCACTGGGAGCCCGGCGTCATGCAGGGCCTGACCGCCGACAAGAAGGGCCTGGGCGACAACACCGGCTGGTTCGCCTTCCCGACCGTCCCCGGCGGGCAGGGCGACCAGAGCGCGGCCCTCGGTGGCGGTGACGCCTGGGCCGTCTCCAAGGACGCCCCGGACGCCGCGGTGGAGTTCGTCAAGTACCTCCTGTCCGACAAGGTGCAGCAGGGCTTCGCCGAGCGCGACATGGGCCTGCCGACCAACCCCGCAGCGGGCGACTCGGTCAAGGACCCGGCCCTCGGCGGCCTGCTCAAGGTGCGCGACGAGGCCCCCTACGTCCAGCTGTACTTCGACACCGCCTTCGGCCAGTCCGTCGGCGGCGCGATGAACGACGAGATCGCGCTGATGTTCGCGGGCAAGGCCAGCCCGCAGGACGTCGTGAAGAAGACCCAGCAGGCGGCGGACGCCGAGAAGTGAGCTCGAAGACCGGAACCGCCGTCGCCGGCGGGGTGACCTCCGTCCCCGACGCCGCCCTCGGCCGTGCACCCGCACGGCCGACGGGGCGTCGGGGCCGTTCCGGCGGGCGCCGGGCGTCGCTGCGGATGGCGGCCGAGATCCTCTTCTTCGTCGGGCCGGCGCTGCTGCTCTTCTCGGTGTTCGTGGTCTGGCCGATCGTGCGGGCCGTGCAGTTCTCGCTGTACCGATGGAAGGGCTTCGGGCCTCTGGTCGACTTCGTGGGCCTGCAGAACTACGTGTCGGTGCTCGGCAACGAGGTGTTCACCGACGCCTTCCGGCACAACATGACCATCGTCGTGCTGTCGATCCTCGTGCAGCTGCCCGTCGGGCTGGCGATCGCGCTGCTGCTGAACCGCCGCATGCGCGGGCAGGGCGTGCTGCGCACGATCATCTTCGTGCCGTACGTGCTGTCCGAGGTGATCGCCGGCGTCGTGTGGCTGCAGCTGCTGCAGCCCGAGTACGGCGTCGTCGACACGCTGCTCGGCGCCGTCGGCATCTCCGGCCCCGAGCAGGGCTGGCTCGGCACGCCGGAGGTCGCCCTCTACACGGTCTTCGTGGTGCTCACCTGGAAGTACCTGGGACTGGCGGTGCTGTTGTTCCTCGCCGGCCTGCAGGGCGTTCCCGACGAGCTGATGGAGGCGGCCCAGATCGACGGTGCCTCGTGGTGGCAGGTGCAGCGCTGGGTCACCGTGCCGCTGCTCGGCCCGACGATCCGCACCTGGGGGTTCCTGTCGATGATCGGCGCGATCCAGCTCTTCGACATGGTTTGGATCCTCACCGGTGGGGGACCGGCCAACTCGACCACCACGATGGCGACGTTCCTCATCACCGAGGGCACCAAGCGCTACAACTACGGCATCGCCACCGCGGCATCCGTCATCCTCTTCGCGGTGGCGCTCGTGCTGGCCGTGCTCTACCAGGTCTTCGTCCTGCGCCGCGACGTCGCGCAGGCGGATGCCGGGTCCAGGAGGGTCCGATGAGTGTGCCCGTGGTCGCTCCTCCCACCTCGCCGGACCCTGCGGTGCTCCGGAAGCCCCGGGCGTCGGGACCGGACCGCGGCGCCTCGCCGCTGGTGTGGTTCGTCGCCCTGGTCGTCGTCGCGGTCACCCTCGGACCGGTGCTCTACGCCGTGCTCGGCGGGTTCCGCACCAACGCGCAGCTGGCCGAGTCGCCCGCCGGGCTGCCCAACCCGTGGGTTCTCGAGAACTACCAGCGGGTGCTCACCAGCGCGAGCTTCTGGCGCTACGCCCTGAACTCGACCGTCGTCGCCCTGGTGACCACCGTGGTGGCCGTGGTGTTCGGGCTGATGGCGGCCTACCCGCTGGCGCGATACCGGTTCCGCTGGCGCGAGCCGCTGTACATGGTGTTCGTGCTGGGGCTGCTGTTCCCGGCGACCGTCGCGATCATCCCCCTGTTCATCATCATCACCCGCCAGCTGCACCTCGGGAACACCTGGTGGGGGGTGGCCCTGCCGCAGGCCGCCTTCGCGCTCCCGGTGACGATCATCATCCTGCGGCCGTTCCTCATGGCGATCCCCACCGAGCTGGAGGAGGCCGCGTTCATCGACGGGGCCTCGCGCATCCAGGTCTTCTGGCGCGTCATCGTGCCGCTCTCCGGCCCCGGGGTGGTGACGGTCGGGGTGCTCGCCTTCGTCGCCTCGTGGAACGCCTACCTGCTGCCGCTCCTCCTCCTGCAGGGTGACATGAAGACGCTGCCCCTCGGGGTCGCCGACTTCTCCTCGCAGTACTCCTCCGACACCGCAGGCGTGTTCGCCTTCACCACGCTCGCGATGATCCCCGCCCTGGTGTTCTTCCTCGCGATGCAGCGGCGGATCGTCAACGGGCTGCAGGGTGCGGTGAAGGGATGAGCACCCGCGCCCACGAGGCCGCCCCTTTCTCCTCCACCGACACCCCAAGGACCGGACCGTGACCACGACCCAGCCCGCCACCTGGACCGGTGCCGATGCATCGACCGGCTCCGACGCGACATCACGCGTTCTCGCCCTCCTCCGGCGAATGACCCTGGAGGAGAAGCTCGCCCAGCTCGTCGGTTACTGGGACAAGGGTGACGGCGAGGCGGTCGCCCCCCTGCAGGGCGAGTTCGCCGAGGCCGCGAGCCTGGACGAGGCGAGCCGGCACGGGCTGGGCCACCTCACCCGGCCCTACGGCACCCGCCCGGTCGACCCGGTCGAGCGGGCCCGGTGGCTGTGGGAGTGGCAGCGCGCCCTGGTCACCCGGACCCGGCTCGGCATCCCCGCCCTGGTGCACGAGGAGTGCCTCACCGGGCTGGCCGCCTGGACCGCCGCCGGCTTCCCGACCCCGCTGGCCTGGGGGGCGGCGTTCGATCCCGAGCTCGTCGAGGAGATGGCAGCGCTGATCGGCGCCTCGATGCGCACGCTCGGCATCCACCAGGGCCTCGCGCCGGTGCTCGACGTCATCCGCGACCCGCGCTGGGGGCGGGTGGAGGAGTGCATCTCCGAGGACCCCTACCTCGTGGGCACCGTCGGCTCCTCGTACGTTCGCGGGCTGCAGTCGGCCGGGGTGCACGCCACCCTCAAGCACTTCGTCGGCTACTCGGCGTCGCAGGCCGGGCGCAACTTCGCCCCGGTGCACGCCGGCCCGCGCGAGCTCGCCGACGTGCTGCTCGTCCCGTTCGAGATGGCGGTGCTCGACGGCGGGGCGCGGTCGGTCATGCACTCCTACGCCGAGATCGACGGGCTGCCCGTCGCGGCCGACCCGGACCTGCTCACGGGGGTGCTGCGCGAGCGGTGGGGCTTCGACGGCACGGTGGTCGCCGACTACTTCGGGGTGGCCTTCCTGCACCTGCTGCACCACGTGGCGGCCGACCTCGGCGAGGCGGCCGCGATCGCGCTGGCCGCAGGCGTCGACATCGAGCTGCCCACCGGTGACGCCTACCTCGGTCCCCTCGCCGCCGCCTTGCGCGTCGGGCGAGTCGACGAGGCCCTGGTCGACCGCGCGGTGCTGCGGGCGCTGGCCCAGAAGGAGGAGCTCGGGCTGCTCGACGCCACCTTCGACGAGCCTCCGCAGCACGTCGAGCTCGACGGTCCGCAGCACCGCCGGGTCGCGGCGCGGCTCGCGGAGGAGTCGGTGGTGCTGCTCGCCAACGACGGCATCCTCCCGCTCGACGGGCCCGCCAGGGTGGCCGTCATCGGGCCCAACGCCGACCGCATCGAGGCGCTCTTCGGCTGCTACTCCTTCGTCAACCACGTCATCCCCCAGCACCCGGGCACCCCGGCCGGCATCGCCGTTCCGACCGTGCGCGAGGCGCTGGCCGGTGAGTGGCCGGGCGCCCGGCTCAGCGTGGCGCGCGGGTGCGGGGTCGACGACGGCGACGTCACCGGCATCCCGGATGCCGTGGCGGCCGCCGCCCACAGCGATGTCGCCGTGGTCGTCGTCGGCGACCACTCCGGGCTCTTCGGGCGCGGCACGGTGGGGGAGGGGTGCGACCGCGACGACCTGGAGCTGCCCGGCGTGCAGCGCCGGCTGGTGGAGGCCGTGCTCGACACGGGGACCCCCGTGGTGCTCGTGCTGCTCACCGGCCGGCCGTACGCCGTCGGCTGGGCGCTCGACCGCTGCGCCGCCGTGGTGCAGGCCTTCTTTCCCGGCGAGGAGGGCGGTGCGGCGGTGGCCGGTGTGCTGTCGGGGCGGGTCAACCCCTCGGGGCGGCTTCCGGTGAGCCTTCCGCGGTCGGTGGGTGCGCAGCCCTACACCTACCTGCACCCGGCGCTGGGGGGTGACGGCGACGTCACCAACCTGTCGACCACGCCGGCCCTGCCGTTCGGGCACGGCCTGTCCTACACCTCGTTCCGGCGCGAGCTGCTCGAGGTGCGCGCCACCACCACCTGCGAGCCGGTGGTCGCCCGTGTTCGGGTCAGCAACAGCGGACCCCGCGCCGGTGCCGACGTCGTGCAGCTCTACGGCCACGACGTCGTCGGTTCGCTGACCCGGCCGGTGGCCCAGCTGCTCGGCTTCCACCGCCTGCACCTGGAGGCGGGTGCGTCGGCCGAGGTCACCCTCACGGTGCCGCCGGCGCGGCTGGCCTTCACCGACCGCTCCGGCCGGCGGGTGGTCGAGCCCGGCGAGCTTCAGGTGTGGGCCGGCGGGTGCGTCGACGACCGGGCGGGCACCACGTCGGTCACGCTCACCGGTGAGGTGCACGTCGTGACTCCACGCGACGAGCGGTGGACGATGGGGGAGAGCCGGGCACGATGAGGGACCCGAGCCGCCCGTGACCGACGACCGACCACGAACACCACCCGGAGGAACCATGACGCGACAGCCGACCGCCCAGGACAAGTTCTCGTTCGGCCTGTGGACGGTGGGATGGACCGGCACCGACCCGTTCGGCGGGCCGTCCCGCCCGGCACTCGACCCCTGGGAGTACGCCGACCGGCTGGCGTCGCTCGGGGCGTGGGGAATCACGTTCCACGACAACGACGTCTACCCGTTCGACGCGGACGAGGCCACGCGCAACCAGCGCCTCGGGCGGCTGCGCGAGGCCTGTGACAGCGCCGGCCTGGTGATCGAGATGGTCACCACCAACACCTTCAGCCACCCCGTCTTCAAGGACGGCGGGCTCACGTCCAACGACCGCTCGGTGCGACGCTTCGGGCTGCGCAAGGTGCTGGCCGCGGTCGACGTCGCCGCGGAGGTCGGCGCCTCGACGTTCGTGATGTGGGGCGGGCGCGAGGGCTCGGAGTACGACGGCAGCAAGGACCTCTTCTCGGCCTTCGAGCGCTACAAGGAGGGCCTGGACACCGTTGCCGGCTACATCAAGGACAAGGGCTACGACCTGCGGATCGCGCTGGAGCTCAAGCCGAACGAGCCGCGCGGTGACATCTTCCTGCCGACGCTGGGCCACGCGCTGGCCTTCATCGCCGAGCTCGAGCACGGCGACATCGTCGGGGTGAACCCGGAGACCGGGCACGAGCAGATGGCGAACCTCAACTACACCCACCATCTGGCCCAGGCGTTGTGGAGCGGGAAGCTGTTCCACATCGACCTCAACGGCCAGCGTGGGCTGAAGTACGACCAGGACCTCGTCTTCGGGCACGGTGACCTCCTCTCGGCCTTCTTCACCGTCGACCTGCTCGAGAACGGCTTCGCCGGCAACCCCGACGGCCCCCGCTACGAGGGTCCGAGGCACTTCGACTACAAGCCGTCGCGCACCGAGCACATGGAGGGCGTCTGGGAGTCGGCCAGGGCATGCATGAGCACCTACCTGCTGCTCGCCGACAAGGCGCGGGCCTTCCGGGCCGACCCCCGGGTGACCGAGGCGCTCGAGTACTCGGGCGTCACCACCCTGGCGCAGCCGACCCTGGATGCCGGTGAGTCGCTCGCCGAGTTCCTCGCCGGCGACGACGGGTTCGACCCCGAGAAGGCCGCGGAGCGCGACTACGGCTTCGTGCGCCTGAACCAGCTCGCCCTCGAGCACCTCGTCGGCTGAGCCGGACCCGCGGCGGCGGGCGTGCGGTGGGATCGGTGCAGACATCGGCGTGCCGGTGCACGCCGACAACGGTTTCGGACCCCACGGGGCGCCCGCCGCACGGCCGGTAGTCTCGCCCCGTGACGACTGCCGGGCGCGTGCGCATGGAGGACGTCGCACGCGCGGCGGGGGTGTCCGTGGCGACGGTGTCGAAGGTGGTCAACCAGCGTTACGGCGTGGCCCAGAGCACGATGGACAAGGTCACCGAGGTGATCGAGGCGCTCGGCTACGAGGCGAGCCTGGGGGCCCGCAGCCTGCGCAGCCACCGCACCAACGTCATCGGCGTGCTCGTCGCGGAGTTCGAGCCGTTCAGCACCGAGCTGCTCAAGGGTGTCTCGAGTGCCATCGACGAGACCGGCTACGAGCTGCTGGCCTACTCGGGCGGGCACCACGGCCGGTCGGTGGGCTGGGAGCGTCGGTCGTTGAGCCGGCTCGGCGGGACGCTGATCGACGGCGCCATCCTCGTCACCCCCACGGTGGTCTCCGCACCGGCCGAGATCCCCGTGGTGGCGGTCGACCCGCACACCGGCCCCGCGGGCTTCCCCACCGTGGATGCCGACAACGCCGCGGGCGCGGTGGCCGCCACCGAGCACCTGCTCGGCCTGGGGCACCGCCGCATCGCCCTGCTGGGCGGCCGCGAGGACCTCGAGTCGGCGCGGTTGCGCGAGCAGGGCTTCCGCGAGGCGATGGCGGCCGCCGGCCTGCCGGTCGACCCCGAGCTGGTGCGGGTGGGCGGCTACCGGCCCGAGAGCGCGAGCGCCCCGGCCCGTGAGCTGCTCACGCTGCCCGACCGCCCCACGGCGGTGTTCGCCGCCAACGACATCTCCGCGATCCGCACCATCGAGGTGGCCCACGAGCTCGGCCTGCGCGTGCCGCAGGACGTCTCGGTCGTGGGTTTCGACAACGTGCCCGAGTCGGTGCTCTGCGACCCGAGCCTGACGACCGTCGCCCAGCCGCTGCACGACATCGGCGCCACCGCCGTGCGGATGCTCGTCGAGCTGCTGGCAGGGCGGGAGCCGACACCGGGGCACGTGTGCCTGCCGACCCGGCTCGTCGTGCGCGACTCCACCGGACCCGTGCCGGCATCCTGACCGTAGGACCGAGCCGGGTGGTCGGACCACCGGGAGAAGAGCCCGGCGGACCAGCCGGTGACCCGGTGGCCGAGGCGAGCGAAGGGGGAGCATGAGCCGGCGCGCTACCGTCGGCCCGGTGAACACGACGGGTCAGCACGGCATCGGCACCAACTGGGCGGGCAACTACTCCTACCGGGCCGCCCGGCTCGTCCGGCCGCGGTCGGTCGACGAGCTGTGCGAGGTGGTCGCGGCATCCACGGCGGTGCGGGCGCTCGGGTCGCGGCACTCGTTCTCCGACCTCACCGACACCGCGGGGACCCTGGTCGACCTCGCCGGCCTGCCGGCCGACGTGCGCGTGGATGCCGACGACACCGGTGCCGCCGCCGTGGTCTCGGTGGGTGGTGGCACCCGGTACGCGGAGCTGGCGACCGCCCTGCACGAGCGGGGGTGGGCGCTCGCGGCGATGGCCTCGCTGCCGCACATCTCGGTCGCCGGCGCCGTGGCCACCGGCACCCACGGGTCGGGTGACCGGGTGCAGTCACTGGCCGCGGCCGTCCGCGCCCTCGAGGTGATCGGCCCCGACGGCGCCGTTCGCCGCGTCGAGCGGGGCTCCGCGGACTTCGACGGGTCGGTGGTCGCCCTGGGTGCGCTCGGCATCGTGAGCCGGCTCGAGCTCGACGCCGAGCCCGCCTACGAGGTCAGCCAGGAGGTGCGCACCGGGCTGACCTGGTCGGCGCTGGAGAGCCGGTTCGACGACGTCACGTCGGCGGCGTACAGCGTCAGCGTCTTCACCCGGTCGTGGGACCTGCCCGACCAGCTCTGGCTCAAGCATCGCGTGGGGCTGGAGCGTGCCGTCGACCCGTTCGGCACCGTGGCCGCGTCGGGCCCGCTGCACATGCTGTCCGGCGGGTCGGAGCAGGCCATCACGGCCCAGGGCGGGGTCGCCGGGCCGTGGCTTCACCGGCTCCCGCACTTCCGGCAGGAGTTCACCCCGAGCAACGGCGAGGAGCTGCAGAGCGAGTACTTCGTCCCGCGCGAGGCGGCCCTCGAGGCCGTCCGGCTGCTGCGCCGGCTCGCGCCCTCGTTCGGCGGGCTGCTGCTCGTGAGCGAGCTGCGCACCATCGCGGCCGACGAGCTGTGGCTCAGTGGTGCCCAGGGGCGCGACACCGTGGCGCTGCACTTCACGTGGGTGCGTGACGAGGTCGCCGTGCGCCGTGCGGTGCGCACCATCGAGGAGGCGCTGCTGCCACTGGGGGCCCGGCCGCACTGGGGCAAGGTGTTCGAGATGGATGCCCGCTCCCTCGCCCAGGTCTTTCCCCGCCTCGCCGACTTCCGCGCGCTGCGTGACCGGCTCGACCCGCAGCACGTCTTCGGCAACGCCTTCGTCGACCGGGTGCTGGGCGCGGGCTGAGCGCGGGCCCCACACCGGTCCGCACGACGTCGCCGCCGCGCGCCGTCCGGGAGGGCTGAGCCGGCGGCCCTACTGTGGCTGGTATGGCGGTGACGACCCCATCAGTCCTTCCGGTCGCAGCCTCCGTGGACCGGCACTTCCGGCGGCGGACCTGGATCGTCGTCGGGGTGCTGCTGTCGGTGCTGTTCCTCGCCTTCGTGGTGCGGCAGGGTGCCTCGACCCTCTACTACGTGCTGATGGCGTGGTTCGTCGCGCTCGCCATGGAGCCCGCGGTCGCCACCCTGGCCCGGCGGATGCGGCGCGGGCTGGCCACCGGGGTGGTGATGATCGGGGTGGGGCTCGGGCTGGTGGTCTTCGTGCTGGTCTTCGGCAAGCTCTTCGTCGACCAGGTGGGCAGCTTCATCAGCGCCCTGCCCGATATCGCGGCCGACGCCCTGGCGTGGTTCAACCGGGTGACCGGCTCGAGCTTCACGTTCGACACCCTCCTCGGCCGGCTCGGCATCACCCCCGCCGACATCGCCGCGTATGCCGACGACGTCGCCTTCGGGGTGCTCAACGTCATCGCGTCGATCCTGTCGGGCTTCTTCGGCATGTTCATCCTCGTCTTCTTCGTCTACTACGTGTCGGCAGGGATGCCCGCCCTGCGCCGGTGGATCGCCCGGCGGCTGCGGCCCGACCTGCAGGTGCCGTTCCTCGCGGCGTGGGACCTCACCAAGATCAAGGTGGGTGGCTACATCGCGGCGCGGGTGGTGCTCGCCGCCATCAGCTCGCTGCTGAGCGGCATCGTCTTCGCGCTGATCGGCCTGCCCTACTGGCTGCCGCTCGCCCTGTGGACGGGCCTGGTGGCGCAGTTCGTGCCCAACGTGGGCACCTACATCTCGATCGCGCTGCCGGTCGTGGTCGGCCTCACCTCGGGTGACCCGATCCTCGGGGTCTACGTGCTGATCTGGGGCATCGCCTACCAGCAGGTCGAGAACGTCACCATCGAGCCGCGCATCTCGGCCCGGGCCGTCGACCTGCACCCGGCGGTGTCGTTCGGGGCCGCGCTGCTCGGCGCCCAGCTGTTCGGCATCTCGGGTGCCCTGCTCGGCGTTCCTGTCGCCGCCACCGCCATGGCGCTCCTCGAGATCTACAAGCGGCGCTACGAGCTGACCACGGACACCGAGGCCCGGGTGGCGGCCCTGGTGGCGCCCAGCGCCGATCGGGCCTGGGGTGACAAGGACGACGACGAGGGGCCGTATGCCGGGCCGTCGGGCCCGCTGCCCGCTGCGGTCGACGCGGGTGTGGACCCCGATGTCAGGTCCGAGGCCATCGACGCGCCCGACCGCCTACCGCCGGACGGCCAGACCGACGGCAAGGAGCCGGCATGACCTCTCGACCGCGCCGCATCGGCGGCATCGTGCGCCTGTTCGCCGTCACGGGGGCGGTCAGCGACTGACCCGCGACGGTCAGGCCAGGCTCGCCTCGGCGGGCAGCTCGGGTGCCTTCGCCTCTCGCGGCTCGAGCTCGTCGCGCACCACGATGTCGGCGTAGACGTAGACGGTGTTGAGCGCCACGAGCGGGATGAACAAGGCGTAGACGATGCCGGCGATCGCGTTGCTGACCGCGAACGGAAGCGAGGTGCCGAGGATGAGGGCGGTGCCGAGCAACGGCCCGATGGCCAGCACCAGCCCGTTGGTCAGGGCGACGAGCACCAGCACCTTGACCCAGTTGCGCCGCACGAGGTGGGCACTGCGCTTCACCGCTCGCCAGCCGGAGAGCTGCTCGAAGAGCACGACGGGAGTGATGAGCAGGCTGAGCACCACCAGCACCAGGGCGACCGGTATGAGGACGACGGTCAGGGCGAGCAGCACCGCCACGACGACGACGGCGAGCCCGGTGAGCAGCAGCGGCACGGCCCGGCGCAGGCTGGCCCGGTAGGCCCGCAGCGGCCCGGTCGGCCGGCCCTCGTCGATCGCCCGGGCAGCCGCCATCGTGGCCGCTTGACCGAGCGCGAGGGTGATCGGGGAGAGCGACGCCAGCACCAGCCCGGCGACCAGGACGAGGATGCCGCCCAGGGTCGGGTTGCCGGTGAGGGACTGGCCCACCGAGGTGACCCACGCGGTCGCCACGCCCGGGAGGGTGGTCGCGACGGCGATCGGCACGCCGATGCCGATGAACAGCAGCATCTGGCCGAGGTACATGCGCCAGACGGCCGCGATCACCTGTCCGGTGCTGCGGCGACGGACCAGGCGCAGCGGGGCGGAGGGGCGCCACGTGGTGCGCCGCACCAGCCAGGCGATGACGAGGCCGACGGCGAGCAGGGCCGCCGCGGCGATGGCGAGGTTGTTCATCGCGAGCCGCAGGGCGTCCGAGCCGGTGGCGACGATGCTGCAGAACGAGCTGGTCGCCTGGGTGCCGTACAGGCCGCTGGCGGGCACGGCATACGCCGCGGCGGCACCCTCGGTGTCGGTCCAGGTCAGCGGCTCGGTCCACTGGTCCTTGGTGTTGGGGCCGGTCGGGCCGTTGTAGAAGCTCGCCTCGCGCTGCCCCCAGCGCCCGGTGTAGTCGAGCCAGGGGTAGGCAGCGCCCACGGCCGTCGGGTCGGACGGCACGAGCGCGACCTCGGGTCGCGCGTCGGTCGTCGGGCCTCGGCTGTCGTCGCAACCGAACCCCTGCTGGCCGGAGCGGCCGAGGAAGAGCGCGGCGTCGTAGTAGTTGGCGTGGGACCCGGCGGCCGGGTGCACCACGGGGTGGGTGCCGTCGACGACCTCGAGCTTGGTGTCGCCCCAGGTGGCGATCTCCACACCCTCGTGCTGGCTGTAGCCCACCCGGGTCGGCTGCTGTTGGAGCGCGGTCGCCGCGTCGGACGCGGCGAACTCGACCTGGATCATCTCCCAGTCGCTCTCGTGCTTGTTGTTGAAGTCGTTGAACGGGTAGTAGAGCCAGTACTGCACGGCCAGCCCCGGGCGGCCCTGCTCGGAGACCACCCGGGCGTACGTCGTGGGCGCCGAGCCGGCGGTCTCCTCGTCGGCCCACTGCTCGTAGGAGCAGCCCGGGTTGAGCGGGCTGCCGGGGAAGTCGAGGTGGTAGCCGGACAGCCCCTTGCCCAGGTCATCGGCGGTGGGGGCGATCTTCACCAGGTCGTCGGTGGTCCAGGGTCCGCGCAGCGCGACCGTGTCGTTGCCCAGGAGGCGGTCGACGTCGGTCGGCAGGAACGGCTCGCCCGGCCCGCAGTCCTCGGCCTGCGTCACCAGCCGCACGACCGGCGCGTACTTCTCGGCGAGCGCCTGCTCGTCGGCCGCGGATGCCGGGGCGGCGCGCTGGGGGGTGGCGCCCGCGCCCGCCGGAGCGGCCAGGAGCGCGCCGATGGTGAGCAGCAGTGCGACGACAGGGGCGCGCAGCGTCCGTCGGGACGGCCCGGGGTTGCGACGCACCGGGGTCTCCTCCGCTGGTGGGACACGACTGGCCGGGTCAGCGTACTTCCCGGTGATGCGGTCGCAGCGACCGTTCCACGAACAGGGCAAGGGGCGCGCGCTCATTACTCGCGCGTCACCACGAGATGGTGACAGGCTCGGGAACCGGCGGCGACCACCTCGCCCCGAGACGACCACGCACAGACGACACGCACACCGGACCCCCGGGAGGACCACCGATGTTCCAGCGGATCGCCATCGTCAACCGCGGAGAGGCCGCGATGCGGCTCATCCACGCCGTGCGAGACCTCAATGCCCAGGCCGGGCCGGACGGGCACCGCATCCAGACGGTCGCCCTGCACACGGAGGCCGAGCGGTCGGCGATGTTCGTGCGCGAGGCCGATGCCGCCTACGACCTCGGGCCCGCCTCCCTGCGCCCCTACCTCGACCACGAGGTGCTCGAGCGCGCGCTGCGCGAGACCGGCGCGGATGCCGCGTGGGTCGGCTGGGGCTTCGTGGCCGAGGACCCGACCTTCGCCGAGCTCTGCGAGCGGGTCGGGGTCACCTTCATCGGGCCCAGCCCGGAGGCGATGCGCCGCCTCGGCGACAAGATCGGCTCGAAGCTGATCGCCGAGGAGGTCGGCGTGCCGGTGGCCCCGTGGAGCCGAGGCGGCGTCGACACCCTCGACGACGCCATCGCCGCGGCGGCGCGGATCGGGTACCCCCTCATGCTCAAGGCCACCGCCGGGGGCGGCGGTCGTGGCATCCGCAAGGTCACCAACGACGCCGACCTCGCCGACGCCTACGAGCGCACCCGCGACGAGGCGCAGCGGGCGTTCGGCTCCGGCGTGGTGTTCCTCGAGAAGCTGGTCACCGGGGCGCGGCACGTGGAGGTGCAGGTCATCGCCGACGGCCAGGGCTCGGCGTGGGCGATCGGCGTGCGCGACTGCTCCGTGCAGCGCCGCAACCAGAAGGTCATCGAGGAGTCGTCGTCCCCGGTGCTCGACGTCGCCCAGGCCGGCGAGCTGAAGGCGTCCGCGGAGCGGCTCGCCATCGCGGTCGGGTACGCCGGCGCGGGCACCGTCGAGTTCCTCTACCACCCGCGCGACCGCTTCTTCGCCTTCCTCGAGGTCAACACCCGCCTGCAGGTCGAGCACCCCATCACCGAGGTGGTCACCGGCACCGACCTGGTGCGGCTGCAGATCCACGTGGCGTCCGGCGGCAGGCTCAAGGGGCACCGCCCCGACGAGGTCGGTCACGCCGTCGAGGCCCGGCTCAACGCCGAGGACCCGGATCGCGACTTCTCGCCGGCACCGGGCCGCATCGTGCACCTCGAGCTGCCGGCCGGCCCCGGCATCCGGGTCGACACCGGTGTGGCGGAGGGCGACTCGATCCCGGCCGACTTCGACTCGATGATCGCGAAGATCATCGCGCACGGCCACGACCGTGACGAGGCGCTCGCCCGCCTGCGCCGCGCCATGCGGGAGACGACCGTCGTCATCGAGGGCGGGGCGACCAACAAGTCGTTCATCCTCGACCTGCTCGACCAGCCCGAGGTCGTCGACGGCTCGGCCGACACCGGGTGGATCGACCGGGTGCGCGGCGAGGGCCGGCTGGTCGCGGCCGAGCACTCGGGCGTCGCGCTCGTCGTGGCCGGCATCGAGGCGTACGAGGAGGCCGAGGCGGTCGAGCACACCCGGCTGCTCGAGACCGCCCGGGGTGGCCGCCCCCAGGTGCAGCACGACGTGGGGCGGGCCATCGACCTCAAGCTGCGTGGCACGGCCTACAAGGTCACCGTCTACCGCACCGGGCCGGCCCGCTTCCGGGTGTCCGTGGCCGAGCCGACGGGGCGGGTGTCGACCGTCGAGGCCGACCTCGAGCGGATCAGCCACTTCGCCAGCCGGGTGACCGTGGGCGGGCGCACCCACCGCCTGGTCACCGCCGCGCACGGCCCGGTGCAGCTCGTCGAGGTCGACGGGGTGACCCACCGGGTGAGCCGTGACGAGGGCGGCATCCTGCGCTCTCCCGCACCGGCTCTCGTCGTGGCCACACCGCTCGCCGTCGGTGACGAGGTGGCCGCCGGTGCGCCGGTGCTCGTGCTCGAGAGCATGAAGATGGAGACGGTGCTGCCGGCGCCCTTCGACGCCCGGCTCAAGGAGCTGCACGTCGCCGCCGGCAGCCAGGTCGAGACCGGTGCCGCCCTCGCGCGGCTGGAGCCCACTGGCGGGGCGGTCGAGGCGTCGGCGGCCGGCGCTGCCGATGCTCCCGACCTCGACCTGCCCGAGGACGTCGTCAACGGCGACGTCGCCAAGCGGGCCGCCCGCGCCCGGGCCGACCTGTCGGCGATGCTGCTGGGCTACGACCTCGACCCCGGCCACGAGAGGCGCACCCTCGCCGGCTACCTCGCCGCCCGTGACGAGCTGGCCGCGAGCGGGCGTTCGCCCGTCGCCGACGAGATGGACCTGCTCACCGTCTTCGCCGACTTCGCCGAGCTGAGCCGCAACCGGCCGGTCGGCGAGGAGGCGCACGTCGAGAACCGCGTGCACAGCCCCCGCGAGCACTTCCACACCTATCTGCAGACGCTCGACCCCGAGCGCGGCGCCCTGCCACCCGACTTCGTGGGGCGGCTCGAGCGCGTGCTGGGCCACTACGGCGTCAGCGGCGTCGAGCGCAGCGAGGAGCTCGAGGGCGCGGTGTTCCGCGTCTTCCTCGCGCAGCAGCGCTCGGCGCCCGAGGTGTCGATGGCCACCTCCATCCTGCAGCGGTGGCTCGTCGAGCCGGCCCCTGCCGAGGACGCCGCCGCCCGTGACCTGCTCGACCGCCTGGTGTCCGCCACCCAGCTGCGCTTCCCGATCGTCGGTGACCTCGCCCGCAGCGTGCGGTTCCGCTGGTTCGACCAGCCGCTGGTCGACGCCGACCGGGCATCGGTGCTGGGGTCGGTGGGCGACGAGCTCGACCACATCGACGCCCTGCCCGACGGACCCGAGCGCACCGCCCGGCTCGACGCGCTGGCCGCCATCCCCGAACGCATCGTGCGGTTCCTCGGCGAGCGGCTGCGCCAGGCGGTGCCCGAGCGCGAGCCGATGCTCGCCGTGCTCATCAAGCGGCACTACCGCGAGTACGCCCTGCACGACCTGCGCGAGGTCACCGTCGACGGCCGCGCCGTCGCGACGGCCGACTACCAGCTCGACGGTCGCGACTCGCACGTGGTGAGCACCACGGCGACCATCGAGGAGGTGGCCGAGGGCACCGGGCTCTCCGCGCTGCTGGCGCGGCTCGTCGGTGAGGCCCCGGCCGGCCACCAGCCCGTCGTCGACCTCTACGTGCACTGGGGCGACCTGCCGCACGACCCGGAGGAGGCCTCGGCCTTCCTCGCCGGGCGCTTGGCCCGGATGCCGTTCGCGGCCCAGGTGCGCCGCGTCGCCGTGGGCGTGGTGCCCGACGACGAGCGCGAGGTCGGCTACTTCACCTTCCGCCCGCAGCCGGACGGCTCGATGGACGAGGACCGGCCGGTGCGCGACGTGCACCCGATGGTGGGCCGCCGGCTCAACCTGTGGCGGCTGCGCGACTTCGAGCTCAGCCGGCTGGAGGCGCCGGAGGACGTGCTGCTGCTGCACGCCGTCGCGGCCGGCAACCCGCAGGACCAGCGCCTCGTCGCGCTCGCCCAGGTGCGCCAGCTCGTGGTGGTGCGCGACGAGACCGGCAAGGTCACCGCGCTGCCGCACATCGAGCGGGCGCTGGCCAACTGCCTCGAGGCGATCAGGCGGGCCAGGGCCACGCTCGGCGCGGGGGCGCGGCTCGACACCAACCACGTCTGGCTGCACATCTGGCCACCGGTGTCGGCCGACCTCGACCAGCTGACGGCCCTGCAGGGCAAGGTCGCCCCCATGACGGCCGGTGCCGGCATCGAGGAGGTGCGCATCGAGGGCGCCATCGAGGGCGAGCGCGGCGCCACGGTGCCGATCTGCGCCCGGTTCAGCTACCAGCCCGGCTCGGGGGTCACGTTCACCGTCGACCCGCCGGCGACCACCCGCGTCGCGCCGCTCGACGGCTACGCCGAGAAGGTGGTGCGTGCCCGGCGCCGGGGGATGGTCTACCCGTACGAGCTGGTCTCCATGGTCGCCGGCGGCGGTGGGTCGGCCGTCGAGCTCGACCTCGACGACTCGGGCCGGCTGGTGCCGGTCGACCGTCCCTACGGGCAGAACACCGCGGGCATCATCTGCGGCCTGGTCACGACCCCCACGCCCCTGCACCCCGAGGGCGTCACCCGGGTGCTGCTCTGCGGTGACCCGCTGCGGGCGCTGGGCGCCGTCGCGGAGCCGGAGTGCGCGCGCGTCATCGCCGCCCTCGACCTCGCGGAGGAGCGTGGCCTGCCCGTCGAGTGGTTCGCCCTGTCGGCCGGGGCGCGCATCTCGATGGACTCCGGCACCGAGAACATGGACTGGGTCGCCAAGGCGCTCAAGCGGATCATCGAGTTCACCCAGGCCGGGCACGAGATCAACGTGGTCGTCGCCGGCATCAACGTCGGGGCGCAGCCCTACTGGAACGCCGAGGCGACGATGCTGATGCACACCAAGGGCATCCTGGTGATGACGCCCGACTCGGCGATGGTGCTCACCGGCAAGCAGTCGCTCGACTTCTCCGGCGGGGTCTCCGCCGAGGACAACTTCGGCATCGGCGGCTACGACCGGGTCATGGGTCCCAACGGCCAGGCCCAGTACTGGGCCAAGGACCTCGTCGACGCCTACGGCATCCTGCTGGCGCACTACGAGAACACCTGGGTCGCACCGGGGGAGGACGGTCCGCGGCGGGCGCCGACGAACGACCCCCACGACCGCGACGTCACGCCCTACCCGCACACCCTGACGGGCAGCGACTTCACCACGGTGGGCGACATCTTCTCGCCCGCGACCAACGCCGACCGCAAGAAGGCGTTCGACATCCGCACCCTGATGCGGGCGGTCGCCGACCAGGACCACGGCATCCTCGAGCGGTGGGCCGGCATGGCCGATGCCGAGACGGCAGTCGTGTTCGACGCGCGCGTCGGCGGGATCCCCGTGTGCCTGTTGGGGATCGAGTCCCGGACCGTACCGAGGCGGGGTGTCCCGCCGACCGACGGCCCGGACGTCTACACGGCCGGCACGCTCTTCCCGCGCTCGTCGAAGAAGGCGGCCCGCGCGATCAACGCCGCGAGCGGCAACCGGCCGCTGGTGGTGCTCGCCAACCTCTCCGGCTTCGACGGCTCACCCGACTCGATGCGGGCGCTGCAGCTCGAGTACGGCGCCGAGATCGGCCGGGCCGTCGTCAACTTCGACGGGCCGATCGTGTTCGTGGTGGTCTCGCGCTACCACGGTGGTGCGTTCGTCGTGTTCTCCAAGGCGCTCAACCCGCGGATGACGGTGCTCGCCGTCGAGGGGTCGTTCGCCTCGGTGATCGGCGGCGCTCCGGCGGCGGCAGTCGTCTTCGCCCGTGACGTCGACGCGCGCACCTCCGCAGACCCCCGCGTGGCCGACCTGCAGCACCGCGTGGGGGAGGCCAGTGGAGCCGAGCGGGCCGCCCTGGCGACGGAGCTGGCATCGGTGCGCAGCGCCGTGCGGGCCGAGATGCTCGGGAAGGTGGCGTCCGAGTTCGACCGGGTGCACGACATCCACCGGGCGGTCGAGGTGGGCTCGGTCGACGCCGTCATCGCGCCGGAGGAGATCCGGCCGCGGATCATCGCCGCGATCGAGGCCACGGCGGCGCCCTGACCGTCGTACCCCATCGACCGGTGTGCCACCCGCAGCGCGGAGGACCCTCGCCCACGCGGTGCACGTGCTCGACCTCGCCAGCGCAGTGGGCACCCCGGCCCTGGCATGACCTGGTGCCGCCAGTCAGTCACGCGGGAGGCGGCAGCCCGAGCGGGTAGGCGCGCACCCGGCACCACCGTCCGTGCCGCGTCGTCGGTGGCGGTCCGCTCCACAGCTCGACCGCGGTGACCTCCTGGCGGAACGGCAGTCGCTGGTCGACCTCGGCCGCCGCCGCCTGCAAGGTCGGCGCGTCGTGGTCGTGGCCGATGGTCACGTGCGGGATGACGTCGGCGATGGTCCCGCCGTAGGGCGGGTGCTCGGGGAACTCGAGCGCCACGGCGTCGATGAGCGTGGACACCCGCTCGGTTCCGGTCAGCTCGACGTAGACCGCCTCGTCGCCGAACCACGCCGTGCGCTCGCCGACCAGGGTGAAGGGCGGCATGGCCGCGAAGAGCCGCTCGAGCCGGTCGTGGTCGGCATCGCCGAGCGCCGCGGCCGGGCGGAAGGGATAGGTGACCGTGACGTGGGCCGGCACTCCCACTCCCGCCGCCAGGTCGAGCCGCGCCCGCCAGGCGCCGACGGCCCGCTCCGCGGCCGGGCACCTGATGAGCAGCGCCGACTGCTCCGCTTCCCTGTCCCGCACCCGGACAGCCAACTCCTCCGGCGCCGCCCACGCCACCGGGTTCCACGGTGCTCGGCCCGCCGTCGGCAGGTCTGAGCTGTGAGCGTCCTCTCGCTGCTGCCACGGTGGGGCGCGGCTCGTGGCACGCTGCCGGCCCGGGCCTTGCGCGACGCACAGGCTTGGCGGATCTTCACCGGCCGTGTGGGCCCGCCACCGGGGGCGACCGCGCCGCCCGCTGCCCAGGGTGAGCGGAGGCGCTCGACGCATACGTCCGGTCGTGCGTGTATGCCGGGCTGCTCGGCAGGCGAGGCACCCCACCGCCCGGGGATCCGAGCCGACCTTGCCCAGAGCGGCCGTGGCCGCGATGATCTGGCGCCATGGACGGACGGCTGCACCACCGGTGCTGAGACGTGCCGTGCGGGCGGTCATCCTGGACGAGGACGACCGTGTCCTGTTGTGCCGCTTCAGCTCTCCACATCCAGCCGTGCCGACGGGCACCGAGGCCGTGTGGGCGGCCCCGGGTGGTGGCATCCAGCCCGGAGAGCTGCCCCTGGCAGCCCTGCGCCGCGAGCTGCACGAGGAGACGGGCCTCGTGCTGACCGACGACCCGCCGCACGTCTGGCACCAGGAGGTCCTCGGCACGGCCACGGCCGACGGCTACGACGGCCTGGTGAACGACTACTTCCTGGTGCGGACCCTGCGCTTCCGCGCCCGTGGCGCGCTGTCGGACGAGGACCTGGCCGCCGAGCACATCAGCGGGATGCGATGGTGGCGGCTCGAGGACATCGTCGCCCACGCCGGACCCGACCTCTTCTCGCCCCGGAACCTCGCGACGCCCCTCGTGGCACTGATCGCCGGTGACCTCCCCGCCACGCCGGTCGTGCTCGGCCTCTGACCCGACGTCGTGACCAGTGTGCCGGGGGGCCTCGGCCACATCTCGACGACCGGGACCGTGGCAGGCTGGGACGGGTGACCACCGTCGGGCTCGTGCTCGCCGCCGGGGCCGGACGCCGGATGGGCGGCCCGAAGGCCCTCGTGCGGCTCACCGACGGCGGCCCGACCCTCGTCGAGACCGCGGTCGCCCGCGTGGTGGCGGGAGGCTGCCAGACCGTGGTCGTCGTGGTGGGCGCCGCCGGGGACGCCGTCGCGGCCCTGGTCGGCGGCGTCGAGGTCGTGCACGCCCAGGACTGGGACGAGGGGATGGGAGCGTCGCTGCGCGCCGGCCTCACCCACCTCGAGCGCGGCGAGGCCGACGTGGCCCTGGTCACCCTCGTCGACCTGCCCGACGTCACCGCGGAGGTGGTCGAGCGCGTGGTGACCAGCGCCGGCCCCGACGGGCGAGCGGCACTGGTGCGGGCGGCATACGGCGGCGTGCCGGGCCACCCGGTGGCCATCGGCCGCGAGCACTGGGCGGCCGTCATCAGCTCCGCCCACGGAGACCGCGGCGCCCGCGACCACCTGCGCGACACGCCGCACCGCCTGGTCGAGTGCGGCGACCTCGCCACCGGGCGCGACCTCGACACCGCCGGCGACCTCGACGACCTGCGCCGAGGAGGATGAGGCCGTGACCGACCCCGAGCGCCGCTGGCCGAGCAGTGTCTACGGCTCCGGGCACGACCCGGACCCGCGCTTCTCGCTCGCCAACGAGCGCACCTTCCTCGCCTGGATCCGCACCGCCCTGGCCCTGGTCGCCGGCGCGGCGGCGGTCGACGCCCTCCCGCTGCCGCTGCCCGACACGGTGCAGCACCTCCTGGCCGGCGTGCTGGCCCTGGCCGGGCTGCTCACCGCAGGAGCGGCGTGGCGCGGCTGGGCCCGCACCGAGCGGGCGATGCGCGAGGGGTCCACGCTGCCGAGCAACCCCGCGATGCTCGTCGTGCTGGTCGCCGTCGCGGTGGCGGCGGTCGTGCTGGGCGTCGCCAGCATCGCCGGTGCCTGACCGTCCGGATGCCGGGTGGTCGCCACCCGCGTCCGACCCCGCCGCCCCGCAGGAGCGCACCCACCTGGCGTGGCGGCGCACCGGCCTTGCCCTGCTGGTGGGGGCACTCACCATCGGCCGGCTCACCCTCGCCACGCTGGGTCCCGTGGTGGTGCTGCCCACGGTGCTCGCCGCCACGCTCGCCGGCTGGGTGCTCGTCGAGGCGCTGCGGGCCCGACGGCCGGTGCGCCCCCATCCCGACCAGGAGGGCTTCTCCGTGCTGGCCGACGGGCGCCTGCCGGTCGTCGTCGCCGGGCTGGTGGGCGGGCTGGCCCTCGGCGAGCTGCTCGCCGCGATCGCGGCCCTGCCCTGACCCCCGGTGCCGAAACCCCGCACGTGCCGGGTTATTGCTGTCGGATCGCGAACCTGACGGCAATAACCCCGCACGTGCCGGGTCTTTGCTGTCCGATCCGCACCTGACGGCAATAAGCCCGCACGTGCCGGGTCTTTGCTGCCGGATCGCGAACCTGACGGCAATAACCCGGCACGTGCGGGGTGAAACCCGCCGGGGGGAAGCCGCCCGGCATCCGGCGTGGGCGTTCGCTTCCGGATCGGCACGACGTCAGGGATGCTGACGCCATGGACCCGCGGACGACGTTCGGCACGGCGCACGACCTGACCGACGCACTCGGCGCGACCGGCTACCTCGCCGACGACGCCCTCGCCACCATCACCTGGCTCTCGTTGCGCCTGGGCCGGCCGCTGCTGATGGAGGGGGAGCCGGGCACCGGCAAGACCGCCCTGGCCGAGGCCCTCGCCGAGACCATGGACCTGCCGCTGATCCGCCTGCAGTGCTACGAGGGCATCGACGCCACCCAGGCCCTCTACGACTGGGACTTTCCCCGGCAGATCCTGCACGTGCGGGCGCTCGAGGCCGTCGAGGGGGCCGCCCGCGACGTGCGCGAGGTGGAGCAGGGCCTGTTCGACGAGCGCTTCCTCATCGCCCGCCCGGTGCTGCGGGCGCTGCGCGACGCCCCGGCCGTGCTGCTCATCGACGAGGTCGACCGGGCCGACGACGAGTTCGAGGCCTTCCTGCTCGAGGTGCTCTCGACCTGGCAGGTCACCATCCCCGAGCTCGGCACGGTCACCGCCTCCGTGCCCCCCGTGGTGGTCCTCACCTCCAACCGCACCCGCGAGCTGCACGACGCGCTGAAGCGGCGCTGCCTCTACCACTGGCTCGAGCACCCCGGCATCCAGCGCGAGCTCGCCATCGTCGCCCGCCGCGCGCCCGAGGTGTCGGCGGCGCTCGCCGAGCAGGTGGTGCGCGCCGTGCACGGTATCCGGGCCGACCGCGAGATGCTCAAGCCGCCGGGCGTCGCCGAGACCCTCGACTGGGCCCGGGCCCTGCACGAGCTGGGCACCCGCGACCTCGACACCGAGACGGCGGCGGCCACGCTCGGGGTGGCGGTGAAGTACCGCGAGGATGCCGAGCGGGTCAAGAAGGCGCTCGACGTGATGCTCACCCGATGACGGCCGCAACCGCCCCCACGACCAAGCCGCCCGAGGAGCTGCTCCTCGGCTTCGCCCGCGCCCTGCGCGCGGCCGGAGTCGCCGTCACCGCCGACCGCGAGCGCACCTACCTCGAGGCGGTCGCGGCCGTCGGCCTCGACGACCAGCCGGCCGTCTACTACGCGGGCCGCTCCACCCTGTGCGCCTCGCCGGCCGACCTCGAGCGTCACGACCTCGTCTACACCGCATGGTTCAGCGGGCAGCGGGCCGGCCTGTAGGACCGCCCACCACTGCCCAACGTCGTGCCCCAGGCCGGCCTCGGTGTCGACGAGGGCCCGACGTCGCACGGCGACGACTCGGACGTCGTTCCGGCACAGGCGAGCTCGACGGAGGTGCTGCGACACCGCGACGTCGCCACGCTCAGCCGCCGCGAACGCGAGTCGCTGGCAGCCCTGTTCGGGGCACTCCGACCACGGGCGCCGCGCCGGCGCGCGCACCGCTACACGGCATCCCGGCGCGGTGCCGTCGACGCCCGCGCCACCCTGCGTTCGACCCTGCGCCGGATGGGGGAGCCGGGCGAGGTGCGCTGGCGCCGCCGCGGAAGCCGGGCGCGCAAGGTCGTTCTCCTGGTGGACGTCTCGGGGTCGATGAGCGGCTACGCCGACGCCCTCATCCGCCTCGCGCACGCCTACTGCGTCGCCGGCGTGCCGGTCGAGGTCTTCACCCTGGGCACCCGGCTCACGCAGATCACCCGCCCGCTGCACCAGCGCGATCCCGACCGCGCCATCGTGGCCGCCGGCGACGCCATCCCCGACTGGTCGGGCGGCACCCGGCTGGCCGAGGGGGTCAAGGTCTTCCTCGACCGCTGGGGGCGGCGCGGGATGGCGCGCGGCGCGGTCGTCGTGGTGTTCAGCGACGGGTGGGAGCGTGACCAGCCCGAGGCGCTGGGGGAGCAGGTGCGCCGGCTGCGGGCGGTCGCCCACCGCGTCGTGTGGGTCAACCCGCACCGGGGCCGGGCGGGGTACGAGCCCGTGCAGGGGGGCATCATGGCGGTGCTGCCCCACGTCGACCACTTCGTCGCGGGGCACTCCCTGGCGGCGTTCGAGGAGCTGACGGAGGTGGTCGCCCGTGCGTGACGTGCTGCCCGAGCTGATGCAGTGGTGGCGGGCCGGCAAGGCGGTGGGCGTCGGCACCGTGGTCGCGACCTTCCGCTCCGCACCCCGCCCGGCCGGGGCCTCGATGCTCGTCGGCCCGGAGGGCGAGGCCGTCGGCTCCGTGTCCGGCGGTTGCGTCGAGGGGGCGGTCTACGAGCTGAGCCAGGAGGTCGTGGCCTCCGGGGCGCCGGTGCTGCAGCGCTACGGCGTCTCCGACGACGACGCGTTCGCCGTGGGGCTCACCTGCGGCGGCATCCTCGACGTCTTCGTCGAGACGGTCTCGCAGCAGACCTTCCCCGAGCTCGGCTCGGTCTCCGACGACATCGAGGCCGGTCGCCCGGTGGCCGTCGCCACGGTCATCGACCACCCCGACCCGGCGTGGGTCGGCCGCCGGCTGGTCGTGCGCCCGGAGGACGCGGGCGCCGCCGACGGCAGCGCCGGCGTTGACCCACCGCAGCGGATGCCGGCCGGCTCGCTCGGCAGCCCCCGCGCCGACGCGGCCGTCACCGACGACGCACGCGGCCTGCTCGCGGCCGGGCGCACCGAGACGCTCACCTACGGCCCCGACGGCGAGCGCCGTGGCGAGGGCATGCGCGTCTTCGTCGCCGCCTACGCCCCGCGCCCCCGGATGTTCGTGTTCGGGGCCATCGACTTCGCGGCGGCGGTCGCCCACGTCGGCAGCTTCCTCGGCTACCGGGTCACGGTGTGCGACGCGCGGCCGGTCTTCGCCACCGCCTCGCGCTTCCCGGCCGCCGACGAGGTGGTCGTCGAGTGGCCGCACCGCTACCTGGCCGCGGAGGTCGAGGCCGGCCGGGTCGACGAGCGTGCCGTGGTCTGCGTGCTCACCCACGACCCCAAGTTCGACGTGCCGCTGCTCGAGGTGGCGCTGCGGATGCCGTCGGTGGCCTACGTCGGCGCGATGGGCTCGCGGCGCACCCACGACGACCGCCTCGAGCGGCTGCGCGAGGCCGGCATCACCGACGCCGAGCTGTCCAGGCTGTCCTCGCCCATCGGCCTGGACCTCGGCGCTCGGACGCCGGAGGAGACCGCCGTGTCGATCGCGGCCGAGATCGTCGCGCTGCAGTGGGGCGGCGGCGGCCAGCGCCTGCAGGAGACCGCCGGCGCCATCCACCACCACGCCGGCGACCTTTCCTGACGGGAAAGGCCGCCCACCTGCGGTTACCTGTGGATCTGGTCGAAGCACTTGTGGCGCGGGTCACTTCAGGTGAGGATCACGAGCACGTCACGGTCCTCACTGCCGAAGGAGTCAAGGATGACTCGGGTCAACGTCACCGTCGACGGAGTTCTGTGCTCCGACGACGTCGAACCCCGCACGCTGCTCGTCCAGTACCTGCGCGACACGGTCGGGAAGGTGGGGACCGTCATCGGCTGCGACACGAGCAACTGCGGCGCCTGCACCGTGCACCTCGACGGGCGGAGCGTGAAGTCGTGCAACGTGCTGGCCGTGCAGGCCGACGGGCACGAGGTCACCACCATCGAGGGCATCGCCGCCCACGGTGAGCTGCACCCGATGCAGCAGGCGTTCCACGACAACCACGCGCTGCAGTGCGGCTACTGCACGCCGGGCATGATCATGCAGGCCCTCGACGTGCTCAAGGAGAACCCGAACCCCTCCGAGGAGGAGATCCGGGTCGGCCTCGAGGGCAACCTGTGCCGCTGCACCGGCTACCACAACATCGTCAAGGCGGTGTCGGCCTGCGCCAGCACCATGGCCGGGTCGGGCGGTGCCGCGGCCGACGAGTCGGTCGCCACCGCGGGGAGCGTGGCCTGATGACCGCCGTCGACGACAGGCCCACCACCGAGATCGGTGCCGCGCGCAAGCGCAAGGAGGACCAGCGGCTGATCACCGGCCGCACCCGCTGGACCGACAACATCCAGCTGCCCGGCATGCTGCACCTCGCCATGGTGCGCAGCCCGTTCGCCCACGCCAGGATCAGCGCCATCGACACCAGCGAGGCCGCCTCGGCCCCCGGCGTCGTGGCCGTCTTCACCGGCAAGGACCTCGAGGCGGTGCAGGGCGTCAACATCAACGCCTGGCCGATCACGCCCGACCAGGTCACGCCCACGCACCTGCCGGTGGTCATCGACCACGTCGCCTGCGCCGGCGAGATCGTGGCCGTCGTCGCGGCCCGCACCCAGCGCGAGGCGCGCGACGCCGCCGAGCGGGTCGACGTCGACTACGACGAGCTGCCCGCCGTGCTCGACCTCAAGGAGGCCGCGGCCGACACGGTGCTGGCCCACCCCGACCTCGGCACCAACAAGTCGGCCTTCTGGAAGCTCGACTCCGCCGAGGCGGGAACCGGCGGCGACGTCGACGAGGCCATTGCCAAGGCGCGCGTCGACGGCATCGTCGTCGAGCGCGAGTACCGCCAGCAGCGCCTCGTCCCGGCGTTCATGGAGCCCCGCTCCACGGTCGTCGACCCCACCAGCGAGCAGATGACCGTGTGGTCGGCCACCCAGGTGCCGCACATCCTGCGCTTCGCCATCGCCGCCACCATGGGCATCCCCGAGTCGAAGGTGCGGGTCATCGCCCCCGACGTCGGCGGTGGCTTCGGCGGCAAGCTGCAGACCACTCCCGAGGAGTTCGCGACGATCGCCGTCGCCCGCACGCTCGGCCGGCCCTGCAAGTACACCGAGACCCGCTCCGAGACGATGGTGTCGGCGCACCACGGCCGCGACCAGTTGCAGAAGCTGACCCTGTCGGCCGAGAAGGACGGCACGGTCACCGGTCTCAAGGTCGAGCTGGTCGCCGACATGGGCGCCTACGTCGCCCTCGTCGGTGGTGGGGTGCCGGTGCTGGGCGCGTGGATGTTCAACTCGATCTACAAGTTCCCGGCCTACCAGTTCAACTGCCAGACGGTGCTCACCAACAAGACGTGGGTCGACGCCTACCGGGGTGCCGGGCGGCCCGAGGCCACCTTCGCGATCGAGCGGATCATGGACGAGCTCGCCGCGGAGGTTGGGGTCGACCCGCTCGAGATCCGCGAGAAGAACTGGATCACCCACGAGGAGTTCCCGTTCACCACGGTCGTCGGGCTGACCTACGACACCGGCAACTACGAGCAGGCCACCGACGCGGCCGCGCAGGCGTTCGACTACGCGGGTTTGCGCCGCGAGCAGGAGGAGCGCCGCCGGAACAACGACCCGGTCCAGCTCGGCATCGGCATCTCGACGTTCACCGAGATGTGCGGGATCGCCCCG
>JBJMHU010000161.1:0-8166 GCA_045807225.1 Ornithinibacter sp. | reverse complement strand
CAGCTCGACCGCTTCCTGGTGCGCGTGGCCTTCGGCTACCCCGACGCCGACGGCGAGCTGGAGGTGCTGCAGCGGCGGATGTCGCGCCGCCAGGAGGACCAGCAGGTGCGCCGGGTGGTCGACGCCGCCGAGCTGCTCGAGCTGCAGGCGGCGATGGAGGACGTCACGGTCTCACCCGAGCTCGGTCGCTACTGCGTGGGGCTGACCCGCGCCACGCGCGACCACGAGCACGCGCTGATGGGGGCGTCCCCGCGCGGCTCGCTCGCCCTGATGCTGGTCGGCCGAGCGTATGCGGTGATCAAGGGCCGCGACTACGTCACCCCCGACGACGTCAAGGCCATCGCCCCCGCGGTGCTCGAGCACCGCGTGGTCGTGCGCCCCGAGCTGTGGATGAGCGACGTCTCGGCCCGCAGCATCGTCGCCGACCTGCTGCGCACCGTGCCGACGCCACGCTCGGGGGTGCGCTCGTCGTGAGGTCCCCCTGGCGACCCACGCGGGCGCTCGGGCGCGCCACGGCGATCGGGTTCGTCCTGCTCGCCGCAGCGGCGATCTCCGGGCGGGGCGACCTCGTGGTCATCGGCGTCCCGCTGGCCGCGCTGGTCGTCTGGGCGGTGGCGACCCGGCCCACGGCGGTTCCCACCGTGCACAGCCGGCTCAGCACCGCGGTCGCGCACGAGGGCGACTCACTCACCTGGCGCGTCGACGTCACCACGGTGCCCGGCCTGCGCGACGTCGTCGGCCACCTGCCCGGTGACCGGTGGACCACCACGACGCCGGCGCACGGCCACGTCGCCGCAGCCGCGACCGGTGCGGCGACCGTGCCGATGGCCGTGCTCGCCCGGATCGACCGGTGGGGCGTTCGCCGGCTCGGCCCCGCACAGGTGGGCGGCTTCGGCACCTTCGCCGGCTTCGCGTGGATCTGGTCCGAGCAGCGCGTCGAGACCGTCGCCACGGTGCCGACGCCGGGCGCGTTCACGTCGCGAGCCGCGCTGCCGCACCCCGTGGGGCTGGTCGGTCAGCACCGCAGCGCACGCGTCGGGGGAGGCACCGAGCTGGCCGAGATCCGGCCGTTCCGCACCGGCGACCGGCTGCGTCGCATCCACTGGCCGGTCTCGCTGCGCACCGGCGCCCTGCACGTCACCACCACCTACGCCGACCAGGATGCCGAGGTGCGCCTCGTGCTCGACGCCATCCGCGACCTCGGCGAGCGCGACCCCGACACCGGGCGGCGCTCGAGCCTGGACGTCGCCGTCGAGGCGGCCGGCGCGGTGGCATCGCACTACCTCGGCACCGGCGACAGGGTCGGCCTCTCGGTGCTCGGGGGTGGCGGCGTCGTCGAGGTACCGGCCATCGGCGGCCACCACCAGCTCGCCCGCGTGCTGCTCGGGCTGGGCCGGGCCGAGCCCAGCCGCGGCACCGTGGGTGACGAGCGGGTGCTGCGCGCCCAGCTGCGGCGCAGCATCCCACCGGGAGCGTTCGTGGTGCTCCTGTCGGCCCTGGTGTCGGCGGAGCCGTTGGCCTACGCCGTACGGCTGGCTCGCAGCGGCCACGCGGTCGTGGTGGTCGACACCCTGCCGGTCGAGCTGCAGGGCGCCGAGGCCAGTGACGACGCGCTGCGCGCCGCCACCAGCATCGACGACGCCCGCCTGGCGCGGCTCGTCTGGCGGTTGCGGCTGCTCGACCGCGAGCGCGAGGCGCACCGGTGCGCCATGGCCGGCGTGCCGGTGATCGCGTGGCGCGGCCCCGGTTCGCTCGACACGATGCTGCGGCAGGCGGCGCGCCGTTCGCGGGCTCCGCGGGTGGCCGGCCGATGATCCCCAGCAGCACCTGGCGCCGGGCGATGGTGGGCACCATCCTGGCCGCCGACGTCGTGATCCTGCTGGTGGCCGGCGTCGCAGTGGCCGGCTTCGTGCCGTTCGCGCTGGTGGTGCTCGCGCTCGGCACCTGGTGGGCCCTGGCTCGCCCGGGCGGCTGGGGTGCCTTCGCGCTCGTCGTGCTGCAGGTGCTGTGCGCCGCCGTCCCGTCCGGTACGCCGACGACCTGGGCGCAGTGGGCGCTGGCCGCCGCCACCGGAGCCGCGGTGGTGCTCACCCACCTGGCGCTCACCCTCCTCGGGTCATGGCCGGTTCGGGCCGCCCTGCCTCGTGAGACCGCGCTGCGCTGGGGTGGTCAGGCGGCCGCCCTGGTCTGGACGGCGATCGGTGCCGCCCTGCTCGGGGCCCTGGCCACCACCACGCCGCTGGGCTGGGCGCCCTGGATCGCCGCCATCGGGCTCGCGCTCATCGCCGGCACGGTCTGGCAGGTGCGGGTCAACACCCGCAAGGTCTGAGCCGCACGCCCCGGCCGGCGGCGGTCAGGCCGAGCGCTTGCGGGGGGTGCGCTTGCGACCGGAGTCGGCGTCGTCGTGCCGCACGATGGTGGGGTTGACGTTCTTGTAGACCACCTCACCGGTGATGACGACCTTGGCGATCTCGTCGTCGCTGGGCACGTCGAACATCACCGGGAGGAGGACCTCCTCCATGATCGCGCGCAGGCCGCGGGCGCCGGTGCCCCGGGCCAAAGCCTGGTCGGCGAGGGCCTCGATGGCGTCGGAGGTGAACTCCAGGGCCACACCGTCGATCTCGAACATCTTCTGGTACTGCTTGACCAGCGCGTTGCGCGGCTCGGTGAGGATGCGCACGAGGGATGCCGTGTCGAGCGGGGCCACGGTGGTGATGACCGGCAGCCGGCCGATGAACTCGGGGATCAGCCCGAACTTCATCAGGTCCTCGGGCATCACCTCGTGGATGCTCTCGGCGAGGTCCTTGGGGGTGTGCAGCTCGGACCCGAAGCCCAGGCCCTTCTTGCCGTTGCGGGACTCGATGAGCTTCTCGAGCCCGGCGAACGCCCCGCCCACGATGAACAGCACATTGGTGGTGTCGATCTGGATGAACTCCTGGTGCGGGTGCTTGCGCCCACCCTGCGGCGGCACCGACGCCGTGGTGCCCTCGAGGATCTTCAGCAGCGCCTGCTGCACGCCCTCACCCGAGACGTCGCGGGTGATCGACGGGTTCTCGCTCTTGCGGGCGATCTTGTCGACCTCGTCGATGTAGATGATGCCGGTCTCGGCCTTCTTGACGTCGTAGTCGGCGGCCTGGATGAGCTTGAGGAGGATGTTCTCGACGTCCTCGCCGACGTAGCCGGCCTCGGTCAGGGCCGTGGCGTCGGCGATGGCGAACGGCACGTTGAGCATCTTGGCCAGGGTCTGGGCGAGGTAGGTCTTGCCGCACCCCGTGGGCCCGATGAGCAGGATGTTGGACTTGGAGATGTCGACGTGGTCGGGGTCCTTCTTGCCCAGCGCCGACTCGCCTGCCTGGATGCGCTTGTAGTGGTTGTAGACCGCCACGGCCAGGGCCTTCTTGGCGACGTCCTGGCCGATGACGTACTGCTCGAGGAAGTCGAAGATCTCGCGCGGCTTGGGCAGCTCGTCGAGCCCGAGCTCGCTGGACTCGGCGAGCTCCTCCTCGATGATCTCGTTGCACAGGTCGATGCACTCGTCACAGATGTAGACACCCGGCCCCGCGATGAGCTTCTTGACCTGCTTCTGTGACTTTCCACAGAAGGAGCACTTCAGCAGGTCGCTGGTCTCTCCCACGCGTGCCACGAATGCACCTTCCCTCGGCTCGAAAGCAACGTCCCCGACGCTACCTGCCGGCGCGGGTCACCGCACCCATTCAAGCCCGCCCGAGCCCGGCGCGTCGCGCGGTTCCGCTGACAGCGCAACAGCCACGCGCACCGGCCGGCCGAGACACGGCGGATGCCGCCCGCTCTCGGTTGAGCGGGCGGCATCGGGTGCCGGCGTGGTCGGCGGTCAGACGGTGTTCTTGCGCGAGGCGAGCACCTCGTCGATCAGGCCGTACTCCTTGGCCGCGTCGGCGGAGAGGATCTTGTCGCGCTCGATGTCCTTGCGGACCAGCTCGACGTCGCGCTCGCTGTGCTTGGCGATCGTCTCCTCGAGCCACTCGCGCATCCGGATGATCTCGTTGGCGTGGATCTCGAGGTCGGAGGCCATGCCGCCGGTGCCCTCGATCGCGGGCTGGTGGATGAGCACCCGGCTGTTGGGCAGGGCGAACCGCTTGCCCTTCGCGCCGGCACCGAGCAGCACCGCGGCTGCGGACGCCGCCTGGCCGATGACGAAGGTCTGCACGTCGGGGCGGATGTACTGCATCGTGTCGTAGATGGCCGTCATGGCCGTGAACGATCCACCGGGGCTGTTGATGTACATCAGGATGTCGCGGTCGGGGTCCTGCGACTCGAGCACGATGAGCTGGGCGATGACGTCGTCGGCGGAGGCGTCGTCGACCTGCACGCCGAGGAAGATGATGCGGTCCTCGAAGAGCTTGGTGTAGGGGTCGAGGCGCTTCATGCCGTACGAGGTGCGCTCCTCGAACTGCGGCAGGATGTAGCGGCTGGACGGACCGGGCACGTGCAGCCGGCTGGTCAGGTCTGAATTCATGTCTCTCTCTCGCGTCGTCGTCGCCGGGTCAGTCCGCGGTCACCGGGTTGTCGGCGTTCGGGCCGGTCATCGTCGCCTTGGTGATGACCTGGTCGACGAAGCCGTAGTCCTTGGCCTCCTCGGCGGTGAACCAGCGGTCGCGGTCGGAGTCGGCCTCGATCTGGTCGACGGTCTGGCCGGTGTGCTGGGCGATGAGCTGGGCCATCTGCTTCTTGATGTGCAGCAGCTGCTCGGCCTGGATCTTGATGTCGGAGGCGGTGCCACCGATGCCGCCCGAGGGCTGGTGCATCATGACCCGCGCGTGCGGGGTGGCGTAGCGCTTGCCGGGCTCGCCGGCCGACAGGAGGAACTGGCCCATCGAGGCCGCCATGCCCATGGCCACGGTGGCCACGTCGTTGGGGATCCACTGCATGACGTCGAAGATCGCCATGCCCGCGGTGACCGAGCCACCCGGGGAGTTGATGTAGAGCCAGATGTCCTTGGTGGGGTCCTCGGCGGCGAGCAGGAGCATCTGGGCGCAGATCGCGTTCGCGTTGTCGTCGCGCACGTCGGATCCGAGGAAGATGATCCGCTCCTTGAGGAGACGGTTGTAGATGTGGTCGTCCAGGCCGGCCTGGGGGCCGGGGCCGGCGGCGACGATCTCGGTGCTGGTCACGCTGGAGACGCTCCTCGTCAGGTCGGGTGGTGCTTGTCGTTGACCCTAACGCCGGACCTGTACCCGGCACTCCCCGGTCCGACGGATGTTCGCCGTGGGCGCAACGCCGGGGACGCCGACGGGGGCGGAGCCCAGATGGCTCCGCCCCCGTCGGTGGTGTCTCAGGTCAGGCGAGGGCCTTCGCCTTGAGGGAGTCGAACTCCTGCTGCGTGATCGCGCCGGAGTCGAGGAGCGACTTGGCGTGGGTGATCTGCTCGGCCGGGCTGGTCGACTGGGCCGCAACCGTCTTGATGTACTTCTCCTGCTGCGCCTGCGCGTCCGCCATGGCGGCCATCTGGCGCTCGCCCATGCTGCGCCCGCGCGCGATGAGGTAGATCAGGGCGCCGAGCCAGGGCACGAAGATGAGCACGATCGCCCAACCGGCCTTGCCCCAGCCGCTGAGGGTGTGGTCGCTGAACAGGTCGAAGACACAGCGGAACCAGATGAAGATCGCCGAGATCCAGATGAAGATCCAGAAGCTCCAGAGGAGGACTTCCCCGAAGCTGTTGATGTTGTTGGTACTCATCGTCGTGAGTCACCTTTCAGGTGGTGGTGTTGGTGGTGAGAGTAGTGCTGGTGCTGCCGGGGGTGGTGAAGGCGCACCGGGGGCGCGTGTCGCGTCAGCTGGAGGCCAGCTGGTCGATGCACACGGTGATCGCCAGGATGAGCGCGTCGTTCTGACCGGGCGCCACCTCGACGCCGTAGGTGTCGCGCACCCGGAACCACTTCTTGGAGACCTCGGCGACCTTGGTGCCGTCCGCCTCGATCTCGAACTCGTGGTCGACGATGTTGCCGTGGGCCGACAGGTCGGCACCCCCGGCGACATCGATCGAGAACCGGTCGCGCAGCGGCGTGATCATCGCCTTCTTGACCGTGGCGAGCGAGGAGCCGTCGGCGCCCTCGACCTCCATGACGTCGCGGACGCGGACCGGGCGGTCCTGGATCTTCGCGAGCTCGTTGCCCTGCGGGTCCTCGATGACGAGGGTCTTGCGCAACCGCAGGGCCTTGCCGTTGACCTTGAACGCGCGACGGCCGGACTCGTCCTCGATCCAGCTGTCGTCACCGATGGAGAGGAGCTTCTCGCGCATCTGGTACCGGGTGGCTTCTCCTCGGCGTCCGAACGTCTCGCGCTCGTCGCGACGCGCCTCTCGCCTGTCGTGGCCGAGCATGCTTCCTGCCTTCACTTCCGGATCAGGGCGCTGACGACCAGCCCCTGCCCGGTAATCGTGGCCCCTGCCCGACCCGGCCGCATCACCTTCGATGGGTGAGGGCGGGGTCACCTCGCCGCGGGCTTGCGCACCGCCGGCACGACGGCGAGGGCGAGGATGGCGAGCGCCCCCACCACGGTGAGCGAGTGCAGCACCCCCACGCGGTCGCCGAGCAGGCCCAGCACCGGCGGGCCGGCCAGGAAGGCGGCGTAGCCGATGGTTGCCACGACCGACATGCGGGCGGCGGCGCGCTCGGGCTCGTCGGCCGAGGCGCTCATGCCGACCGGGAAGCCGAGCGCGGCGCCGACGCCCCAGACCGCGGTTCCGACGAAGGCGACCCACGCGCTGCCGAGGATGACGAGGGCGGCGCCGAGCGCCGCCAGGGCGAAGCTGACCCGCAGCACCGGGACGCGGCCGTAGCGGTCGAGCAGCCCGGTTCCGGCGATCCGGCCGAGGGTCATGAAGGTGAGGAAGGTGGCGAAGGCCAGCACCCCCATCCACTGCTGGAGGTCGTGGCCCTCGACGAACGCCACGGCCAGCCAGTCGTTGGCGGTGCCCTCGGTGAAGGCTGCCGCGAAGACGACGACACCGATCAGCAGGGTGCGCGGCTCCAGCCAGGCCGAGCGGTGCCGCCTGCGCGCCTCGCGGGCGGCGGCCGGCTGCTCACTGGTGCGCGGGAGGAAGTGCGGCAGGGCCCACCAGGCGAGCCCGACCGTGATGACCGCCGCCCCGAGGAAGTGCACGGTGAGCGGCACGCCGGCGCGCGACATGGCGGCCCCGACGAGGGCGGAGACCACGGTGCCGCCGCTGAAGGCCGCGTGGAAGTGCGGCATGACCGAGGTGCCCAGGTGGCGCTCGACGTCGGCGCCCTCGAGGTTCATCGACACGTCCCAGACACCGACGCCCAGGCCGATGAAGAACAGCCCGGCGGCCACCGCCGCGCGCGGTCCGTGGCTGTCGACCACCAGCCCGACGGCGAGCAGCCCGGAGAGCGCCAGTCCGATGCCGAGCGCGACGGCGCGGGTGGCCCCGATCCGGTCGGAGATGCGCCCGGCCAGCGGCAGGCCGACGACCGAGCCGACGCTCGCGGCGAACAGGGTCAGGCCCAGCTGACCGGCGGTGAGCCCGAGCGACTGCTTGGCGTCGGCGATCCGCGCGGCCCACGAGGCGAAGACCAGCCCGGCGAGGGTGAAGGTGACGAAGACCGCCAGGCGGGCGCTGGTGACACGCTCGCGCGGGATGCTGGGCGAGGTGCTCGTCAGGTCTGGGGTGGCGGACAACGCGGGATCCTCGGCGGGTGTCGGGGGCTGACAATCGTGTCGAATCGATTCGATCGAATCGATTCGATATTGTGTCTCCCGTGACCCCCAGCCGTCAAACTCCCCCGCGACGCAGGCCCACGCTGCGTGACGTCGCGCGCCGGGCAGGCGTCTCGACGTCCACGGCATCCCTGGTGTTCAGCGGCAAGGGCCCGGTGGCGACGGCAACGGCCGAGCGGGTGCGCACCGCGGCGAGCGACCTGGCCTACGCCGGGCCGGACCCGCTGGCCACGTCGCTGCGGCAGGGGCGGGTCGGCACGGTGGCGGTGGTGGTCGAGGGCCCCCTGCGCTACGCGTTCCACGACCCGTTCGCCCTGGCGGTGCTCGACGGCCTCGCGGAGGAGCTCGACGCGGCCGGCCGATCGATGCTGCTCGTCGCACAGCCGGTCGAGGACCCCGCACGGGCACTCGCCCAGCTCTCGACCCAGGCGGTCGACGCCGCGGTGTTCC
>JBJMHU010000160.1:0-4777 GCA_045807225.1 Ornithinibacter sp. | reverse complement strand
GAGATCTTGCCCTGGTTGATGAGCACGTAGGCGTCCTCGACGACGGCCTCCATGCGCTCGGGGTCGGAGACGAAGTAGGGGCTGATGTAGCCCTTGTCGAACTGCATGCCCTCGGTGAACTCGAGCTCGGTGCTCGCGGTCGAGGACTCCTCGACCGTGATGACGCCGTCCTTGCCGACCTTGTCGAACGCGTCGGCGATGGTGTCACCGATCTCCGGGTCCTGGGCCGACAGCGAGGCGACCTGGGCGATCTCGTCCTTGGACTCGATCTCACGGGCGGTCGAGAGCAGCTCCTCGGAGACGGCCTCGACGGCCTTGTCCATGCCGCGCTTGAGACCGGCCGGGGAGGCGCCGGCCGCGACGTTGCGCAGGCCCTCGTGGACCATGGCCTGCGCGAGCACGGTCGCGGTGGTGGTGCCGTCACCGGCGACGTCGTTGGTCTTGGTGGCGACCTCCTTGGCGAGCTGGGCGCCGAGGTTCTCGTAGGAGTCCTCGAGCTCGATCTCGCGGGCGATGGTGACGCCGTCGTTCGTGATCGTCGGCGCGCCCCACTTCTTGTCGATGACGACGTTGCGGCCCTTGGGGCCGAGCGTCACCTTGACGGCGTTCGCGAGCGCGTCGACGCCGCGCTCGAGCGACTTGCGGGCGGAGTCGTTGAACTCCAGTTGCTTGGCCATTGCTGTCCTTCGTGATCGGGATGCCGGCGGCGGGCTTGCGCTGCGCCGCGGCGGGTTGTCTGTGGTGCACCGGTACCGGACGCGCCCCGGTCACACCCGGTGGCGGGTGCGCACCGGGGCGCGGTCACGGCATACGTGGTCGTGCGTCAGCCGACGACGGCGAGCACGTCACGGGCGGACAGGATGAGGTACTCCTCGCCGCCGTGCTTGATCTCGGTGCCGCCGTACTTGCTGTAGATGACGCGGTCGCCGACCTGGACGTCGAGCGGGACGCGGTTGCCCTTGTCGTCGATGCGACCGGGACCGACTGCGAGGACCTCGCCCTCCTGGGGCTTCTCCTTCGCGGTGTCCGGGATGACGAGACCGGACGCGGTCGTCTGCTCGGCCTCGAGGCTCTTGATGACGATGCGGTCCTCGAGCGGCTTGATGGAAACCGACACGGTGTGCTCCTCCCCTGTGGGGTGAGTCGAAGTGGACGGGGACTGCGCTCCCGGGCCGCTCTCGCCGTCGCGGGGGTCGATCGAGACCCGGGGTGCGCTGGCACTCACCGGGGGCGAGTGCCAATGAGGCAAATCTAGGTCGCCCGTTAGCACTCGGTCAACTCGAGTGCCAGTTCCCGGACGTCGGGACGCCCGGTGCGCCTCCCGGGATGCACCCACCGCGGGAAATGGCAGGATGCCCGCCGTGGATGTCGGCACCGTTCGAGCGCTGGGGTCGCCCGACGGTCGGGCGATCCTGCGCAGCCTGCCCGTCTACGACGAGCGCGAGGTGATGCGCCTGCAGGACCGGCTGCGCCGCGAGGGCCACGCGCCCGACTTCGTGGCGGCGCTGCTGACCCAGCAACGGCTGCGGGCGCGGGCGGTGGCCAAGTTCGGCGAGTTCGCCGACGACATGCTCTACACCGCCGACGGGCTCGAGCAGGCCTCGCGCCTGGAGGTGGCGGCCACCCACGCCGGGCGCTTCTACAACGCCTCGCTGGCCACCGTGCACGACCTCGGCTGCGGCATCGGGTCGGATGCCGTGGCGATGTCGGCGCTCGGCGTCACCGTGCAGGGGGTCGACATCGACCCGGTCACCGCGGCCATCGCCGACATCAACCTGCGCCCGTGGCCGGACTCGCGGGCCCGGGTGGGGCTGGCCGAGGAGTTCGAGGCGCCGCGCGACCCGCTGCGCTCGCGGGTGGGCGTGTGGCTCGACCCGGCCCGCCGGGTGCCGGGGCTGACCGGACGGCACGGCCGGATCAAGCGGGTCTTCCGGCTCGACGAGATCCAGCCCACCTGGGAGTTCGTGCTCCAGGTGGCCACGGCGGTGCCCGCCACGGGCGCCAAGCTCTCGCCCTCGATGCCGCACGACGCCATCCCGCTCGGCACCGAGGCCCAGTGGACCTCGTTCGCCGGCGAGGTGCTGGAGTGCGCGGTGTGGTGGGGGCCGTTGGCGCAGCGCCCCGGGCGCAGCGCGCGCATCCTGCGCCCCGACCGCCCTCCGGTGGAGGTCGACGAGACGATGGCCGAGCCGGAGATCCCCACCGTCGAGTCGCTGGGCGCGGTCGGGCCCTGGCTCTACGAGCCCGACCGGGCGGTGACGCAGGCCGGGCTGCTCGGGGCGGTCACCGCCGCGACGCTGGGCAGCGAGGTCGACACCGGGCTGGGCTACGTCGTCAGCGAGGCGCGGGTCGACGTGCCGTTCGCCCGGCGCTACGCCGTGCGCGAGGTGATGCCGTTCGGGGTGAAGTCGCTGCGGGCCTGGCTGCGCCAGCACGGCATCACCGGGCTCACCATCAAGAAGCGCGGCGTGCGGCTCGACGACGACGAGCTGCGCCGCCAGCTGCGCATCGGCCGCAAGGCCGGGGTCGGCGCCCAGGCCACCGTCATCCTGACCCGGGTGGCCGGCCAGCAGGTCGTCCTCGTCGTCGACCCCGCCTGACTCAGCGCCAACTTCCTCGCCCGATCCCAGCAGCTTCGGGTTCGCACCGGAACCGTTGTGGTGCGAGGGTGAGGCTTCCCGCACCGGGCGAGAAAGCTGGGACGGGTCAGAGGCGGGGGTCGGGCTGGGCGCCGGGGTGGCGGACCGCGGCCGCGCCGGCCGCCAGGGCCGCCTCGAGGGCCGCCTCGCGCTCGGCACCCGCAGCGAGGGATGCCGCGAGCGCGCCGCAGAACGCATCCCCGGCACCCGTGGTGTCGGCCACCTCGTGCGCGGCGACGGCGTGGGCGGGGGCGGTGACCCCGTCCCACGATGCGCCGTTGGCCCCGAAGGTCACGAGCAGCGACCGGGGCTCGGCGCCGGCCTCGGCGAGCGCCGCCATCTCGTGCTCGTTGGCCACCACCGGGTCAGCGAGGCCGACGACGTCGGCAGGGAGGGCGGCATACGGGGCGGTGTTGAGCACCACGCGCGCCCCACGTGCCGCCGCGCGGCGGACGGCGGTGCACACGATGGCGCGCGGCACCTCGAGCTGCACGACGAGCACGTCACCGGGGCCCAGCGCATCGACGGCCCCGACCTCCCGCTCGTCGAGCAGGTCGTTGGCGCCGGGGATGACGACGATCGAGTTCTCGCCGTCGTCGGACACCGCGATGAGGGCGTGCCCGCTCCGGGCTCCCTCGACCACGCGCACGCCGCTGACGTCGATGCCGAGCCGCTCGAGCCGGGCCCGGTAGGCACTGCCGCCCGCGTCGTCGCCGACGCAACCCACCATGGCGACCCTCGCCCCCGCGGATGCCGCCGCGACGGCCTGGTTGGCGCCCTTGCCCCCCGCGAGCTGCTCGAGGCCCTCGCCGAGCACGGTCTCCCCCGGTCGGGGATGGCGCTCGACCCGGGTGACGAGGTCGACGTTGAGCGACCCGAGCACCAGCACCCGCCCCGTCATCACGCCTCCCCCCGCACGGTGCGCACCCAGAGGTCGGCGATCCGCGGCCCGTCGATGGTCAGGGCCACGTCGACCATCGTTGCGGCCAGGCCGTGGGGGTCGTGGGCGAGGTCGCCGCTCCAGTCGCGGCGGTCGACGACCGTGCGGCCGCGGGTCCAGGTGCCCGCGAGCTCGACGCGCACGGGCAGACGCTCGGTGCGCACGGCATCCGGCTCGACGAGGATGCCGACCGCGCCGGCGTCGCCGATCGTCGCCCCGGAGTTGGCGAACCGGCGGTGGTGGAACGAGATCAGCCCGGCGGCGAGGTGGGCTACCGGAGTGTCGAGCTCGCGCAGCGCCTCGACCTGCACGTCGGTGACGAGCGGGTCGTAGAAGACGTCGAGCCCGTACATCGTGACGGGGACGTCGTGCTCGGCACAGGCGGCCAGCACCATGGCGGCGGCCTCCGGGTCGTGGAAGACGTTGAACTCGGCTGCCGCGGTCGCGTTGCTGATCTCGACGCCGCCGCCCATGAACACCATCCGCCCGATCCGCGCGAAGGCCCGCGGGTGCACCCGGGCGAACAGGGCGAGGTTGGTCATCGGGGCCAGCGGCACCACGGTCACCGGCGCCCCGGCGGCGTGCTGCGCGTCGACCGTGTCGCGCAGCAGGTCGATCGCCGGGCGCGGGTCGGGCGTGAGGACGGGCGCCGGCATCCCGAGGTCGGCCATGCCGTCGGCGCCGTGCACGTGCCGGGCGTCCACCGGCTCCTCGAGGATGGGGCGCGTGGCACCGACCCCCACCGGCACGTCGCGGCGCCCGGCCGTCTCGAGCACCACGAGGGTGTTGCGCACGACGTCGGCCAGCGGGGCGTTGCCGCCCACGCAGGTCACCGCCCGCAGGTCGAGCCGTGGGTGCAGCGCGGCGAGGAGGAGGGCGCAGGCGTCGTCGACCCCGGTGTCGACGTCGAGGACCACGGGCAGGCTCGGCATGGCGTCGGTCGGCACGGCGTCGGTCGGCATGGGTCGATTGTGTCGGATGCCTGCTCCGGTGCATCCTGCCGCTGAGCGCTGGGACCCGGCCCCACCGGCCGACGTGGAGAGCACGCCGTCGGCCGGGACTGCGAGGCGGCGGGTTGTCCACCCTCGACGACCCGCGTCGAGAGCGTGGCGGCGCAGCCGGGTGGGCCCCTCGGTTTTGCGTGGTTCCCAGCCGGCTCACGTACCGTCGACGGGTGCTGTCCGTGACGTCCCGACCC
>JBJMHU010000159.1:0-16192 GCA_045807225.1 Ornithinibacter sp. | reverse complement strand
CTCGTGGGCGACCACTTCATCATCCTCAAGCTCGGCGAGGCCGTGCTCGACAAGAAGCGTGACGAGGTGGGCCTTGACGAGCTGACCCGGCAGATGGCCGGCGGCGACGAGCTCACCGAGCTGTCGCACGAGATCACGCGCCGCTGAGCCGGACACCACGGCGGCGCACCCCGAAGGGCCCGGCTCCTCCTCTCCTTGGGAGCCGGGCCCTTTGCTGTCCGCTCCCGCTCGGCCGGAGCCCATGGCCCGACCCAGGCCCGCCCAGGAGGGATGCCGGCCACGCACGTGCCGGTTCGGCCGCAGCCGTCAAGGCCCCAGGGGAAAGAAGCAGCCGACATGCACGTAGGGCCTCGCTCTCCAGGAGCGGGGCCCTACGGCGTCCGTGGGGGTCGTGCGGGTCAGCGCGGGGGCTTGACCACGAGCACCGGCACGTCGGCCTCGAGGATGAGGCGCTGCGACACCGAGCCCAGGAAGGCCTTGCCGACCGGCGAGCGGTGCCGGGCACCGATCACGAGGACCGACGCCCTGACGGCATCCGCCTCGTCGAGCAGCACGGTGGTGGGGTCGTCGGCACTGCCGGCGGCGACGCGCAGCTCATAGGGCACGGCCGCGACGCCGGCCTGGGCGGCGACCCGCTCGACGGCATCCGAGACACCCGCGGCGACGGCGGCCTCGAGGTCCTCGTCGACCGCGCCCCGGACGTGGATGACGGCGAGCGACTCCCCTCGGGCCGACGCCTCGCGGACGGCCTCGAGCAGGACGTGGTCACTGTCGTTGGTGCCCTGGTGGGCCACGGCGACGGTCATCGGTGCTCCTCTCCTCGGTGCGCCGGTGGTGGCGCCGTTCGTCGGTGGGCGCCGTCCCGGTCGGGGCAGCGATGCTCGCTCAGGCGTAGAACTGCGGGCGGTCGATCATCTCGACGGCGACCTCGCCGTCCTCGGTGAGCGCCTTGACTCCGGCATCGCACACGCAGGCGGCCGCGTAGCCGTCCCACGAGGTCGACCCGGTGTGCTCGCCGCGCGACACCGCCGAGATCCACTCCTGGACCTCGGTGACGAAGGCGCCCCAGAACCGCTCGTTGTGGTCGCGGGTGACGCTGTTGGCGGCCCGGAAGGCGGTGCGCACGTCGATGACGTTCTGGTCGGACAGGCTCACGACCCCCCTCTCGGCGACGGCCTCGCAGCGGATGTCGTAGCCGTACTGGGCGTTGACGAAGATCTCGTCGTCGACCCGCACGCCGGACTCACTGGTGAGGATGAGCACCAGCGGGTCCTGGAGGTGCGGGAAGCGCAGCGAGGTCTTCTTCGGGGTGTCGACCCGGGCGGAGACGAACTCCTCCCCGAGCAGCCAGCGCATGGTGTCGACCTCGTGGATCGCGGTGTCGTTGATCGCCATGTCCCACGTGTAGTTGTCAGGGACGGTCGGGTTGCGGTGGGCGCAGTGGACCATGAGGGTCTCGCCGAGCTCACCGGAGTCGAGCAGGCCCTTCATCTGGCGGTAGCTCGCGTCGAAGCGGCGCATGAAGCCGACCGTGACCAGGCGGCGCCCGGCGGCCTGCTCGGCCGCCATGATGCGCAGGGCCGCTTCCGCCGTGGGGGTGAGCGGCTTCTCGCAGAACACCGGCTTGCCGGCGGCGATGCAGGCGAGCACGTCGACCTCGTGGGCGGGGCCGTAGCTGCAGATCATCACGGCGTCGACGTCGGGGCTCTCGATGAGCTCGGCCGAGGTCTGGTGGGCGACGCCACCGATCCGCTCCGCCACGGCCGCCGCGTTGTCGGGGTTGACGTCGCTGACCGCGACCACGCGGCCCCCCGCGATCACCGTGTGGATGCGGTCGATGTGCGCCTGGCCCATGCCGCCGGGGCCGATCATTCCGATGCGGACGGTCACTGTCTGCCCTTCAGAGGAGGCCGAGGCCGAGGGAGGCGAGGTACTCGCGGGTCGTGACGGCGTTGGGGAGCGGGAAGGACTTGTCGCACCCGTACATGTCCTGCTCGCAGATGACGTAGAGCTCCTTGTCGAGGTCGGCGAGCGCCTCGATGAGGTCGTGCATGTCGGGCAGACCGGCGGGAGGGGTGACCGAGCACCCGGCGTGCACCGCCTTGACGAACGGCCAGTCCTCGTCGTGGGCCTGCTTGACGAGCACCGGGTCCATCGCCTTGATGTGCACGTAGGAGATGCGCTCGGGGTACTTGCGGCACAGCTCCATCGGGTCGCCGTCGCCGTAGATGATGTGGCCGGTGTCGAGGCAGAAGCCGACGTACTCGGGGTCGGTCGCCTGGAAGATGCGGTCGATGTCCGCGGGGGTCTCGATGTGGCTGTCACCGTGCGGGTGCAGCACCATCTTCAGGCCGTAGTCCTCCTTCATGATCCGCCCGAGCTTGTCGGCGTTCTTGATGTAGAGGTTCCATGCGTCGGTGGAGAGCACCTTGTCGTCGGTGTACGCGCCGGTCTTCTCGTCGCGGAACATCGGGGGCAGGTGCACGACGTACTCGGCGCCGACGGCGGCGTGGGTCTCGCCGATGGAGCGGAAGAACTTCTCGGTGTCGGCCCAGGCCTCGGCCTGGTGCAGGATGCCCCACCCCGTGCCGGCGACGACCTTGAAGCCGCGCTGGTCCATCTCCTCCTGGAGGCGGGCGGGCTCGGTCGGGAAGTAGCCGAACGGCCCGGTCTCCATCACCGAGAACCCTGCGGTCGCCATCTCGTCGAGCGCCACGTCCCAGTCGATCTGCTTCTCGTCCTGCGGGAACCACACCCCCCACTGGTCGGGGCAGACACCGATCGTCAGCTTGCTGTAGCGGGGGTCGGTGTTACGGGCCTTGGACTCCGCCATTGGAGGTTCCTTCCGAGCTAGGGGGTGCCAGGCAAACCTAGCCATGGCAGTTTGTTCTGTCAATAGATCATGAACACCATACCCTGTTGTCAACGCACACCTGAGCCCGGGCCCGGAGCACGCCGACGTCGCCTCGCTCAACGGTGGCCAAGGTCGTGGGCACCGTCCGGGGGCAACGTCATTGGTCAGTCGTCGAGGTCGTCGATGACGTGGCGCAGGTAGCGCCGCGGCTCGGCGAGGAAGCTTCGGTGGTGGGCGACCACCTCGAGGTCGTCCCAGGTCGTGGACCGGATGCCGTGCTCGCCCAGCTCGAGCACGCACGCTCCGGGGATGGCGGCGAGCACCGGTGAGTGCGTGGCGAGCACGACCTGGGTGCGGGGGCGGCGCGCCATCTGCGCGAGCTCGGCGACGAGGTGCAGCTGCGCCGAGAAGGACAGCCCCGCCTCGGGCTCGTCCATGACGAACAGCCCCTCGCCGCGGAACCGCCGGCTCCCCAGCAGCGCCACGAACGACTCCCCGTGCGACAGGCCGTGGAAGAGCGGGTCCCGGCTCCAGGGCGACTCCGAGCGCGAGGTGTCGAGGTAGGTGAACAGCCCGTGCATCGTCTCGGCCCGCACGAAGTAGCCCCACCGCGGCGCCCCCGGGTCGCGCACCACGGTGAGCCACTCGTGCAGGGGCGACTCGCTCTCGTGGGTGCGGTGGTTCGCCCCGGTCGAGCCGCCCTCGGCGTTCAGGCCCGCCGCCATGGCGAGCGCCTCGACCAGCGTCGACTTGCCCGAGCCGTTCTCGCCCACCAGCACCGTGCAGTGCGCGAGGTCGAGCCCGTCGGCGAGCACCTGCCGGACCGCCGGGACGGTGAGCGGCCAGACGTCGGATGCCGGCAGCTCGGCGCCGCGCGACTGTTGCAGCCGGCGGGCCGGCAACCCGTCGCTCCACGAGGGTCGGGTGGGGGGCATGGGGGCACGGTAGCGGCGAGCGGCGACGGCGCCCGTAGGCTTGACCCTCGTGACGCAGACGCCCCCCGACGCGCTCCCCGAGGCCGACCTGCCCGAGCAGCTGCGCATCCGCCGCGACAAGCGCGACCGCCTGCTCGCGGCCGGCATCCCGGCCTATCCCGTCGCGGTGCCGCGCACCCACTCGCTGGCCGACGTGCGTGAGCAGTGGGGGCACCTCGAGCAGGGCGAGGAGACCCAGGACGTCGTCGGCGTCGCGGGGCGCGTGGTGTTCATCCGCAACACCGGCAAGCTCGCGTTCGCCACGCTCCAGGAGGGCATCGGCACCCGCCTGCAGGTCATGCTCAGCCTCGCCGAGGTGGGCGAGGAGTCGCTCGCCGCGTGGAAGTCGGACGTCGACCTCGGCGACCACGTGTACGTGCAGGGCCGGGTGATCAGCTCGCGACGTGGTGAGCTGTCGGTGATGGCGAGCCGCTGGGGGATGGCGTCCAAGGCGCTGCGCCCCCTTCCCGTGCTGCACAAGGAGCTCTCCGAGGAGAGCCGGGTGCGCCAGCGCTACGCCGACCTCGTCGTGCGCCAGGAGGCCCGTGACATGGTGCGCACCAAGGCCACCGCGCTGCGCGCCGTCCGGTCGGTGCTCGAGGCCCAGGGCTACCTCGAGGTCGAGACCCCGGTGCTGCAGCTGGTGCACGGGGGCGCGGCGGCCCGCCCGTTCCGCACGCACCTCAACGCCTTCGACCAGGACATGGTGCTGCGCATCGCGCTGGAGCTGAACCTCAAGAAGGCCGTCGTCGGTGGGGTCGACCGGGTCTACGAGATGGGTCGCATCTTCCGCAACGAGGGCATCGACGCCACGCACTCGGCCGAGTTCACGATGCTCGAGGCCTACGAGGCGTGGGGGGACCAGACCTCCATCGGGGCGCTCATCCGCGACCTCTACCTCGGCGTGGCCGACGCGCTCGGCTCGCGGCTGGTCGAGACCCCGTTCGGCACCGTCGACCTCGATGCCGAGTGGCGCTGGCTGCCCGTCTACGACGCGGTGAGCGAGGCGGTCGGCGAGACGGTCACCCTCGAGACGCCGAGGGAGACACTGCTCGGCTACGCCGCCACCCATGGTGTCGAGGTCGACCCGGCGCTGGAGAAGGACAAGATCTTCCTCGAGCTGCTCGGCGAGCTCGTCGAGCCGGACCTCCTGCAGCCGACCTTCCTGTGCGACTACCCCGCCATCGCCCAGCCGCTCGCCCGCCCGCACCGGTCGAAGGAGGGCCTCATCGAGGCCTGGGACCTCGTCATTGCCGGGGTCGAGCGCGGCACCGGCTTCTCCGAGCTCGTCGACCCGGTCGTGCAGCGCGAGGTGCTCACCGCCCAGTCGCTGCGCGCCGCCGGCGGCGACCCCGAGGCGATGCAGCTCGACGAGGACTTCCTGCGCGCGCTGGAGTACGGCGCCCCGCCGATGGGCGGGCTGGGGTTGGGCATCGACCGGCTGGTCATGCTGTTCACCAGCGCAAACATCCGCGAGACCATTCTTTTCCCGCACCTGAAGCCGCAGGCCTGAGCCCATGGATGCCGTGCGTCCCCACCTCACCGCGATTCCCACGCCGAACCCGACCCGGGAGGCCTGAGGCAATGGATGCCGTGTGGCCCTACCTCGCAGCCATTCTGCCGACGATTCTGGTCGCCATCCTTTTCTACTTCCTCATCAAGAGCATGCTCGAGGGTGACCGGCGCGAACGCCTCGCCCAGCGCCGGTTCGAGGCTGAGCAGGATCGGGCACAGGCCGGTTCGGCACCGACGCCGCCCCCCGGCACTGACGACGAGGCCCCGCCCACCACCGGTTCCGGGCCCGGGCCGCACCCCTGACCGTATTGTCGCCGCAATAGCCATCTTTACCGTTGCTTTACCGTCCGGACGAATCCGCTGCTAATGTCTTTTCCGGCATCATGAAGCTGCCACGGAATCCGCCCAACGCCCCCGAAGGGAAAACCATGGCAAAGAAGGTCCAGGTGCTCTTGGTCGACGACATCGACAAGAGCTCCCCCGCCGACGAGACGGTCTCGTTCTCGCTCGACGGCGTCAGCTACGAGATCGACCTGACATCGGACAACGCCGCCAAGCTGCGCGACGACCTCGCCCTGTGGATCGGCCACGCCGAGCGCACCGGCGGCCGCCGAGCGACCGCTCGCTCGGCATCCAAGGGCTCCGGCCGCAAGACCGACCTCAGCGCGGTGCGCGCGTGGGCCCGCGACAACGGGCACAAGGTCAGCGAGCGCGGCCGCATCTCGGCCGAGGTCCAGGCCGCCTACGACAAGGCACACGGCTGAGCGACCAGCACCTCACCGATGCGGCGCCCCCCGACGTGGTGGGCGCCGCTTCGCTGATGTCCCGGCGGCACGCCTGGCTCGCCTTCACGGCCGGCGGGATGCCGTTGCCGCACTCGCTCGGCTCCTTCGCCGGTGCGCCGGGCCGAGACCAGGCCCGGGGCTGGCAGGAACGCCTCACCGCCCTGCAGGGCCGGTGGTACGACGTCGACGCGCCGCCGCAGGTGGCCACGGTGTTCGTGCTGCAGTGGTTGCTGCAGGTGGGCGCCCACACCGCGGCGCACGCCGCGGCATCCGGCCCGTGGCGTGCCGAGCTGGGTGGGCTCACCTTCGACCTCGGGCCGAGCCTGGTCCCCTCCCGGGTGCGGCTCACCGCCCTCGTGCCGGATGCCGGCCCGCTCGCCGAGCGCCTGGTGCGCGCCGAGCGCGACTACCGTGCGGTGGCCGAACCCGTGGCGACGGCATACCCCGCCGTGGTGCGGCTGGGCCCGCACACCCGCAGCGCCCTGGTCGACGACATGTGGTCGGCCGCCCGGCGCGAGGCCGAGTCGGCCGCCGGCCTGATCCGCCCGGGCGTGCATGCGCGCGCGTCGTGCTGCCTCATCTACGCCCTGCCCGGGTGCGTCGAGTGCGCCGGCTGTCCGCGGCTGCGGTCGAGCGGCTGACCGGGCTTCCGGGGTGGTCAGGGCAGGTCGGCGATGAGGTCGCCGTCGCGTTCGACGCGCTCGAGCACCTCGTCGAACATCAGCTGCCGCAGCGCCTCTGGTTCCTGCGCGCCCTCCTCCACCTCCTCCCAGGTGCGGGGGGCGGCGACGCACGGCAGCTCGCGGCCGCGCAGCGAGTAGGGGCTGATGGTGGTCTTGGCGGCGACGTTCTGGCTCCAGTCGAGGAAGACCTTGCCGGGCCGCAGCGACTTGGTCATCTTCCACAGCACCAACCCGGGGTACTTCTTGGTCATCTCCTGCGCCAGCTGCATGGCGAGGTCGCGCACCTGGTCGCTGGTGAGGTCGCCCCCCAGCGCCGCGTAGAGCTGCATCCCCTTGCTGCCGGAGGTCACCGGGAACATCTCCAGACCCAGCGCCGCCAGCCGATCGCGCACCAGGAGAGCGACTTTCGCGCACTCGTGCAGGCCGGCCGGCTTCCCCGGGTCGAGGTCGATGACCAGCCGGTCGGGGTTGCGGCGCTCGCCGTCGTCGTCGACGGTCCACTGGGGCACGTGGATCTCGAGGCTGTTGAGGTTGACCAGGTAGGTGAGGTCGGCCAGGTCGGTGATCAGCGGGTAGGCGATGTCGTCGACCGGCACCCGCGGCAGCCAGCTCGGGGCCCCGGAGGGCAGGTTCTTCTCGAAGAACATCTGGTCCTCGACGCCGTGCGGCCAGCGCACCCGCGTCACCGGGCGGGACGCGACGTGGGGCAGCATCAGCGGCGCGACCTGGGCGTAGTAGGCCAGCACCTCTCCCTTGGTGGTCTCGGTCGAGGGGTACATCACCTTGTCGAGGCTGGTGAGCCGCAGCTTGCGCCCGGCCACCTCGACCCGGGTCACCTCCGGCACGAACTCAGGCATCGTCGACCTCCTCCAGGTCGGCCGGGCTCAGGTCGCTGCGCACGCCGAGGTAGGCGGGCTGGCGCAGCCGGTGCTGGCCGGTGAGCTCGAGGGTGCGCACCTCGACGACCAGCGTGGGCTCGACCCAGGTGGTCTCCTTCGCGTCCATCGCGGGCACCTCGTCGACGAAGGGCGACGTGGGGCGGGTCAGCGGGCGCAGCCGCAGTGCCAGCGCCTCGCCCGCGGTGCCGGCCAGGCCGGAGCCCACGCGGCCGGCATACCGCCAACCGCCGGACCCGTCGGGCAGGCCCACCAGCACGGCACCGAGCCGGCCCTTGGACCCCACCTCCGGACGCCAGCCGCCCACCACGACCGACAGGCTGCTGCGGTGCGCGGTCTTGCGCCAGTCCGGTGAACGTCGGCCCACGGCATACGGGGCGGTGCGTCGCTTGCTGACGATGCCCTCCAGGCCCTGCTCCTTGGTGGCCGCGAGCAGCTGGGGCCCGTCCTCGTAGATCTCCGGCACCTGCCAGTTCCGGCCGGTGAGGTCGAGTCGGTCGAGCAAGGCCCTTCTGGCAGACCAGGGTTGGGCGGTGAGGTCGGAACCGAAGAGCCGCAGCAGGTCGAACACCATCAGCGTCACCGGGCGGGTGGCGGCCAGGCGCTGGGCGCGGCGTCGGTCGCTGACGTGCATCCGCTCGGTGAGCGCGTGGAAGCTCGGCCGGCCACCGTCGAGGGCGACCACCTCACCGTCGAGCAGCATGTCGTCGTAGTCGCGGCCGATGTCCTCCAGCTCGGGGTAGGCCGCGGTCACGTCGCGCTCGTTGCGCGACCACACCGTCACCACGCCCTCGCGCACGTCGACCAGCACCCGCATCCCGTCCCACTTGACCTCGTGCACCCACGCGCCGCCGGTCGGCACGCGGTCGGCGACGGTGGCCAGCATGGGGCGCATGCGCACATCCTGCCGCTCGTGGTGCGTTCGGGCGCCTCGGTCGGCGGATGCCGTGGGGTTGGGTTCGCAGAGGTGGGTGGCCCATGTGCTGTCGTCAGCACCGCACCGGTCCTGCCCGGATGCCGTCGGGTCCGGCTCGGACTGCCCGCGCCCATCGCCGTTTCACGTCCGCGGTCCCAGGCAGGGCAGTCGACGTCACCCCGTCGGTGGTCGGCCTCTCAGGCAGCGGGGATGACGGGGTGCGCTTGGGTCGGTCGCCCGGTTCGCGCTGCCGAGGAGCTCATCCCCGCGTCCCTGTTCTCGGTCACCTCCGCCGGTGGTCGGCTTCTCACGCGGCCTGGAAGACGCGGTTCGCACGTGAGTCGGTTGGGTTAACTCGCGCTTCACCAGCGACACCCACCGCCTCCGCCACCCGAGTCCGTGGTCGCCCCGTGGCAGCTCGGACGGCCGCGCTCTTGAAGACAGACGAGCGGCGGTCCCCGTCACGCGTGCGGGCGATGGACCGTGTCGGTGTTGAGGCGGGGTTCGGGCGACATAAAGCGTTCTGCGGCAGGCGAATACGCTTATCCGAACACTTGTGCGATTGGCTGTTCCTCGGTAGAATCGTGTCACGGGGGAGGGGGAGACATGGCGACGTCACAGCGACTCACCAGGCGATCAATGAGCGCCACTGTCATTCTTCCCACGGCGGCCACGACGGGCCATGCCAGGGCCATCTCGCTCGGTGCAAGCCGGGTCGCTGCCGCCATCGCAGAGCCGGGTACCGCCCGAAGCCGCGACGAGTGGCTGGCGGTCGTCGCCGACTGCCAGTCGTTGATCAACATCGTCACGGCAGTGCAGGACGCCGCCATCGCCGAGGCCGCCCGCCGCGAGAGCGTCTGGTGTGAGGACGGCACGCTGGGTGAGACGGTGCACGTCCCCGGCCGGGTGACCCTCGATGCCGCCGACGTCGTCGCGCCGGTGATCGGGGCGTCGCACGCGCAGGCCGAGCGCCGCGTCGAGCAGGCGGTGCGCCTGGCCGCGAGCCGGGTGCCGGCGCCGGCCGACGACCGCGACCTGCCGGAGTCGAGCGGTTTGGGTGGTCTGCACGAGGCCATGGCTGCTGGGCAGCTCGACGCCTACCGGGCCGGGGTCGTCGCGTTCGAGCTCGAGGTCGCCCCTGCCGACGTGGCCGACGCGGTCGTGGCCGCGCTGTCCGGGCACCTCGGTGAGGACTCCTCGTCGCTGCGGAGGCGCACCCGGGCGCTGCTCTCGCGCATCTCCCCCGACCTCGTCCGTGAGCGCGCACAGCGGGCCCGCGCCAACACCGGGTTGCGGCGGTGGGTGGCTGAGCCCGGGGTCGACGAGTGGCACGGCACCTTCCCCAGCGAGGATGCCGCCAGCGCTTGGGCCGCGATCGACCGCCTTGCGCACGACCTGGTCGCCGCAGGCACCTGCACCAACATCGAGCAGGCCCGGGGGAAGGCACTCACCGACCTGGTCACGGGCAACGCGACCGTCGACGTGCAGATCGTGCTCACGGTCCCGGCTGACAGCCGGCCCGCCCCCCAAGCTCCGGAGGCTCGTGCGGCGGCGACCGGGGGCAGCGCCCCTGGATCCTCGGTATCGGCGGGCGGCGAGCACGTGGCTGCACCCGTCGCGGGAGCGGTCGTCGCGTCAGCCGCAGTCCGCAGCGACGAGGATGCCCTGGACCCGAAGGACATCGGGTCGGACGACGACCTGGTCGAGGTGCAGGGGAGCCGACCGTCCGAGCCGTTGCTGGTGCGCCGCGGTTGGCTGCGCGAGCACCTGAGGAAGCAGCGGCCGCGTCCGAAGCGCTCGATGAGGGAGGCGCCACCGCAGCTCGTTCCCTGCGACCCACTCACCGGGGCCCGGCTCGACCCCCGTGACGACCTCGCCACCGACGCCTACCGACCAGGTGCCGAGCTGGCCGCGCTGGTCCGCGCCCGAGACGGCCGGTGCCGCTTCCCCGGCTGCAGCGTCGCCGCCCGGTTCTGCGACCTCGACCACGTGCGGCCCTGGCCGACCGGCCGCACCACCGCAACCAACCTGCTCACCCTCTGCCGACGCCACCATCGCATCAAGCAGCGGCCTGGCTGGCGACTGCGTCTGGCTCCCGACGGCTCGGCCACGTGGACGGACCCGACCGGGCTGACTCGCACCACCGCCCCGCTCAACGCCTTGCACGCACTGGTCCTCGTCGCCGACCCGGCTCCCCAGACGCCGCTTCCCGACCGGGATTGCCGCACGCCCCTTCCCGACCGGGCTGCCGTGATGCCGCTTCCCGGCCCGGCTCCTGTGATGCCGCTTCCCGACCGGGATTGCCAGACGTCGCTTTCCGACCTGCCTCCCGTGATGCCGCTTCCCGCCGTACGTCCCACGGCCGCGCTTCCCGACCTGAGTTCCGCCACGAAGCCCGTCCTTCCCGAGCCCGGATCGCTCACCGCCACGACTGCGACCTCTGCCGCCGACCAGTCGCCGCTCGCCCTCACCGCCACGACCTCGGTGTGGAGCGCGCTCGAGACGCACCTGACCTTTCGGGCCGAGCACCACCGGCAGCGTCCGCCGGATCACGGCCTGCGGACCCACCCGACCCACCGCCGCTGCACATCCGTCGCCGAGCTGCGCACCGGACTCGCCCGGTGGAGAGTCCGCAGCTCGGTGCCGGACGAACCGCCCTTCTGACACGACGTCAACCCGAGCCACTCCCCGAGCAGCGCAGGCCGAGCCGCTGACCGACGACAGCGGGCGGAGGCCGCGCCACCGACCCGTCACGCCGAGCGCACCTGCCTGGCTCGTCCCGGACCTGTCCGCGCGCCGCTCACCGTCCTAGGCTGGGACCTTACGTCGAGCGCGAGGAGGCGCACGGCATACGGAAGGGTGGAGCACCATGCGGGCGATCTGGAAGGGCGCGGTCTCCTTCGGCTTGGTCAACGTGCCGGTGCGGCTGTACTCGGCCACCGAGAACCACGACGTGCAGTTCCGCCAGGTGCACCGGGAGGACGGGGGGCGGATCAAGTACAAGCGCACCTGCTCCATCGACGGCGAGGAGGTGTCGTACGACGACATCGCCAAGGGCTACGAGACCGAGGACGGCGACATGGTCGTGCTCACCGACGACGACTTCTCCGACCTGCCCAACCGCAGCTCCAAGGAGATCGGGGTCACCAAGTTCGTCCCGGCCGACCAGATCGACCCGATGTGGCTCGACAAGAGCTACTACCTCGAGCCCGACAAGGCCGCGACCAAGCCCTACATCCTGCTGCGCGACGCGCTGGTCAAGGAGAAGCGGATGGCCATCTGCACGGTCTCCATCCGCACCCGGATGACGATGGCCGTGCTCCGCGTGCGCGACGGCGTGATCGTCATGCAGACCATGCTCTGGCCCGACGAGATCCGCGCGGCCGACTTCGCCACGGTCACCGAGGACCAGAAGGCCACCAAGCAGGAGATGGACATGGCCAAGATGCTCATCGACCAGCTGGCCGGCGACTACGACCCGGACGAGTACGAGGACGACTACGCCATCGCGGTCAAGGAGCTCGTGCGGGCCAAGGTCGAGGGCGGCGAGGTGCGCGTCAGCGCGGCCGAGCCGGAGGAGAGCGGCGAGGTCGTCGACCTGCTCGCAGCCCTGGCCCGATCCGTGGAGAAGGCCAAGGCGTCCCGCGGCGAGGCGCCGACCGCAGCCAAGAGCGGCGGCACCGACACCAAGAGCCCGACGAGCAAGCCGGCCGCGAAGAAGTCCACCGCCAAGAAGGCACCGGCGAAGAAGGCGGCCACCAAGAAGACCGACAAGGCCGAGAAGAAGGCGAGCTGAGCGACCGGATGCCGGCCGACCCCGTCCCCGACCGGGCCACGGCACCGCACCAGGTGCACGCCATCGGCGCCCCCGCGCGCCGGGCGCTCACCAACGCCGACCTCACGACGTGGGATGCCGTTGACGCCACCTCCGACGCCGACCTCCTGGCGCTGCACGGCTTCGGCCCGCGAGCGCTGCACCTCCTCCGGGAGGCCTCAGCCGGACGAGGGTAGACAACCAGCCGCCGGCACGCCGGCGCCAGCGGCCGTGTTCTCCACCGCCGACGAGCCCGATGGGTTCGACGACGCCCGAGCCGGCAACAACGCGCAGGTGAGCACCCGGCATGCGCCGCCTACGCTGCCCTCATGCCCGAAGGCCACACGCTGTTCGCCCTCGCCCGCGACCTCCACGAGGCCTTCGCCGGCACGACGCCCGAGGTCACCAGCCCGCAGGGCAAGTTCTCCGAGGGAGCCGCCGAGCTGAGCGGCCGCCGGCTGCTGCGAGCCACCTCACGCGGCAAGCACCTGCTCGTCGAGTTCGCCGACGACCGCTGGCTGCACGTGCACCTGGGCCTGATCGGCAGCTTCACCGTCGACGCGCACGAGTGGACCGCCGAGGTACCGGCCGTCGGGGCCGTGCGGCTGCGGCTGCGCACCGACCAGCACGTCGCCGACCTGCGCGGCCCCAACCTGTGCCAGGTGGCCTCACCCGAGGAGGTCGACGGGGTGCTCGCCCGCCTGGGGCCCGACCCGCTGCGCCCGGATGCCGACCCCGACGTCGCCTGGGCGCGCATCACCAAGAGCTCGCGCACCGTCGCCGAGCTGCTCATGGACCAGTCCGTGCTCGCCGGCGTCGGCAACGTCTACCGCTCAGAGGTGCTCTTTCGGCACCGCCTGTCGCCGTTCACGGAGGGCCGCAAGCTCCGGCGCACCTCCTGGCGCCTCATCTGGGACGACCTCGAGCGCCTCATGCCCCTCGGCGTCGCCACCGGGCGCATCGTCACCGTCGAGGAGCAGGTGCTCGAGGTCGAGGCGGCGCTCGGCCGCGGTGAGGTGCCCCGCCTCACCGAGCGCTCGTCCTACGTCTACAAGCGCGGCGGGATGCCGTGCGTGGTCTGCGGCTCCAAGGTGCGCACCCGCCTGGTCGCCGGCCGCAACCTGTTCTGGTGCGGCCGCTGCCAGCGCCGGCGCTGACCGTTCTCGACGACCTCACCCGCGGCGGGTGTGACGCGCGGTGGTGGCGCGGAGGAAGGTGCTGGCATGGGCACCGCGGCGGTCGTCATCTTCCTCGTGCTGGTCTTCGCGTTCGCGGCCAGCGCACGGGCCCTCGGGCGGATCGACGTCTCGGCGCCGATCGCGTTCGTCGCGGCCGGCGCCCTGCTCTCGCTCCCCCTCCCCCCGCTCGACGAGGCTGCGCGGGAGAGCCTCACCATCCTCACCGAGCTGACCCTCGCCCTCATCCTGTTCCACGACGCGGCGCAGGTGCGCCCCCGGCGGATCGCGGTCGACCGCGGCCCCATGGCCCGCCTCCTGCTCTTCGGGCTGCCGTTGACGATGGTGGCCGGGTGGCTCCTCGGCCTGGCCCTGTTCCCGGACGTGCCGCTGATGATGCTCCTTCTCCTCACTGCTGCGGTCGCCCCCACGGATGCCGGGCTCGGCGCGGCCACGGTGCTCAATCCCGTGGTCCCGGTGCGGGTACGGCGGCTGCTCAACGTCGAGAGCGGGCTCAACGACGGGCTCTGCACACCGTTCGTCCTGTTCGCGATCGCCGCCCTGGCCGGCGAGGAGGGGCTGCGGCCGATCGAGAGCGCGTGGTCAGCGCTCGGCGACCTGGCCGCGGGCATCGTGGTGGGGGCGCTCGTCGGGGGCGGAGCCGGGCTGCTCCTCGGCTCGTCGCGGACCCACGGCGCCAGCTCTCGCCATACCCGTCTCCTCGCTGCCCTCGTGCTGCCGTTCATGGCCTACTTCGGGGCCGAGCTCGTGGGCGGCAACGCGTTCGTCGCCGCCTTCGTCGCCGGTTCGGCCTTCGCCGGCAGGGCGCACTGGGCCGAGGAGGAGGAGACCTTGGCCCTCACCGAGGCGATCGCCGACCCGCTCGGCTTCGCCGTCTGGTTCGCGTTCGGTTTCACCGCCGTGCCGGTCCTCGTCGAGAACGTCGGATGGCCCGAGATCACCTTCGCGGTGCTCGCGCTGACCGTGCTGCGGATGGTGCCGGTGGCGTTGGCCCTGCTCGGCACCGGTTTCAGGCCACCGACCGTGGCGTTCGTCGGCTGGTTCGGGCCCCGCGGACTGGCCTCGGTGGTGTTCACCCTGCTCGCCCTCGAGGCCCTCGAGCTCGACGCCGACCTCACCCAGGTGGTCGCCACCATCTGCCTCACGGTTCTGCTCAGCGTGCTCGCCCACGGGCTGAGCGCCGATCCGCTCGCCCGGCGCTACGGCGCCTGGGTGGCCCGGGAGCGGCCGCCACAGGAGCTCGCCGGCTCCAGCGAACCGCGCAGTCGTCGCTCGCTGCGCCAGCGCGGCGAACACGTGGAGACCGGCCCAGCTGCCGACCCGACCTAGTCCGCGAACCCGACCACGGCGGGCCTGGGCCGGCCAGGCGGCCGCCCGACGGCATCGGGAAACCCTCGACAGCACCCGGACCACCGCTATGCCGACAGCGAACGCGGAACACCCGACCCCGACCACCGCGTTGGACCCCCCGTACGACGCGCCGCCCTGCGGTGACCGCTCAGCGACAACAAGCGGCCCCCACACAGGCGGCGCGACTAGCATCGAGGGGACTCGACGTCAGGAGAAGCACCATGTTCGAACGGTTCACCGACCGCGCCCGCCGCGTCGTCGTCCTGGCCCAGGAGGAGGCCAGGATGCTCAACCACAACTACATCGGCACCGAGCACATCCTGCTCGGGCTGATCCACGAGGGCGAGGGCGTCGCAGCCAAGGCGCTCGAGTCCCTCGGCATCTCGCTCGAGGGCGTCCGCAACCAGGTCGAGGAGATCATCGGCCAGGGCCAGCAGGCGCCGAGCGGGCACATCCCGTTCACCCCGCGCGCCAAGAAGGTCCTCGAGCTGTCGCTGCGCGAGGCGCTGCAGCTCGGCCACAACTACATCGGCACCGAGCACATCCTGCTCGGCCTGATCCGCGAGGGCGAGGGCGTCGCCGCCCAGGTCCTGGTGAAGCTCGGCGCCGACCTCAACCGCGTCCGCCAGCAGGTCATCCAGCTGCTCTCCGGCTTCCAGGGCAAGGAGTCCGCCTCGTCCGGCGCATCCTCCTCCAGCTCCGGCTCCGAGGCGCCGTCGTCCTCGCTGGTGCTCGACCAGTTCGGCCAGAACCTCACCCAGTCCGCCCGTGAGGGCAAGCTCGATCCCGTCATCGGCAGAGAGCCGGAGATCGAGCGCGTGATGCAGATCCTGTCGCGCCGCTCGAAGAACAACCCCGTCCTGATCGGTGAGCCCGGCGTCGGCAAGACCGCCGTCGTCGAGGGCCTCGCGCAGGCGATCGTCCGCGGCGACGTGCCGGAGACGCTGAAGGACAAGCAGCTCTACACGCTCGACCTCGGCTCGCTCATCGCCGGCTCCCGCTACCGCGGCGACTTCGAGGAGCGCCTGAAGAAGGTCCTGAAGGAGATCCGCACGCGCGGCGACATCGTGCTGTTCATCGACGAGCTGCATACCGTGGTCGGAGCGGGCGCGGCCGAAGGCGCGATGGACGCCTCGAACCTGCTGAAGCCGATGCTCGCCCGCGGCGAGCTCCACACGATCGGCGCGACGACGCTCGACGAGTACCGCA
>JBJMHU010000158.1:0-56618 GCA_045807225.1 Ornithinibacter sp. | reverse complement strand
AGCGGCCGAGCTGGAAGTGCTCGGTGACCGACAGCTCCTGCGGGAACCTCACGGACATCCCCTCGTACTTCTCGAAGGCCGTCGGGGATGCCATGGGCAGGGTGACGTCGGTGGGGGCGACCGTGCCCGTGCCGCACTCGGCGACGTTGGCGGCGGTCACCGAGATCTGGGTCTGGCCCTGGTTCTCGCCGACGTTGCCGGTGACGGTGACCAGGTCGCCGAGCTGCACGAGGTCGGAGTTGGCGCCGTTGAACACGAAGATGCCCTCGGAGGTCGCGGGGTCGCCGTCGCCCTTGGGGTCCTGCAGGTAGAAGCCGCGCAGCGCCGGGGAGGGGCCCTCGTAGTCGCCGACGACCACACCGCGCACGGTGACGCGCTGGCCGACCAGCGGGCTGGCCTCATCCGGGCCCTGCACCTGCCCGATCGGGGTGGCGGTGGCGACGCAGGAGTCGGCGACGGTGAACGTCGACGTGAAGTCGGTCGGCATCGTGTTGGGCGGGTCGTTGGCGTCGACGTCGGTCACGAGGGCGGCGTGCACGGTGAGGGCGCACGTGTCGCCATCGGTCAGGTCGGATGCCGGGTCGACGGTGTAGGTGGTGGGGCCGCCCGAGACGGTGGCCGCCACCGGGCCGCCCGGCGTGCACGCCAAGGTGATCGCCCCCGCGGCCAGGTCGACCGGCTCGCTGAAGGTGACCGTGGGGCTCACCGCGGCCTGGGCGGTGCCGCCGGAGGCCGGGGTGGCCGAGGCGACGGTCGGGGCGTCGTCGGGTGCGGGCGGCGTGGAGCCACAGACGGTGGTGTGCGTGCCGAGGCCGTCGAAGGTGTCGACGGCGAAGCCGTCCCACTGCACAGCGGGGTCGAAGGCGTCGTCCGGGTTGGGGTCGCCGCCGCAGACGGTCGCCATCCGGCGGAGCGTGTTGTCGGCCGTGCTCACCAGCCCGGTGCCCCACTGCGCGCCGGGATCGACCCCCACCTGGCCGATCGAGTCGACGACCGTCGTGCCCTTGCGCAAGGTGATGGCGTCGTTGCCGTTCCAGAGCCCGGACGTGCTGGTCTGGTCGGCCTGGGCGAGCACCGTGGCGTTCGAGTTGGCCTGCGCCAGCACGAAGACATCACCAGCGGCGACGGTGCCGGTGAGGTTCACCGTGGTGCCGGAGGTACCGCCGTTGGAGAACACCTGCACGCTGTAGCCCGCGGTGGCGAGGTTGACTGCGGCACCGGTGCCGTTGTAGACCGCGAGGGCCTTGTTGTTGCTCGACCCCTCGACGTACTCCGAGAAGAACAGGTCGGTGGATGCGGCCGCGGACGCCGCCACGGGCGCCAGCACGACGGGAACGGCCACGACGAGGGCGCCGGCGGCGACCCTCCCCACGAACCGACGGAACGACGAAGCCATGTAGGTCCCCTCCAGGGTTTCAGCGGGGGGCCGGCCACGATGTCGCGACGCCTCGCCCGCACACGATGCGGCGTGAACCTAACACCCGCACCCGGCCCCGGCGACTCGAAGGAACAGTCCCTTCGGTGAACGGCGGGTGGCGGTTCCCGCGCCCTTCGACAGCGCCGACGGGGTGCCGCGCAACTCCCGTGCGGCACGGCATCCGGTTAACGTCGGCGGACACCACGTCGACCGCGCCAAGGAGCCCACCATGACACTGCCGAAGGGGAGCAAGGTCGCCTGGAACACCTCGCAGGGCGAGACCCACGGCACCGTGCAGGACAAGCGCACGAAGGACTTCACCTTCGAGGGTCAGCAGTTCCGGCCCACCGACGACGACCCGTACTACATCGTCGAGTCGGACAGGACCGGGGCGAAGGCGGCGCACAAGGAGTCGGCGCTGAGGAAGCGCTCGTGACCCCCGGGCCGCTCGCGCCGCCCGAGGAGGCGCCGCGGGCGGCGGTCGCCGTGGGCTGGTCTGAGGACAGCGGGGCCGCCCGCGCGACCGAGCACACCGACGCGGGCTGGTGCCCGCACCAGGACAGGAGACCACGATGAAGCAGCGCAGCATCGCCGACCTGCAGGTCAGCACGGTCGGACTCGGCGGCATGCCGATGTCGATCGAGGGCCGGCCCGACACCGAGAGGTCGGTCGCCACCATCCACGCGGCGCTCGACGCGGGCGTCACGCTGATCGACACCGCCGACGCCTACCACCTCAACGCCGACGAGGTGGGCCACAACGAGGAGCTCATCGCCGGTGCCCTTCGCTCGTGGGGTGGCGACCCGACCTCGGTGCTCGTGGCGACCAAGGGCGGCCACCTGCGTCCCGGCGACGGCTCGTGGACGCTCAATGGCGACCCCGCCTACCTCAAGCAGGCGGCCCGCGACTCGGCCCGGCGGCTGGGTGTCGACGCCATCGGGCTCTACCAGTTCCACCGCCCCGACCCGGACGTGCCCTACGCCGAGTCGGTCGGGGCGCTGGCCGAGCTGCTCGACGAGGGCGTCGTCGTGCGGGCCGGCATCTCCAACGCGACGGTGGCGCAGATCGACGAGGCCGACGAGGTGCTGGGCGGTCGGCTGGCGTCGGTGCAGAACCAGTTCTCGCCCGCCTTCCGGTCGAGCCGGGGCGAGCTCGAGCACTGTGCCGCGCTGGGCGTCGCGTTCCTGCCGTGGAGCCCGCTCGGGGGCATCTCGAGGGCGGGCGCCCTGGGCTCGACCCACGAGGCGTTCGCGCAGGTGGCGCAGGAGCACGGGGTGAGCGCACAGCAGGTGGCCCTGGCGTGGGAGCTGTCGCTGGCCGACGTCGTCATCCCCATCCCGGGCGCCTCGCGGCCGGCGTCGATCGAGGACTCGGTGCGGGCGGCCGAGCTGGTGCTCACCGATGACGAGCTGGTCCGCCTGGACGCGGCCGGCTGACCGGGAGCCCGCCGGTGACCACCGGATGCCGGGAAGCGGCTCGGGCTGGAGTGCCAGAGTGGGCGCATGGCTGGCTTCTCCGGCATCCCGGTCGACGCGTTCGACTTCTACGACGAGCTGCGCGCCGAGAACACCCGCACGTGGTGGCTCGCCCACAAGGCGCGCTACGAGGCCTCGGTACGTGAGCCGCTCGAGGCCCTGCTCGACGCGCTCGAGGACGAGTTCGGCCCCGCCCGGCTCTACCGGGCCAACCGCGACGTGCGGTTCAGCGCCGACAAGTCGCCCTACAAGGACCACCAGGGGGCGCTCGCGACGACGGTGCCCGGGATGGGCTTCTACGTGCAGGTCAGCGGTGACGGTCTGCTGACCGGCGGCGGCTTCTACCCGACCGGGCCCGACCAGCTGCCGCGGCTGCGGGCGGCCGTCGACGCCCCGCAGTCGGGCCAGCAGCTCCAGGGTGTCGTCGACGGGCTGACGGCGGCCGGCTTCCGGCTCGGCGGCGAGCAGGTGGCGACCCGGCCGCGGGGCGTGCCCGCCGACCACCCCCGCCTGGAGCTGATGCGGTACAAGAACCTCATCGCCCTGCGCGAGCACGGGGCGCCGGCCTGGGCGCCCACCCCGGAGGTCGTCGACCACGTGCGCGCGGACTGGCGGGCGGTGCGCCCCCTCGTCGACTGGCTCACCGCGCACGTCGGCCCGAGCACGGCACCGCGCACCCGCTGACCGATTCCCGCACGTGCCGGGTTATTGCTGTCACCTCGCGGTCCTGACAGCAATAAGCCAGCACGTGCGGGGTGGTGCCGCCTTGGTGCCGGATGCCGTCGCGCACGTCGGTGGGCCCGGGCGCGCCCGTGGTGGGGGAGAATCGAGCGCGATGACCCTCACCGACCGCCTGTCCGGCGCCTCGACCGCCGGCGCGGACGCGGCCTTCGACGTATTCCTCGACTGGGCCGGTGAGCGTGGCTTCGCGCTGTACCCCGCGCAGGAGGAGGCGGTGCTGGCGCTGGCCGGCGGTGCCCACGTCGTGCTCGCGACGCCGACCGGCTCGGGCAAGTCGCTGGTCGCGGTCGCCGCCCACGCGCTGGCCCTGGCCGAGGGCCGGCGCAGCTGGTACACGGCGCCGATCAAGGCCCTGGTCAGCGAGAAGTTCTTCGCGCTGGTCGAGATCTTCGGCGCCGAGAAGGTCGGCATGCTCACCGGCGACGCGGCCGTGAACCCCGGCGCCCCCATCATCTGCGCCACGGCGGAGGTGCTGGCCAACCACGCGCTGCGCGACCGCGAGCTCGCCGACATCGGGCTCGTCGTCATGGACGAGTTCCACTTCTACACCGAGCCCGACCGTGGCTGGGCATGGCAGGTGCCGCTGCTGCTCATGCCCGACACGCAGTACCTCCTCATGTCGGCGACCCTGGGCGAGACGGCGTTCTTCGAGGAGGACCTCAGCCGCCGCACCGGCCGCGAGACCGTCGCCATCACCGGGGCGGAAAGGCCTGTGCCACTGGAGTTCTCGTGGGTGCTGACCGCGGTGCACGAGACCATCGAGCTGTTGCTGCGCGACGAGCGCGGCCCCATCTACGTCGTGTCGTTCACCCAGGCGTCCGCGGTGGAGCAGGCCCAGGCCCTGACCAGCGTCGAGCTCGTGTCGAGCGCCCGCAAGGCGGCCATCAAGGATGCCGTGGGCGGCTTCCGCTTCGGCAAGGGGTTCGGGGTCACCCTGCGGCGGCTGGTGCTGCACGGGGTGGGGGTGCACCACGCGGGGATGCTGCCGAAGTACCGCCGGCTGGTCGAGACCCTGGCCCAGGCCGGGCTGCTCGCCGTCATCTGCGGCACCGACACCCTCGGCGTCGGCATCAACGTGCCGATCCGCACCGTGCTGCTCACCTCGCTCACCAAGTACGACGGGCGCAAGCAGCGGGTGCTTCGCGCCCGCGAGTTCCACCAGATCGCCGGGCGCGCCGGGCGGGCCGGCTTCGACACCATCGGCTACGTCGTGGTGCAGGCACCCGAGCACCTCGTGCTCAACGCCAAGGCACTGGCCAAGGCCGGCGATGACCCCAAGAAGCGACGCAGGGTCGTGCACAAGAAGCCCCCCGAGGGGACGCTGAGCTACACGCAGGCCACCTACGACCGGCTCGTCGCCGCGGCGCCCGAGCCGCTGACCTCGAAGATGCGGGTCAACCACGCGATGGTGCTCAACGTGCTCGACCAGTGGGAGGGCCAGCAGGCCGCGCTGCACACGCTCCTGCTCGACAACCACGAGACCTTCGAGCGTCGGGAGGCCCTCGTCGAGCGGGCCGTGCAGGTGGTCGCATCCCTGCTGCGGGCCAAGGTGGTGGAGCCCGACGACGGCTCCGACCTCGACCACTGGCTGCCCCCCGACCTCTCGGATGCCGTTGCGCCCGTGGGTGACCCGCTCCCGCCACTGGAGGGTGGACCGGACGACGAGGGTGACGCTGACCCCGCCGGTGATCACCCGGCATCCGCTGACCTGGGACCGATCGGCGAGCTGCTCGCCGCGGCCGGCCACAGCTCGGCGGCGCCGGCGCAGGCCGTCGCCGCGGCACCGCGCCCGCCGGAGGCAGCTCGGGAGGTCAGCGCGCTCGAGCACTTCGTGCGCGGCGACGAGCGGCGCTACACCGAGGGCCCGTTCCAGGTGGCGCTCGACCTGGGCGACGGCTTCGCCCTCAACCAGCCGCTGTCGGCCTTCGCCCTGGCCGTGCTCGAGATGCTCGACCCCGAGGCGCCCGGCTACGCCCTCGACGTGGTGAGCGTCATCGAGGCCACCCTCGACGACCCGCGACCGGTGCTGATGGCCCAGCGGTTCGAGGCCCGGGGCGAGGCGGTCGGCGCGATGAAGGCCGACGGGCTGGAGTACGAGGAGCGGATGGACGCGCTCGACGACGTCAGCTGGCCGCGGCCCCTGGCCGAGGAGCTCGAGGCGGCGCTGCGCGTCTACCGGCAGCGCCACCCGTGGGTCGACCCGCGCGGCCTGTCGCCGAAGTCGGTGGTGCGCGAGATGTTCGAGCGGGCGATGACGTTCGGCGAGTTCGTCGCCCACCACAAGCTCTTCCGCGCCGAGGGCGTGGTGCTGCGCTACCTCACCGACGCCTATCGGGCGCTGCGCTCGACGGTGCCGACCTCCGCCCGCACCGAGGAGCTCGACGACCTCGTCGAGTGGCTCGGCGAGGTGGTGCGGCACACCGACTCCAGCCTGCTCGACGAGTGGGAGTCGTTGGCCAACCCCACCGACGAGCCGCTCACCGAGGTGCGCAGCCCGAGCGAGGGGCGCGCCCTGTCCGCGAACCCCCGCGCCTTGCGGGTGATGGTGCGGCAGAGCATGTTCCGACGCGTCGAGCTGGTGTCGCTGCACCGCTTCGCCGCCCTGGCCGCGCTCGACGGCGGCCTCACCCAGGACGAGTGGGAGGCGGCCGCTGCCGGATACCGCGCCGAGTACGACGACCTCGGCACCGGCCCGCAGGCCCGTGGGCCGGCCCTGTTCCGCATCGACGAGGAGGATGCCGACCACTGGCTCGTCACCCAGATCCTCGACGACCCCGACGGCGACCACGACTGGCGGATCACGGCCGAGCTCGACCTCACCGCCACCGACCAGGCGGGCGAGCTCGTGCTGGTCACCACCGGCTTCGGGCCGACCTGACCGGCTCAGCCGTTGCGGTCCGCGACCTCCAGTCGCTCGGCCAGGCGCTGCAGCCCGTCCCGGAGCAGCGCGCCGTAGCCGTCGTCGCCCAGGGTGTCGACGAGCGCCAGCCCTGCCTCGAGCTGCACCCGAGCCTCCTCGACCCGGCCCTGGCGCAGGTAGCCGTCGCCGAGGTTGAGGTGCAGGCTCGGTGCCATCGCCCGAGCAGACGGGATGCCGATCGCGGCCAGGGCGTCGTCGGCGACCAGTGCGTGCTCGCGCAGGGCCACCTCGTCCCAGGCCACCTCGTCGGCGAGCCCGGGCTCGCGGTCGGCGAGGTAGTGCGCCAGCACGCACCGCTGCGCGTGGTCGTCACCCGACGTCGCCGCCCACTGCTCGAGCAGCGCCTCGTGCCCACCCGGCATCCCCTGCTGCGCCTGCCCCACCGCGGCGACCACGTCATCCCACCCGCTCATGCCGGCACCCTACGGACGACGTCCGACGACCGGGCCGGCACTAGCGTGGCGCCCGTGACGACGATGCGGACCGGCACGGTGCACGACCTTCCCGGCGCCTACCGGGTCTGCCTGCTCACCGCGGCCGCCGGTGGCGACGCGAGCGCCCGGCACGACGACCCCGACCTGCTCGGCCACGTGTGGGCCGGTCCCTACCTCGTCTTCCCCGACGCCGTCAGCCGCGTCGTGCACGACGAGCACGGCGTGGCGGGCTACTGCGTCGCCGTGCCCGACACGGCATCCTTCGAGCAGTGGGTCGAGCGGGTCTGGCTGCCCCCGTTGCGGGCCCGCTATCCGCGAGGCGGCGGCACGACGCAGGACGACGCGGCGCTCGTCGAGCGGCTGCACCAGCCCACCCGCACGGATGCCGGGCTGCTCGCCACGCACCCGGCGCACCTGCACGTCGACCTGCTGCCACGGCTGCAGGGCCAGGGGTGGGGACGCCGCACCATGGAGGCCGTGCTCGACGAGCTGGCGGGGGCCGGCGCGTCCGGCGTGCACCTGGGGGTGGACGAGGCCAACACCGGCGCGCACGCGTTCTACGAGCGGCTCGGCTTCACCGAGCTCGGCCGGCCACCGGGCGCCCGCATCTACGGGATGCCGCTTCCACCGCGCACGACCTGACGTCACCGACCGTCGCGGTCACGGACCGGCAGTGGTGTCCATCTGCTGGGCGAGGTACTGGGGCAGCCCGATGCGCATCAGCGCCTCGATCTGGCTCTCGAACCAGTCGGCGTGCTGCTGCTCGTCGAGCGCCATCGCCTCGAACAGCGAGGCGGTGGCGTGGTCACCGACGTCGTGGCACTCCTGCGCCGAGGCGTTGAACTCGACCACGGCCGCGATCTCGCTCTCGAGCGCCAGGCGCAGCATCTCCTCGGCGTCCTCGCCCACCCGGATGGCGTGCAGCCGCTGGATGTTGGGGTGCCCCTCGAACATCAGCACGCGCGAGATCAGGACGTCGGCGTCGCGCATCTCGTCGATCGACAGGTCGTAGAACACCTTGCCGAGCCGGGTGAACCCCCAGTTGTCGAGCATCCGCGCGTGCAGGAAGTACTGGTTCACCACGCTCAGCTCGAAGGTGAGCGCGTCGTTGAGGCGCTCGACGATCCGGGGGTCAACTGGCTGCATGGCATGGCTCCGCGCTCTGGGGGACCTCGAGTGCCACATGCTCGCACACCAGCCGCCGCACCGAGAAGACGCAGGCCCCGCAGTCGCGCCCGGCCCCGGTGGCCCGGCAGACCTCCGACAGGGTGCGCGCCCCGGCCCCGACGGCGGCGGCGACCGCCTTGTCGTTGACGACGTGACAGTGGCAGACGATCACGGCATCCCTCTCGACTCGCAGCCCCGGCACCCTGGCGGTGTAGGTGAGGCTTACCTAACCAGATTGTCCCCGACCGGCTCAACTCGGCGCCGCCCCCCTTCCGCAGGGCGGAACGTTCGACAGCGGCCGGGCGCCGCCACCTCGGCGGATGCCGTTGGCACGCCCCGGTCGTGGACACTGGCGGGATGCGCGTCGCCGGAGCCCACGTCCTGCTCACCGGGGCCACGGGTGACATCGGGGCCCGGCTCGCCACCCGCCTCGCGGAGGCCGGCGCCGACGTCACCTGCGTCGCCCGGGGCCGCGAGGCCCTCGACGCCCTCGTCGCCCAGGTCGGTGGTCGGGCCGTCGCGTGCGACCTCACCGACCGCGCCGCGCTGCGGGCCCTGGCCGGGCGGGTCGAGGCCGTCCACCGCCCGGTCGACCTGCTGGTCAACAACGCCGCCGTCGAGACCACCGCGCACCTCGCCGACCTGACCGCCGACCAGCTCGAGCAGGTCGTGGCCCTGAACCTGCTCGCCCCGGCCGAGCTCTGCCGGCAGGTGCTGCCCGGCATGCTGGCCCGCGGGCGCGGCCACCTGGTCAACATCTCCTCGATGGCCGGCGTCGCGACCTTCCCGGGGCTGGCCGCCTACGGTGCCACCAAGTCCGGCCTCACCCACCTGACCTCCGGGCTGCGGGCCGACCTGCGCGGCGGCCCGGTCGGCACCCTCGCGGTCGAGCTGGGCCCGGTCAGCTCGCAGATGATGGACCGCATCGGGGGGCACGAGCCCTCCTCCGTCGCCTTCGACCGGGTGCTGCGGGCCCGGCTGCTCACCATGCTCGACCCCGACGACGTGGCCCGGCGGGTGGTCACCGCGGTCGAGCAGGACCGTCACCACCTGCGGATGCCGCGTCGCGCAGCCCCGCTCGCAGCCCTCACCCACGCGCCACGCGTCGTCGTGCGCGCGGTGCTGACCGGCATCCCGGGGCGCCCGGTGACCGCGTGAACCGGCGCCGCACGCCGGTGCGCCGCCGGATCGCGGTCGCCACCTGGCGACCCTCGCGCGACGGACGCATCTACGCCCGGATGGAGATCGACGTCACCCACGCGCTGGCCTACGTCGACCGCGTGCGGGCCGAGTCCGGGACCCGCGTGACGCTCACCCACGTCGTCGGGGCCGCCCTGGGCCGGGCGCTGCGCGACGTGCCGGAGATCCGGGCCCGGGTCGTGTTCGGACGGCTGCTGCCGCTGGACGCGTGCGACATCGGCTTCGCGGTGGACATCGGACAGGGCTCCGACCTGGCCCCGGTCAAGGTGCCCGGCGTCGACCGGCTCAGCCCGGTGGAGGTCGCCCGGGCGGTCGAGGCCGGGGCGGCCCGACTACGTCGCGGCCACGACTCCGCCTACCGGCGCACCTCCCGGCTGGTGCGGCTGGTGCCGGCCTCGATGATGCGGCCGGTGATGGCGGCGTCGAGCGTGGTGTCGGGCGGCCTCGGGCGCGGGCTGGTCGGCCAGCCCGGCTTCCCGCTGGGCACCGCCTTCGTCTCCAACGTCGGCACCCTCGGCCTCGACGAGGCCTTCCTCGCCCCGCTGCCCTTCGCCCGCACGCCGGTCTACCTCGCCGTCGGGGCGGTGCAGGACCGCGCCGTGGTGGTCGACGGAGCGGTGGTGGCCCGCCCGGTGCTGGTGCTCGTGGCCACCGCCGACCACCGGGTCGTCGACGGCGTGCACGCGGGCCGGATGGCGAGCATCGTGCGCGAGCTGCTCACGCATCCCGAGCGGCTCGACCACCCCTGCGCTCAGACCCCGGGGCGCACCGCGGGCGGGTAGGGCGTCAGCAGCTGGTCGACCGGCGCGTGGTCGTCGGTGAGCACCACCGCGCCACCGACCCAGGCGTCGAGGTCGGTGCCGTCGAGCACCCCCCAGCTGAGGCCGCGCTCGGTGAGGGCGGCCCGCAGCGCGGCGACGTCGAGGGGCTCGTCCGAGCCGAGCGCCACGATGTTGCCGCCCGCCGTGGCCCCGCGTTCGAGGGTGGCCGGGTCGGCGGCGACGGCCACGTGCCGGAACACCGCCCGCATGGTGGCGAGCTCGGCCCGGGCGAAGTCGAGCGGCGCGAAGTCGATGAGGTTGGCGGCGTAGACGCCCTCGGCGCGCAGCACCCGGCGCACCTCGGCGAGCGCCTGCGTCGTGGTGAGGTGCCACGGCACGCTGACCCCGCCGAACGCGTCGCCCACCACGAGGTCACGCGTGCTCGCCGGCAGCCGACGCAGGCCCAGCCGGGCGTCCTCGACGCGCACCTCCAGCTGCGGCCCGGTCACCAGCCCCAGCCGCGCCCGGTCCAGCTCGACGACGCCGGGGTCGATCTCGGAGACGACGCTCGTCGTGCCCGGGCGCACTGCCGCCAGGTAGCGCGGCAGGGTCAGCCCGCCACCGCCGAGGTGGTAGGCCGACAGTCCCCGGCCCGGGGGAAAGGCGGTGTCGGAGACCGCCGCCATCGCCTGCACGTACTCGAACTCGAGGTGCGTGGGGTCGGTGAGGTCGACGTAGGAGTGCCGCAGCCCGTCGAGCACCAGCACCCGCCCGCTGGCACGTTGCGGGTCGGCCAGCACGCGGGCGCAGTGGTAGACCGTCTCCGCGTCGCACCTCCCGGGCCCGAAGGCGGCCCCGAGGGCGCCCGGCACCAGCAGCACCACCGCGAGCACGGCCACCCGGGCGCCGCGCACCCGCAGCTCGACGGCCACCGCGGCCGCGACGAGCAGGATGCCGAGGCCGACGAGCACCGTGCTCACCGGGATGGCCGCGATGAAGACGTAGCCGGTGAGCACCGTGCCCACGATCGCCCCCACGGTGCCCAGGCCCGAGAGCCGGCCGACCACGGTGCCGGTCTCGGCCAGGTCGGTGAGCCGCAGCTTGGTCACCATGGGCGGCACCGCCGACAGCAGCGCGCCCGGGACGAGGATCGCGACCATCGCCATCAGCAGGGCGCCGCTGGCCCCGGCCGCCTCGCCGGCGCCGCGCACCAGGAACGGCATCAGCGCGACCGCCACCCCTGAACCGCCGAGCAGCGGACCGAGCGCGCGCCGTGGCGGCATCCGGTCGGCGGCCTGACCCCCCGCCCAGGCGCCGAGCGCGATCGCGGCCAGGGCCATGCCGATCACCAGCGTGCTGGTCTCGAGGGTGAGCCCCAGGTAGGGGGCCAGCAACCGCAGGGCGGTGAGCTCGACCACCAGCACGGCTGCGCTCGCGCCGAAGACGAGGGCTCCGGCGGCCACCGGGCCCAGGCCGGGAGGGGCGGCGGTGGTCGGGCCAGCCGACGTCGTGGGTGCGGTGCGTGGTCCCTCGGAGTTGGTCACCCGGTCATCCTGCGCGATGCCGGGTGCTGACGGCGAGGTGCGGACGCCGCCTGCTGAGCCGTGCTCAGCGGCTGGGACTCAGCCATGCCCCGAGGCGGTGGGCGGTGAAGCCGTCGGTCGAGCGCGCTGCCACGCCCGAGCGGAAGACCAGGCTGAGCATCGTCTCGAGCGGCACCCGCCCGAGGCGGCCCGGGATCTTGGCGCTGCTGCTGCGGGCACCGGCCTTGACGATCGCCTCGACACGGTCGCGCCGTGCCGCCTCATAGGCGGCCAGCCCGTCGGTGCCGTGGGCCGCGACCGAGCGGGCGAGCACCACGGCATCCTCGAGCGCCATCGCGGCGCCCTGGCCGCTGCTCGGCGACGGTGCGTGCGCGGCATCCCCGACCAGCACCGTGCGCCCGCGCCACCAGGTCGGCACGTGCGGCAGGTCGAAGGTGCTGTCGCCGGCGAGCTCGAGCCGCCCGGCGGCGACCAGCGCGGATGCCGGGCCCGCGTCGTCGGCGACCAGCCCCGAGAGCCAGTCCAGCCACTGCTCCGCGGTGGTCGCCGCGCGCTCCTCGCGACCGATCTCGGGACGCGGCACGTTCGCGAACCACACGACGTCGCCGGTGGGCAGCGGGTGCGCGCCGAAGAACGACCGGCGGCCGAAGACGAAGTGCCACGCCTGCGGCATGAGCTCCTCCCCGAGGCGGGTCCCCCGGGTGATGCCGCCGAAGTTGGTGAGCCCGACGTACCGGGCCTCGGGGGCATCCGGGTCGATGTGACGGCGCACCGGTGAGCGCACCCCGTCGGCGGCGACCAGGAGGTCGCCCGTGACGACGGACCCGTCGGTGAGCACGGCCCGCACGCCCGCGCCGTCGTCGTGGACGCGGGCCACCTCGGCACCCAGCCGCACGTCGGCGCCGGCGTCGCGGGCGGCATCCCCGAGCAGCACGGCCAGTGCGGACCGCTTGACCGTGAGCGCGACCGTGCCGTCGTCGAGCGGCACACCGAGCGAGACGTCGCCCAGATGCCTGCCGGTGGCGCCGTACATCCGGTTGAGCCGGCTCGGGTGGCCGATGGCGCTGACCTCGTCGAGCACCCCGAGCACCGCGAGCGCGTCGAGCCCGTTGGGGGCCACGGTCACCCACGAGCCGGCGTCGGGGTCGGCGACGGGGCGGCGCTCGAGCACCGTGGCGTCGAGGCCGAGCCGGCGGGCGGCGAGCGCGACGGCCGGGCCGGCGACGCCTCCGCCGACGACGAGTAGTCTCATGGCAGGTCCTTCTGTACGAGGTTCGTATAATTCGATTTTCGAAGGGTATGCGCTGTGGTGACGCGTCGTCAACTGGTGGCCGAGCTCGGCGGCGCCATGCAGCGCTACCAGCGCAGCGTGCAGGCCTACGACGACGCCGTCGGTCGCGCCCTGGCCCTCGGGCCGGCCGACCTGCGGTGCCTCGACTGGCTGGTCGACGGGCCGAGGACCGCGGGTGCGCTCGCCACCGCCACCGGGCTGCGACCGGCCGCGACCACGGCGCTCATCGACCGGCTCGAGGCCAAGGGCCTGGTCGAGCGGGTGCGCGACGACGCGGACCGGCGACGGGTGCTCGTGCGGATGACCGAGGAGGGCATGCGCTCGACCTACGCGATGTACGCCCCCCTCGTCGACGAGGGTCAGGGGCTCTTCGCCAAGCACACCATCGCGGAGCTGAGCGCGATGCTCGACCTGCTGGAGGCGATGCGGGAGATGACCGACCGGCACCGTGAGGGCATCACCCGCGACCGCGCCTAACATGGATGCCGTGACCGCCGGCCCGCGCACCCGCTCGCACGTCGACGCGCGCTGCCCGGTGCGGGTGGGGGAGGCGTGCACGCTGTGCTTCCCGGGCGCCACCGGCCCCCGGGACTGCGGGCTGGTCTACCTCGTCATGGACGACGACGAGCTGCGCTCGGCACTGGCCGACAGCCGGCGCGAGCACCGCGCGCGAGCAGCCGGCTGAGACCGGCTGCCGGCCCGGCTGGGGGACCGGTCACCGCGACGTAAGAAATCGTTCATCTGCTCCGGAGTAACGCCGCAGCAGGTGGCCGGCACGAAGGAGGCACCTGCCCGCACCATGCGGGCCCCTTCCCCTGGAGACCACCATGCCTCGCCCGCTCGTCACCCGTTCGCGGCTCGTCGCCGCGACAGCCCTTGCCGCGGCCGCGGCCGCAACCGCCGTCCTCGCCGGCCCCGCCTCGCCGGCGCAGGCGTCCGGCCGCACCGTCTTCGTCCCCGGCGTTAGCGTGTCGGCCGACGGCGACACTGCCACGTTCCCGCTGCGCACGGGCCGGACCACCGACGGCCGCGCGGTCGAGTTCGTCGTCATCGAGGCCTCGACCTCGGCGGCCGCCGACCGGTTCGACGTCGACGTCGTGAACAAGCTGCGCAACGCCGGCACCGCTGCCGTGCAGCGGGTGACCCTCGACAGAGGCGCGGTCGTCTTCCCGGCCACGGTCGACTTCACCCCGAGCCGTGTCGTCGCCCCGACGCCCGGCACCGGCTGGCCGCCCGTCGTCGCGACCCCCGGCTCGCGCGGCGAGGCCGGCTACAGCCCGCTCATCCGGCTGCCCGACGGCTCCGTGCTCAACGCGCCCCAGATCGGCAACGGGACCGGCCTGCACGACAAGGTGGTCTCGATCGACCGGACCGCCCGGACGGTCACGCTGCGCCTCACCGACGGGTTCTCGCGCGGCAAGGCCGTCGTCTACCTGTCGACCGACGCAACTGCCGAGGGCCCCGCGGCGCTCGAGGGCGCGACATACGCGCCCCGGCTGGATGCCGCGCCCCGCGCGGGCGACGACAGCACGGCATCCGCTCGGGCCGGCCTGGCCGCGTTCATCAACGGGCCGACCGGCAACCCCGCGACCCGGCAGGGCATCAACAGTGCGCTGCTCGGTGAGGGCGACCCGCTGAACGTCCTCGCGTGGCTGCCCGGCCAGGGCCGCTACTCGCCGCTGTGGGACGTGCACCTGACCGCGTGGGCGCCCGGAGCCACCCCGACCCGACAGACCCGGTTCGCCGACGTCGAGGACCTGGCGGCAGCCGGGAAGGTCACCGCCCCCGACGGCAGCCCGTGGGGCGCGAGCCACGTGATCGTCGACTGCCCCATCATCGCCACCGCCTAGGGTCTTCCGACCGGGGCGCAAGGGGTGACCGTCGCACGTCCCGCTCCGACCAGAGAACGTGATGGACCCCGACGAAAGCCTGTCGGGGTCCATCACATTGTGCGCAAGGGGGGATTTGAACCCCCACGCCCTTTCGGACACTGGCACCTGAAGCCAGCGCGTCTGCCGTTCCGCCACTTGCGCGTGACCGCTCGGGTGAGCCGTCCTAGTGTGCCCGATGCACCCGGCATCCCACAAAATGGCTCGCCCGCCCCCCCACAACCAGCACCCCGCACGTGCCGGGTTATCGCGGTCAGTTCCGAGAGGTGACAGCAATAACCCCGCACGTGCCGAGTCGAAGCGCCGCCGCCAGCCGAAGGTCAGGACATCGCGGGCGCCTCGGCGCCGCCGCTGAACCCGGCACGGCCCCGGTTGCCGCGCGGCTTCAGCCGCACCCCCGGCAGCGCCGGCGCCGGGATGCGGGGCACCGGCCCGACATAGCCCTCGACCACGCCGAAGCGCTCGGCCGCCTCGGCCTCCCAGGCCTCCCGCGCCGCCGCGACGTCGTCACTGGTGCGGCCGATGAAGTTCCACCACATGACGACCTCCTCGCCGAACGGCTCGCCGCCGAGCACCAGCACCCGCGCACCCTCCGCGCCCGCCGAGACCCCCACCCCATCCGGATGCCGGCCGGCGCCGACCACGGCCAGCTCACCCCGCGCGACCCGAGCGTCGGCGAACACCACCGAGCCGGCATCGACGAGCACCGACACCTCGAAGCCCTCGGGCACCGGCAGCACCACCGACGACCCGGCCTCGAGCACCACCTCGGCCCCCACCAACGGCGTCTCGACACGCACCGGCGACGACGACCCCCACAGCGACCCCACGAACACCTGCGCCCGCACCCCGGCACCGACCTCCACGACCGGCGGCACGAAGTGCTCGAACCGCGGCTCGACGTCGGCCAGCGCCGCCGGCAGCACGACCCACAGCTGCGCCCCGTGCAGCACCGAGGTGGACGGGGTCGACACCTCCGAGTGCGAGATGCCGCGCCCCGCCGTCATGAGGTTGACCTCGCCCGGGCGCACCGTCGCCACCGTGCCCAGCGAGTCGCGGTGCTCGACCTCGCCGCTGAACAGCCACGACACCGTCGCCAGGCCACAGTGCGGGTGCGGCGCCACGTCCATCCCACCGCTGGCCGACACGTCGTCGGGCCCGTAGTGGTCGACGAAGCACCAGGCCCCCACGAAGGAGCGCTCGCGGGCCGGCAGGGTGCGCCGCACGGTCATGGACCGGGGACCCCCGAGCGGCACTTCCCGGGGCACGATGAGCTGCACGGCATCGTTCATCCGTCCACGGTACGGGTCGTGCCGTTCAGGAATCGCCCAGCCCCGGCGGATAGTCTTGCGAGACCGCTGCCGCCGCACGACTTCCTGGAGGAGGTGCACCGATGGGACTGTTCGACCGCCTCGAGGCGGGCCTCGAGCGAGCCGTCCAGGGCACGTTCGCCAAGCACCTGCGCTCCGCCGTGCACCCGGTCGAGATCGCCAGCCACATCAGGCGGGCGATGGACGACCGCGCGGTCACCAGCTCGGGCCGCGCCATCGTGCCCAACGTGTTCACGATCGAGCTGTCGCCCGGCGACTACGACCGGCTCCACCCCGACCTGAGCAGCGTCGAGATGGACCTCGTCGCCGCCGCCGAGGAGCACTGCGACGGCCAGCACTACCAGCCGGCCGGGCCCATCGACATCACCTTCGAGGAGCACGACGACCTCGAGACCGGCGTCTTCCGCATCCGCCCGTCGAAGGCCTCGCGCCCGCGCGCGACCGGCCACACCGGGCAGGAGCGCGTCCCGAGCCCCCGCGAGCAGTCGCGCCGCGCTTCGCCGGATGCCGGTCGCGCGGCACCGCCCGCACCCCCCGGTCCCGGTGTGGTCCGGTCCGGACCCGCCGCCGGTGCTGGTGCGGCCGGCGCGGCTGCGGCGGCCCCCGGCGCTGCCGATCCGGAGTGGGCCCGCGCCCCGGCCGAGGACGGGCTGGGCGCGACGGCCCGGCACCCGGCACCACCGCCGCCGGCCCGGCCCAAGCGGGCCAACCCGGCCGACCGCCCGTGGCTCGACGTCGACGGCGAGCGCTACCCGCTGATGGGGGCGATCACGATCCTCGGCCGCGACGACAGCGCCGACATCATCCTCGACGACCCCGGCATCTCGCGGCGGCACAGCGAGCTGCGGGTCACCACCGACGGCCCCCACTTCGTCACGACCATCCGCGACCTCGGCTCCACCAACGGCACGTTCGTCAACGGCGAGCGGATCACCAGCGAGCACCTCCAGGACGGCGACCGGGTCACGGTCGGCCGCACCTCGGTCACCTTCCGGGGCGGCCGGAGGTGACTGCGGCGTGTTGAGCGAGCTCACCCTGACCGTGATGCGGTTGGGGTTGCTGGTGCTGATGTGGTTCTTCGTCTTCGCGGTGGTCGGCGTGCTGCGCGGCGACCTCTACGGCACCCGCGTCAAGCGCCGCGCCGGCGGCGCCCGGGCGGCCAAGGCCGCCGCGCGGGGGGCGAACCCTCCGCCGCCGAGCGCCGCACGGCCGGAGAAGAAGAACCGCGCGGTGCGCGGCCGCAAGGGCCCCACCAAGCTCACCGTCACGGCCGGCCCGCTGTCGGGCACCACGCTGCCGCTTCGCCCGGCCGGCACCCTGATCGGGCGCAGCCCCGAGTGCGCCCTCGTGCTCGACGACGACTACGCGAGCGGCCGGCACGCGCGCATCTTCCAGGACGACGACGGCACCTGGCGGGTCGAGGACCTGCGCTCCACCAACGGCACCTTCCTGGGCGCGACGCGCCTCACCGAGCCACGCGAGGTGGCGGTCGGCAGCGTGCTGCGGATCGGCCAGACCGTCGTGGAGCTGCAGAGGTAACGGATGCCTTTCGCGTTCCACTACGCCGCCCGGTCCGACGTCGGCATGGTCCGGTCCAACAACGAGGACTCCGGCTACGCCGGTCCACACCTGCTGGCCATGGCCGACGGCATGGGCGGGCACGCCGGGGGCGACGTCGCCAGCTCCACGGTCATCGGCTCGCTCGTGCGGCTCGACGGCGAGGCGCTCGGCGGCCGTGACGTCAGCTCGGCCCTGCTCGAGCGGATCAACCACGCCAACGACGAGATCGGCGACCAGGCCCACGCCGACCCCAGCCTCGAGGGCATGGGCACCACGCTCATCGCCCTGCTCCGGGCCGGCGACAAGATCGTGCTCGCCCACATCGGCGACTCGCGCGCGTTCATGGTGCGCGACGGGGTGGTCACCCAGATCACCAAGGACCACTCGTTCGTGCAGAACCTCGTCGACGAGGGGCGGATCACCGCCGAGGAGGCGCAGAGCCACCCGCAGCGCTCGCTCGTCACCCGGGTGCTCACCGGCGCCCACGAGGACGAGCCCGACCTCGTCGTGCGACAGGGCCGCATCGGCGACCGCTACGTCATCGCCTCCGACGGGCTCACCGACTACGTCGCGCGCGACACCATCTCGGACGTGATCACCGACAGCGGCGACCCCGGAGAGACCGCCGACCGGCTGGTCGCCCTGGCGCTTCGGGCCGGCGCCCCCGACAACGTCACCGTCGTGGTGGGCGACCTCGTCGACATCGGGAACGCCCCGCCCACCCAGCCGCAGGTCGTCGGCGCAGCGGCGGTGCGCGAGAGCGGGACCCGGCCGATGCCGACCACCCCGGCCGCCAAGGCCGCAGCCCTCACCGCGCAGGCCACCGGCAGCCGCGACATCGACGACGGGGTCACCCTGGCCGAGGAGGGCCCGCGCTCGCGCCGCGGCACCGTGCTGCGGGTGGCCGCCATCGCCCTGGTGCTCCTGGTCGTGGCCGCCGGCAGCTCGTATGCCGGGTACGCGTGGTCCCAGCGCCAGTACTACCTCGCCGAGCAGGACGGCGTGGTCGCCGTGTTCCGCGGGGTGGACCAGAACCTCGGCCCGATCTCGCTGTCCCGGCCCGAGTTCGCCACGACGATCGCCATCGACGACCTGCCGACCTCCTACCAGGACAGCCTCGAGCAGGGCATCGAGGTGGACAACCGGGCGGCGGCCGACGTGCGGGTGGCCGAGCTGCAGCTGCAGGCCACGGCCTGTAGATGGGCCCAGCTCAACGGCGAGTCGTGCCGCACCGTGCCGGCCACCTGGACCGCGCCCACGCCGACCCCCAGCCCCACGGCATCGCCCAGCCCGTCCCCGTCCCCGTCGCCCTCCGCGGCGACCTCGACCCCCACGCCGACGTTCTCGCCGGGGGCGACCCCGCGCATCGCGCCCACCGTCCCGCCCACGGTGCCCCCCGGCCCCGTCGCCACCGGCGGACCGGTGACCTCATGAGCGTCGTCTCGTCCCTCCCCACGCGCCGGGGTCGCAACGTCGAGCTCGTGCTCGTGGTCGGGGCCGTGGCGATCGTGCTGCTGGCCTACCTCAACGTCGAGCTGGCCACCACGGGCACCATCCCGCCCGGCACGCTCACCCTGGTCGGGGGCTACCTCGCGCTGGCCATCGGCTTCCACCTCGTGCTGCGCTGGCGGGCGTCCTACGCCGACCCGCTGATGCTGCCGATCATCACCCTGCTCAACGGGCTGGGCCTGGTGATGATCCACCGCATCGACATCGCCAACGGCAAGTCCATCGCCGACGGGGTGGCCCTGCGCCAGCTGATGTGGACCGCGGTGGCCATGGTCATCGCGGCGATCGTGCTCGTCGTGCTGCGCGACCACCGGGTGCTGCGGCGCTACACCTACCTCGCCGGCGCCATCGGTTTCGGCCTGCTGCTGCTGCCGCTGCTGCCGGTCATCGGCACGTCGATCTACGGCTCCCGCATCTGGATCCAGGTCGGCCCGTTCTCCTTCCAGCCAGGTGAGATCGCGAAGATCGCCCTGGCCATCTTCTTCGCGGGCTACCTCGTGCAGACCCGCGACGCCCTCTCGGTCGCGGGTCGCAAGGTGCTGGGGCTGACCCTGCCGCGCGGCCGCGACCTCGGGCCCATCCTCGTCGCCTGGCTGGCGAGCCTGGCCGTGCTCATCTTCGAGCGCGACCTGGGCTCCTCGCTGCTCTTCTTCGGGCTGTTCGTCGCGATGCTCTACGTCGCCACCGAGCGAGTGTCGTGGATCGTCATCGGCCTCACCCTGTTCTGCGCGGGTGCCTACCTTGCCTACCTGGTCTTCGGCCACGTGCAGACTCGGGTGCTGCTCTGGCTGCACACCTTCAGCCCCGAGGCCCTCCAGGCGTCCGACCAGCTCGCCAAGGGCCTGATGGGGATGGCGTCCGGCGGCATGTTCGGCACCGGCCTGGGCCGGGGCCGCCCCGACCTCACCTACTTCGCCGAGTCCGACTTCATCGTCCCCGCCTTCGGCGAGGAGATCGGGCTGATCGGGCTGTTCGCGATGCTGATGCTGTACGTGCTGCTGATCCAGCGCGGCCTGCGCACCTCGCTCGGCACCCGCGACGGCTTCGGCAAGCTGCTCGCCGCCGGCCTGTCGTTCTCGCTCGCCCTGCAGTGCTTCGTCGTGGTCGGCGGCGTCACCCGGGTCATCCCGCTCACCGGCCTGACCATGCCGTTCCTGTCCTCCGGGGGCTCCTCGCTGCTCGCCAACTGGACGCTGGTCGCCATCCTGCTGCGCATCTCCGACCACGCCCGCCGCCCGCTGCCGGAGGCGAACGCGCCGAACCCGGTGGCAGAGGCGCGCACCGAGGTGGTGAAGCTGTCGTGAACGCCCCCGTCCGCCGGCTCTCGCTCGTCGTCGCCGTGCTGTTCGCCTCGCTGCTGGTCTCGACGACCCTCATCCAGTACGTCTTCGCCGCCGACCTCAACGCGCGCCCCGACAACCGCCGCACCCTGCTGTCGACCTACGCCCGCGAGCGCGGGGAGATCCTGGTGGGCCAGACGCCGGTCGCGAAGTCGGTGCCCGTCGACGACGAGTACAAGTTCCAGCGGGTCTACGACGAGCCGCGGCTCTACGCCCACGTCACGGGCTCCTACTCGTTCTTCGGGGCCTCGGGCGGCCTGGAGCAGGCCGAGAACGCCTTCCTCTCGGGCTCGAGCGACAAGCTGTTCTACCGCCGCGTCTCCGACCTGTTCACGGGCCGCCGGGCGCAGGGGGCCAACATCGAGACCACCCTCGACCCCAAGGTGCAGGCGGCCGCCGCCGACGGCCTGAAGGGCATCAAGGGGGCCGCGGTCGCGCTGGACCCGACGACCGGCGCCATCCTCGCCATGTACAGCAACCCCACCTACGACCCCAACGACCTCGCCAGCCACGACCTGCGGGTGGTCGAGCGCAACTCCAAGGCGCTCAACGCCGACCCCGACAAGCCGACCCTGAACCGCACGATCAACGAGCTCTACCCGCCCGGGTCGGTCTTCAAGGTCGTCACCGCCGCGGCCGCGCTGTCGACCGGCGAGTACACCGAGAACTCGATGCTCCCCGGGCCGGCCGTGCTCGACCTGCCCGACACCTCGGCCGACCTGCCCAACCACGACGACCGCGCGTGCGGCTCGACCCCCGAGATCACGATGACCGAGGCGCTCGCGGTGTCGTGCAACACCGCCTTCGCCTACCTCGGGCTGCAGATCGGCGCCGACGCCCTGCAGTCGCAGGCCGCGAAGTTCGGCTTCGGTGACGGGCTCACCGTGCCGATGCGGGTGACGCCCAGCCGGGTGCCCGCCGAGCTGAACAAGCCGCAGCTGGCCCAGAGCTCGATCGGGCAGTACGACGTGCAGGTCACGCCCCTGCAGATGGCGATGGTCGCGGCCGGGGTCGCCAACCGCGGCGTCGTCATGAAGCCCTACCTCGTGGAGTCGGTGATCGGCTCCGACCTCGCGGTCATCGAGTCGGCCGACCCGCAGGAGCTCTCGCAGGCCGTCACCCCCGAGGTGGCAGCCCAGCTCACCCGGATGATGGAGTCCGTCGTCGAGGACGGCACCGGGCGGCGCGCGCAGATGCAGGGTGTCGACGTGGCCGGCAAGACCGGCACCGCCCAGCACGGCGAGGGCCGCAAGGCGCACGCCTGGTTCATCTCGTTCGCACCCGCGAACGACCCGTCGATCGCGGTCGCGGTGATCGCCGAGGACGGCGGTGTCGCCGGCAGCGAGGCCGGGGGCGGCACCGTCGCCGCCCCCATCGCCAAGCAGATGATGCAAGCGCGGTTGAACCGATGAGGAGAGCACAGCATGCCTGAGGTCCCGAAGCTGCTCGGGGGACGCTACGAGGTCGGTGAGCTCCTCGGACGCGGTGGGATGGCGGAGGTGCACCGTGGCTACGACTCCCGGCTCAGCCGTGCGGTCGCCATCAAGATGCTGCGCAGCGACCTCGCGCGCGACGCCACCTTCCTGGCCCGGTTCCGCCGCGAGGCCCAGTCCGCGGCGGGGTTGAACCACGCCTCCATCGTCGCGGTCTACGACCACGGGGAGGACATCCTCACCGAGACCGGCGGCGCCCAGGTCAGGGTGCCCTACATCGTCATGGAGTTCGTCGACGGCAGGACGCTGCGCCAGGAGATCACCGAGCGGGGCACGGTGGGTGCGATGGAGGCGGTGCGCATCACCGAGGGCGTGCTCGACGCGTTGGGCTACAGCCACCGCAACGGCATCGTCCACCGCGACATCAAGCCCGCGAACGTCATGATCGCGCCGGACGGCTCGATCAAGGTCATGGACTTCGGCATCGCCCGGGCGATGGCCGACGCCAACGCCACGATGACCCAGACGTCGGCCGTGATCGGCACCGCCCAGTACCTCTCGCCGGAGCAGGCCCAGGGCCACCCGGTCGACGCGCGCTCCGACCTCTACTCCACCGGTTGCATGCTCTTCGAGCTGCTCACCGGCCGCCCGCCGTTCCTCGGCGAGAGCCCCGTCTCGATCGCCTACCAGCACGTGGGCGAGCCGCCCGTCCCGCCGTCACGCCTCGTCGAGGGCATCTCCGAGGACCTCGACGCCGTCGTGCTGCACTCGCTGGCCAAGCCCCGCGAGGCCCGCTACCAGAGCGCCGGCGAGTTCCGCGCGGACCTCGCCGCGGTGCGCCTGCGCCGGTCGATCAGTGACGCGGCCCGTGGCTCGGCGGCCGCCCTGGCCGGCGCCGGGGCGCTGGCCGCCACCACCCAGGTGGTGCCCACCTCGGCCGGCGACGCGACCCAGGCCTACGGCATGGCGCCCGTCCCGTTCCTCGGCCCCGGGTCAGGCACCGAGACCATGCCGGGGCTCGAGGAGCCCCAGGAGACCAAGCGCGGCCCGGGTGGCTGGATCGTGCTCACCCTCGTCGCCCTCGCGGCCCTGGCCGCCCTGGCCTACGGGCTGTCGACCTACTTCGGCCCCGACGAGACCCCGAAGGTCGCCGTGCCGCAGGTCAACGGTCTGCCCGTCGAGACCGCCACCGCCAGGCTGGCCCAGTCCAGGCTCGTGGCCGACCCCGTTCGCCAGCCGAGCGACGACGTGCCGGTCGACACCGTGATCAGCCAGAACCCCACCGCGGGCACCGAGGTGAGCCCGAACAGCACCGTGAAGCTGTTCGTCTCCTCCGGTCCCGCTGCGGTGACCGTGCCCGACCTCAAGGGGCTCACCGTGCAGGAGGCCCAGAGCGCGCTCAGCGACCAGGGCCTGGTCGTGGGCACCGTCACCGAGGTCGACGACCCCAACACCGACGCCGGCAAGATCATCGACTCCAACCCCGGGTCCGGCACATCGGTGGCACCCGACACCAAGATCAACGTCCGGGTGGGCAGCGGCAAGGTGCCGGTGCCCAACGTCGTCGGCACCTTGCAGGGCCAGGCGCAGACCACCATCGCCGCCGTCGGACTCAAGACGCAGACGTCGTTCAAGCAGACCAACGACGTCGCCGAGGGCACCGTCATCTCCCAGAGCCCCCGTGACGGCACGCTCGACATCGGCGAGACGGTCAAGATCACCGTGGCCCAGAAGGCCGCCCCCACCGTGACCCCCTCGACGGCGACCCCGACCCCGACCGCGACCCCGACTCCCACGCCGACGCCGAGCCCCTCCGCGAGCAGCTCCCCGACGGTGCCCCCGAGCCCCTGAGGCCCCCGGGGCCGACCACCCCGCTGAAGCGTCGGATGCCGGTCAGCCGGCGGCGACCATCCGGGCGACGCCGGCGGCGTCGTGCACGAGCGGGCTCAGCCCGGCCGAGCGCTCGACGGCATCCGGCATCCCGCACAGCTGCAGCCAGTTGGCGAGCATCCGGTGGCCACCGTGCGTGAGCACCGACTCGGGGTGGAACTGCACGCCGTGCAGCGGCAGGCTCGCGTGCCGCACCGCCATGATGATGCCGGTCCCGGTGCGGCCGTTGGCCAGCAGCTCGTCGGGCAGCGTGGCGGGCTCGATGGTGAGGGAGTGGTAGCGCGTGGCGGTGAACGGGTCGGGCGCGCCCTCGAGCACCCCCGTGCCGTCGTGGTGCACCTGCGAGGTCTTGCCGTGCAGCAGCTCGGGGGCCCGGCCCACGGTCGCCCCGAGCACCACCCCCAGCGCCTGGTGGCCCAGGCACACCCCGAGCATCGGCTGCTCGCGCTCGGCACACGCCTGGATCATCGCCATCGACACCCCGGCCTCCTCGGGTGTGCCCGGACCGGGTGAGACGAGCACGCCGTCGAAGTCGGCACCATCGGCCGGCGCCACCGCGTCGTTGCGCACGACCTCGCAGTCGGCCCCGAGCTGCTCGAGGTAGCCGACGATCGTGAACACGAAGCTGTCGTAGTTGTCGACGACGAGGATGCGGGTCATGACGTCAATGGTGCAGCATCACGACGCGGGGACGGCGGCGTGCTCGGGCACGATGGACCCGCTGTAGGCGGGGAAGGTGCGCTGGCCGAGGCTCTTCACGTCGTAGCCGAGCCCGACGGCGACGGACCAGTCGCGCAGGTTGCCGACGGACGGGTCGCTGTCGAGCGCTGAGCGCATCGCACCCCGGTCGCCGATGGCGGTGATGACGTAGGGCGGCGAGTAGACCCGGCCCTGCAGGATGAGCGTGTTGCCGACGCACCGCACCGCGCTGGTCGAGATGACCCGCTGGTCCTGCAGCATCATCGCCTCGGCGCCGCCCCTCCACAGTGCGTTGACCACCGACTGCACGTCCTGCTGGTGGATGACGTAGTCGTCGGGGTCGGCACCGGCCGGGACCTCGCCACCGGCGAGCTTGGCGTCGTCGAGCGTGACCTGCAGCGCGGGGCCGCGCACCGGTGTGCGTCCGGCCGCCGCCGCGATCTCGGCGGCCTGGCGCTCCAGCTTCTGGGTCTGCAGGTCGCCGGGCGCCAGCGCCGCGGTGGCCGCGTCGACCCGGCCCTGCAGGGCGCCGAACTGCGCGGCGCGGTGCTCGTTGGTGCGGTTCTGCGCCCGGATCAGGTCGGGCAGCCGGGCCTGGTCGGTGCGCAGGTCGCCACCGTCGGAGGCACGCACGCTGGAGGCGAACAGGGTGCCGGCGACGAGGGCCGCGACGGGCACCAGCCAGGGCCAGATGGAGGGACGGTCGACCCGTCCCCCGTGCTCACCGGCCACGGCCGCCACCTCCTTTCCCGGAAGACCCTCTACGCTAGGCCAACACCATCAACGCCACGAGGAGACCGTTCGTGCCCGAGTCAAAGGGTCGCTCCAAACCCGCATACACCCCGCCGCGCACGGCGCAGAAGAACACCACGCCCAACCCGCGCTGGTTCGTGCCCCTCATGCTCGGCCTGATGATCGTCGGCCTGCTCTGGGTCGTCACGTTCTACATCTCCGGCGCGAACCAGTTCCCGATCCCCGCGATCGGCCGCTGGAACCTCGCCGTCGGCTTCGGCCTGATGCTCTCCGGCTTCCTGATGACCACCCGCTGGCGCTGACCGCAGCGCTCCCGACCGGTTCCCACCGTCGGCACCGGGTTGTCCACAGGAGTTGTCCCCACTGGGGACGAATGACAGCCGTGTAACCCACGGCCCCCGGACTCAGCCGACCAGGGCGTACTTCCCGATCGTCAGCACCACGAGCACGAGCAGGATGCCGCCCATCGAGAACCAGTGCACGCGCTGGCTGGGCGGTGGACCCATCGGGGCTCTTTCGCGGCCCGAGTAGGCGATGGCCGCGGCGACCGCCGCCCCGGTGAGCAGGCCGCCGAGGTGGGCCTGCCAGGCGATGCCCGGGATGACGAACCCGATCACGGCGTTGATGCCGATGATCACGTACATGCCCGCCGCGGACCGGCCGAGCCGGCGCTGCAGCACGAGGAACGCCCCGAACAGGCCGAACACCGCTCCGGAGGCGCCGACCGCACCCGTGAACCACATGCCGTAGTCGCCCGTCGCGATCTGGTCGGCAGTCGGTGGGGTGGAGAGCAGCAGGTACATCACCGAGCCGCCGATGGCGCTGAGCAGGTAGATGGCGACGAAGCGGGCCCGGCCGAGCATCGGCTCGAGGTAGCTGCCCATCACCCACAGCGCGTACATGTTGAACGCGATGTGCGTGATCCCACCGTGGGCGAACGCCGAGGTGAGGAACCGCCACGGCTCGCTCTGCGCGAGGGCCGGCACGAAGGCGATCTGCTGCTGCACGGCCGGGCTGGCGTACTGGGCGAGGAACACCACCAGGCAGATGCCGATGATCGTCATGGTCGCGAGCGGCCGGCCGTCGGTGACCGCGCCGCCGAAGACGGTGCGCGCCTGGCGCACCGTCCTGGCGCCCTCGGCCACGCAGTCGACGCACTGGATGCCGACCGCGGCCGGCCGCTGGCACTCGGGGCAGGTGGGGCGCATGCACCGCTGGCAGCGCACGTAGGACTCCCGGTCGGGGTGCCGAGGGCACACCGGGACCTGCGCAACGGCATCCGGGTGGGCCGGCTGCTCACTCACGTCGGCTCTCTCGTTCCTGCGCCGGAGGCCCGCGGTGGCGGGGTCAGTCCTCGATCTCGACGCGCTCGATGACGACGTCGTCGAGCGGCTTGTCCATCTGACCGGTGGGCACGGCGGCGATCTTGTCCACGACCTCGCGGCTCGGGCCGTCGGCGACCTCACCGAAGATGGTGTGCTTGCCGTTGAGCCACGACGTGGCGCCCACGGTGATGAAGAACTGCGAGCCGTTGGTGCCCTTGCCCATCCGCTTGCCGGCGTTGGCCATCGCGAGCAGGTAGGGGCGGTCGAACTGCTTGTCGGGGTGGATCTCGTCGTCGAACGCGTAGCCCGGGCCGCCCATGCCGCGGCCGAGCGGGCAGCCGCCCTGGATCATGAAGCCGGGGATGATGCGGTGGAAGATCAGCCCGTCGTAGAACTTCGTGGGGTTGGTGCGGCCGGCGTCGTCCTTGTACTGCTTGGTGCCGGTGGCCAGGCCGGTGAAGTTGGCGACGGTCTTGGGGGCCTCGTTCGCGAACAGCTCGACGACGATGGGCCCGTGGTTGGTGTGCAGGGTTGCCTTCATGCCGTCGATCCTCTCACGGCCGCAGCGGGCTCCCACCGCCGATCCCGGCGACCCCGGATGGCTTGGAATCGCCCAAACAGGGCAGGATGGGGTGCGACAAACGTCCAACACGAGGAGGACACGTGTTCCGCACACCGACCAAGACCGACCAGGCCAAGGACACCGTGGCGGCCGGTGCCGTGAAGCTGACCGACGGCGCCCAGGTGGCCGCCGACAAGGCCGCTGAGCTCAAGGTGAAGGCCGGGGGGGCCGCGACGGTCACTGCTGCCAGTGCCATCGCCGCGAAGGAGAAGGCGGCCGAGACCGCCGAGGTCGTCAAGGAGAAGGCGCAGGAGGCCGCCGAGGCCATCGCACCGCGCGTCGAGCAGGCCCGCGAGACCTTCGTCGACGACGTGCTGCCCAAGGTGGCGGGTGCGCTGGCCACGATCGCCGCCGGTGCCGCCGCGGCGCGGGAGAGCGCCGCCGTGGCCGCCGACCGCGCACCCGACGCCTACGCCGTGCTCAAGGGTGACGCCGTCGCGAAGAAGGGCGGCAAGGGCCGGTGGGTCCTGCTGCTGGGCGCGCTCGCCGCCGGTGCCGCCGTCATGGCGTGGCGAAAGAGCAACGAGCGCCCCGACCCGTGGGCGACCGCCGGCTCCTACACGCCGCCCAAGCCGGTCGCGGAGAAGGTCAGCGACCTCGCCACGGCCGCCAAGGGCAAGGCCACCGAGGTCAAGGACGCCGCCGTCCACAAGGCCGGTGACCTCAAGGACAAGGCCGGCGGCGCCACCGACGCCGCCAAGGACACGGCCCTCGATGCCGAGCTGGCCGTCACCGACACGGCCGGTTCGGCGAGCGACCCCCTGGACGTGCCGCCCACGGTCATGCTCTCCGACGCCGAGATCGACGCGGGCGCCTTCGACGACGCGGCTGCTGCCGCCGACGCCGACGCCGACACCACCGTCCCGGCTCTCTCGGAGACCTCCGAGGGCGCCGACCTGTCGACCCCGCACCTCGACAGCGGCTCGACCGACCAGGCCTGAGCGGCTCCAGCAGCACCGCACCAGCACCCAGCACGACGCCGGCTGCCCCGTCGCGGGGGCGGCCGGCGTCGGCGTCTGTGGCGGTGACGCACGACGATGGTCGGTCAGAGACTCAGGCCGTGGCCGAACGGGAAGAGCGGGTCGTCGTAGCCGGGCACGTCCTCGGGGTGGGCGCGCACCTGGTCCATCGAGCGCGGCAGGTCGAACGGCAGCCGCCCGAGCGGTGTGATGGCGCCGGTGAGCGCCTCGAGCAGGGCGTCGTCGCTCGTGCCGTAGCTCGCCACCACCGCGGTGGCCACCGGCAGCAGCGGGGTGAGCACCGCGGGCCGGTCGAGCGTGACGTCGACGACCAGCGGGCAGGCCGCGGCGATCCGCTGCATCCGCACCACCAGGCCCGGCGGGAAGTCGAGCGAGCCGGCGTGGAACCACGACTCGAGGAACAGGTCCGAGCGCGGCTCGAAGGGCGCACTCAGCCGCACCAGTGCCACGTCGGCGTCCTCCGGACGCTCCACCGGGATGCCGTGCCGCGCCACCACCTCGGGCCTGACGTTCTCGGCGTAGATGCGCAGGCCGGCGGCGAGGGGGAGGAGCCGGCCGGCATCCGAGAACTCGTTGGTGAGCACGGTGACCGAGCGGGCCTGCGCGGCCCAGCCCGCGGCCCGGAAGTCGTCGCGACCGACGGTGCGGGCGGCGGCGTCCTCGTCGACGTACGGGTCGTCGAACAGGCCGAGCCGGAACTTCACGGCGAGCAGCCGCCGGGCCGACTCGTCGACCCGCTCCTCCCCCACCCGGCCCTGCGCGACGAGGTCGAGCAGCACCTCGACGCACTCCTCACCGCCGAACTGGTCGGCGCCGGCGGCCAGGATGCGCTCCATCCGCTCGTGCGGGTCGAGGTGCTCCACGCCCCAGGCGCGCGCGGGCAGCACCTGCTCGCCGACGTGGTTGTCGTTGACCAGCTCCCAGTCGGTGACGACCACGCCGTCGTAGCCCAGCCCCTCGCGCAGCATCCCGGTGACGACCTGCGCGCTGTAGCCGAAGCCGACCTGCTCGATCGGCTCACCGTCGACCTCGAGGGCGACCGGCATCCCGTAGTAGGGCATGACGGCCGCGGTGCCGGCCTCGACGGCAGCGGGGAAGGGGGCGAGGTGGTCGGCGAACCGCCCTCCGGGGTAGACCTGTTCGCGCCCGTACGGGAAGTGGGCGTCCTCACCGTCCTGCTGCGGGCCGCCGCCGGGGAAGTGCTTCGAGGTGCAGGCGACGCTGTCGGGGCCGAGCACCTTCTGCTGGAAGCCCTCGAGGTAGGCCGTTCCGAGCTCGGTCACCAGCGCGGGGTCCTGCCCGAAGGTGCCGGCCTGGCGCGCCCACCGCGGCTCGGTGGCCAGGTCGAGGGTCGGGTGCAGGGCGGCCCGGATGCCGACCGCGACGTACTCCTGCCGCGCGATGTCGGCGAACTCGCGCACGGCGTCCGCGTCGCGCAGCGCCGCCAGGCCGAGCGGTTCCGGCCACTGCGAGAACGACGTCGCGGTGAACGAGACGCCGGCGTTCTCGATGAACGCGTGGCGGGGGTCGGTCGAGATGGTGACCGGGATGCCGTGCGGCGTGCGCTCGGCGAGCGCCTGGAGCGCGTTGTGCCAGCGGGCCGCCATCCGTGGGTCGTCGAGGGCGTGCACGTTGAAGTGCGTGAGGTGCTTCTCGAGCACCACGACGCTCGTGGGCGACTTGCTGATCGCCCCGGCGCTCTCGACGACCGTGCCGTCGGCGCCGGCCTCGATGACGGTGTGGAACATCAGCCCGACCTTCTCCTCGAGCGACAGCCGCCCGAGCAGGTCGTCGACCCGTGACTCGACGTCGAGCCGGGGGTCCTCGTAGGGGTCCATCACCCCGTTGCCGTTGAGGTCGCGGTACCGCACGCCGTCGTCGGTGCGCGCCCAGGCGCTGCCGGCGCTACGTGCGCGGCCCGTGTCGGACGGGTTGGTCGGGTTGGTCACGGTGCTGTCCCCTCGTGGTGCGTCGTGTGGGTCGGTGCTGGCCACGACGCGTGCTGCCGGGCCCAGGCGGCAGCACGCGTCGTGCGTGTGGGGGGTCGGCTCATGCGCCGCCGGGAACCCCCGCCCCGAACCGCTCGATGCCGATGACGGGCCGCAGTGCCTTCTCGACGCCCCTGGTGCTGAACGCCTTTCGCAGGACGCCGTGGCCCAGCACGTTCCCCAGGGCCCCCATGACCATGGCCTGGTCGAGCGAGAGGTAGCGCCGGGCGACGGTGCCGCTGCGCGTCGCGACCGCGTCGAAGAAGCCGCCCGCTCCGTAGGCGCCGAGGTCGTCCTGGATGCGCTCCAGGTTGGCCGTCGCCGCGTCGCGCTCGAACATCATCGCGAGGAACGACGCGTGCGGCGTGACCACCCCGTCGCCGTAGGTGGGGTTCGGGTTGGTGGCCGGCCGGCAGTCGCCGAAGCCGACGTCGAGGTCGGTGCGTTCCTGGTCCGAGAAGTAGCCCTCGGGGTTCATGCCCAGGGCGTCCACGCCGTACTCGCGGTAGCCGCCGGCCGGGTTGCTGGAGGGCGAGAAGCCCCAGTACCCGTAGCGGGCGTCGAGCAGGCCGTGCTCGCGCTCGGCTCGCACGTGCAGCGGGTGGTTGACCCCCCAGCTGCGCGGTGCCCACTCCTCCTCGGGAACGAAGACTGCGGGCATCAGCTCCTCGAACATGCTTCCGCCCCAACCGGGCACGATGTGCATGCCGCGGTAGGTGTAGGCACCCTCGAAGACGTCGATGCCGAGGTAGCGGCGGGTCCGGCCGACCGGCTGCATCTCGGGCCACGACCAGTCGCAGGTCGCGGGGAAGGTGCGCCACGGGGCGTAGTAGTGGTGAGCCGGCACCTGGCCGGTGAGGATGCCGAGGTAGCTCGTGATCCGGGTCTCGGAGACGATCGTGTCGTAGTGGTGGGTGGTCAGCCAGACCGGGTCACCGCCGATGTGGGTGCCGACGAAGGTGCCGCCCGGGCGACCGTCGGCGAAGACGTAGAAGCCGCCGTGCATCAGGCCGCCGGGGCGCACGTCGGGGTGGCCGGGGAGCTCACCCGCGTCGTAGAAGGCGTCCCACCGCATGCGGTCGAACAGGCGCGCCGCCAGACGGGATGCCGGTCCGCCACTGTTCTTCACGACGAGCAGGGCGGCGCCGAGCCAGCCGTTGTCGACGCTGGAGACGAACGGCTCGACGTGGCTGCCGTCGTCGGGCCAGGTGTGCAGGGTCGCCCCGGTGGCCTCGTCGTACCAGTTGAAGTACATCCCGCTGGGGGTGTGGTGCTCCATCCGCGACAGGGTGGTGAGCGTTCGGGTGAGCCGCTGGTTGGCGTCGCGGGCGGAGATGAGGTCGAGCTCACGCGCGACCACCGTCGACCACAGGTAGCCGCCGATGTTCGTCGGGGAGGTGTAGCCCGAGCGGTCACGGGCGGCGAGCGACGCGGGGATGTTGTCGGCGGGCAGGCCGGTGGTCGGGTCGGTCATCGCGTCGAGGCTGTGCCAGGTGTCGGCGGCCCAGCGGCGCAGGCGCGAGCGGGAGGCCGGCTTGCCGGCCGACACCGCGCCGGGCACGGATGCCGGTGCGGCGCTCGCCGGCGCCTGCGGGCTGAGCCCGAGGGCGGCGAGCATCGCGGTGCCGCCGACGATGACGTGGCGCCGGCCGGGGGTGGCCAGGCCGCGCTCGGCACGAGACGCACCGGCGGGGCTGGACGGGGAGGCGGGAACGATCGGGTCGGGCATGGTCAGGCCTTTCGTTCGTGGGTTCCACGGCCGCCGGACCCCCCGGCGGCTCGGAAGGGATTGCTACTTGATGCCGGTGGTGGCGATGCCCTCGATGAACCTGCGCTGGAAGGCGAGGAAGATCAGCAGGATCGGCATGACGACGACCGTGGCTCCGGCGAGGAGCAGGCCGTAGTTCGTGGCGTTCTGGCCCTTGGAGAAGAGGGCGAGGGCCACCGGAAGGGTGTAGGTGTCCTCGGTCTGGGCGACGACGAGCGGCCAGAGGAAGTTGTTCCAGCTGGCGAGGAACGTCAGGATGCCCAACGTGGCGAGGGCCGGCCCGCACAGCGGCAGGATGAGCCGCCAGAAGATCCTCAGCTCGCCGGCGCCGTCGACGCGTCCGGCGTCGAGCAGGTCCCTGGGTAGGCCCTTCATGTACTGCCGCATCAGGAAGACCCCGAAGGGCGCCACGAGGAACGGTAGGAACAGCCCCGGCAGTGTGTCGACGAGCCCGACGTTCGCCGCGAGGACGAACTGCGGCACGAAGGTGACCATCCCCGGGATGAGCAGCGTTCCCATGATGATGCCGAACAGCACGTTCCGGCCCGGGAAGTCCAGCATGGCGAGGGCGTAGCCGACCATCGAGCAGAAGAGCAGGTTGCCGGCGGTGACGACCACCGCGACGATCGTCGAGTTCATGAAGTAGGCGCCGAAGTTCGCCTTCGAGAACAGCTGCCGGTAGTTGTCGAGCGACGGGTTCTCGGGCCACCACGTCGGCGGGCTCTGGCGCAGCTCGGTGGTGCTCTTGAAGCTGCCGAGCAGCATCCAGATGAACGGCGCGGCGACCGCCAGGACAGCGATCGAGAGGATGGCGTAGAGCCACCAGCGACTCTTGGTCGAGTGGGTCATGATGGCCTCACGTGTTCTCTCGCAGGGCTCGGAACTGCAGCGCGGTGATCGCCGCCACGGCGACGAAGATGATGTAGCCGAGGGCCGCCGCGTACCCGTAGTTGCCGAAGCCGAACTGCTTGTAGGTGTAGAGCGACATCGAGATGGTGCTGTCGAGCGGGCCGCCGTTCGTCATGACGAAGGGCTCCTCGAAGAACTGCAGGTAGCCGATGATCGTCGTCACCGAGACGAAGAGGATCACCGGGCGCAGCAGGGGCAACGTCACGTGGAGGAACCGCTGCCACGCGTTGGCCCCGTCGATCGCGGCGGCCTCGTGCAGCATCCACGGCACCGCCTGCAGCCCCGCGAGGAAGATGATCATCCCCGTGCCGAAGTTGCGCCACGACGCCATCATGATCAGGCCCGGCATCGACCAGCTGGCGTCACCGAGCCAGTTCGGGCCGTCGATGCCGACCCAGCCGAGGGCGGTGTTGATCAGGCCGAAGTCCTTCTGCAGCAGGAACTGCCAGACCACGGCGACCGCGACGATCGAGGTGACGACCGGGGTGTAGAAGCCCAGCCGGAAGAGCGACCTGAACTTCGTGATGCCGCGGTCCAGGGCCACCGCGGCCGCCAGGGCCAGCGTCATGGTCAGGGGGACCCCGAGGAGGACGAAGTAGGCCGTGTTGCGAATCGCGTGGAGGAACGTCTCGTCGGACAGCGCCCGGGTGTAGTTCTCGAGGCCGACGAGGTCGACCGAGAACGGGCTCTTCAGGTCCTTGGCCTTGGTGTCGGTGAAGCTCATGAACAGCGACTGGAGCACCGGCCAGAGCGTGAAGACCAGGAAGAGGAGGCAGAACGGTAGCGCGAGGATCCACGCGGCCCACCCCTCCCGCCGGCGGCCGGAGGTCCGGCGTCGTCGGGAGGGGTGACCCGGCCCGGCGGTGCCGGGCTGAGCGTCGAGCGCCTGGGCGTCGCGCTCGGTGGCGGTGGACACGGTCAGCTCCCGGTCCCGATGGACTCAGCCTGCTTCTGCACGGTCTTCAGTGCAGCGGCCGGGTCGGCGCCCGTCTTGGTGACCTTCTCCATCTCGGTGTCGAAGGAGGTGACCACCTGCTCCCAGGTCGGGAACGACGGCGGGGCCTGGGCGGTCTCGAGCTGCTTGCCGAAGACGGCGAGCTTCTTGTCAGCGCTGAGGGCCGGGTCCTGCCAGGCGCTCTTCACCGACGGCAGGTCGGTGGACATGCCGTACCACTTGGCCTGCGTCTTGGGGTCGGAGAGCCACTGCACGAACTTCCACGCCGAGTCGCGGTTCTTGGTGTTCTTGAACACCGCGAGGTTCGACCCGCCGACGAACGAGCTGGACATCTTGTCGGCCGGGATCTGGAAGACGTCGTACTTGTCCTTGAACTTCTCGCCGCCGCCGGCCTTCTCCACCGCGGACATCATCCACGGGCCGGAGATGAACATCGGCACCTTGCCGCTGGCGAAGTCGGGCTCGGTCGTCGGCGTCGCCGGGGCCGCCTTGTCCGAGATGCCGTCGGTGAAGAACGACTGGTAGTACTTGACGGCCTTGAGCACCTCTGGGCTGTCGAAGTTGTAGGCCTTGCCGCCGTCCTTGGTGAGGTCGGCACCCGCCGACCACGCGAAGGGCATCACCGACTGCCATGAACCCGTGCCGCCCGCCTGCAGGCCGATGCCCCACTTCGCGCCGGCCTTGTCCTGCATGGCCTTGGCCATCGACTTCAGGCCGTCCCAGTCGGTGGGGGGCGTCATGACACCGGCCTTCTTGGCCAGGTCGCTGCGGTAGTAGACCAGGCGGGTCTCCACGTACCAGGGGACGCCGTACGAGGTGCCGTTGACCTCGGTGGTCTTCTGGGCGCCCTCGAAGAAGGCCGACTTGTCGATGCTGCCCGGGGTGGGGTCGAGGGCGTTCATGCCGGCGAACTCACCCATCCAGGTGGTGCCGACCATGGCGAGGTCGGGGGTCTTGTTCGCGGTGATGGCGGTCGTGAACTTGTCGTGCGCGGCATCCCAGGGGATGGCGGTGACCTGCACCTTGACTCCGGGGTTGGCGGCCTCGAACTCCTTGGCGAGCTGGGGCAGCTTCTCGCCCTCGGCACCCATGGCCCAGACCGAGATGGTGCCCGTCGCGGCGCCCGAGCTGACTGCCTTGCCGGTCTGCGCGGCGCCGCTCCCGGCATCCTGGCGTCCGCAGGCGGACACGGTCAGGGCCAGGGCGGTGACGCCGGCCAGGGTGATGGCTGAGGTGCGTCTCATCGGTCTCTCACTTTCTGGTGGGGTTGCGAAACATCGGTGGTGTGCGGTGGGGCGGAAGGGGATGCCGGAGGGAGCCGGCGAGGCCGGGTCGCTACCCGGCGGGACGGCCTGGCGGGCACCCGCACGAGCTGCGGATGACCACCTCGGTGGCCAGCACCCGGCGCTCGGCGCTCGGGGCGGCGCCGGACACCAGGTCGTGCAGCCGGTCGGCGGCCAGCGCCCCCAGCTCCTGCACCGGCTGGCGCACGGTGGTCAGGCCGGGCCGCACGTAGCGGGCGGCCATGACGTCGTCCCAACCGACGATCGCGATGTCGCCGGGCACGTCGACGCCGCCGTCGACGAGGCGGGCCATCACGGCCAGGGCGAGCTCGTCGTTGCCGCAGACCAGGGCGTCGGCGGTGAAGTCGCCCGCGAGCAGCCGGTCCGCGACGGCGGTGCCGTCGCGCTCGCGGAACTCCGCGCGCACCGGGTCGGCGGCGCTCAGCCCGTTGGCGTCGTGGGCGGCGACGAACCCCTCGTAGCGCTCCTGGAGGTCGGGAGCCGCCTCGGTGTCGCCGACGAAGAGCAGGTGGCTGCGGCCGTGGTCGAGCAGGTGCTCGGTGAGTCGCCGGGCGCCCTCGACGTTCTCGGCGGCGATCGCCTCGATGCCGGCTCGGGCATGGCCGGCGATGACGACGACCGGCTTGCCGCTGCTGCCGATGTTGGCGGCGTCGGAGCCGAGCACCGCGATGCCGTCGACCCGGGTGGCCAGCGTGCGCACGGCCCGGTCGCGGTCCTCCTTGGTGCCGGCCAGCACGAGCATCACGCTCTGGTCGAGGTCGGCCGCCCGGGTCTCGAAGCCGACCAGCAGCTCGGCGTAGTAGGGGCCGCTCAGCTCGGGCAGCACCAGGCCGTAGGTGGCGTGGTGGCGCACGGCCAGGCTGCGGGCGGCACCGGAGGGCAGGTAGTCGAGCTGGGCCACGGCATCGAGCACCTTGCGGGTGGTGCGCTCGGAGACCAGTGACGACCCCTGCAGCACCCGCGAGACGGTGGCGATGCTGACGCCGGCCTGGTCCGCGACGGAGTAGATCGTCGCTCCCCGGCGGATGTCGTCGGCGTCGGTCATGGTCCTGCCTTCGTCATTGAAAGCGCTTACATTTCTGACTCCAGAGTGGTGTCCTCGTCGAGGCGGCGGGGTTTTGGCTACATCACGAAACGGTAACGGCGGCTCCGGCCGCCCTTACGGGGAATCCACGATCGGTCGGGATCAGCGGTCGAGGCTGCCCGCGAGCGCCTCGCGCGCCCCCTCCAGGTGGGCGCGCATCCGGACCTCCGCGAGCCCGGAGTCCCCCGCCTCCAGCGCCTCGAGCACCTGCCGGTGCTCGCGCGCGATCCGGTCGCGACCGAGCACGTACCGTGACTGCACCATCGACAGGTGGATCTCGCCGGAGAGCGCGGCGTACAGCCGGCTGAGCCGGGGGCTGGCCACCGAACCGACCAGGGCCCGGTGGAAGTCCAGGTCGGCGTCGACGAACACGCTGTGCGGCGCGTCGTCGGGCACGGCCGACAGCGCGGCGACCGCTCGGCCGGCGCCGCTCGGTGGCGCACCCCGAGCCACCACGGCACCCACCACGCCGATCTCCAGCGGGATCCGCACGAGGAAGAGGTCCTCGACGTCGGCCCGCGAGAGCACGGGCACGTGAGCCGACTTGTGCGGCTGCCGGCGCAGCAGCCCCTCGTGCACGAGCTGGGTGATGGCGGTGCGCGCCGTCGGGCGCGAGATGCCGAACTCCGTGGCGATGTCCGCCTCCACGAGCGGGGCGCCCGGTGGGAGGTGACCGTCGAGCACCCGCGCCCGCAGGGTGTCGACCAGCGCGTCGACCACCGACACGGTGTGCAGCGTGCTCACGACGGGCACCTTTCTGTCCGGCTCGCCGGGGATCCGGCCAAGCAGCGGCGCGGGCCGGGCCGCTGCGGTGTGACGCAGGCAACCATGCCAGACGGTTGCCGGACAAGTATACGGGTCATATTGTCTGACGATATTCATCGGAGACAAGGGAGTCCCACGTGTTCCAGCCACAACCAGCCCCCGTCGGCGGATCGTTGGCGCTCTCCGCGCTCGTGGCCGCCCTGCCCCTCATCACGTTGTTCGTGCTCCTCGGAGCGCTGAAGTGGAAGGCCTGGCAGGCCGGGCTCACCAGCCTGGTCGTCGCCATCGTGGTCGCCGTCGCCTTCTTCGGGATGCCGGCCAGCCAGGCGCTGATCACCGCCACCGAGGGTGGTGCCTTCGGGCTCTTCCCGATCATCTACATCGTGCTGACGGCGATCTGGATCTTCCGGCTCACCGAGCTCACCGGCTACGACCTGGTGCTGCGGCGGGCGTTCGCGTCGGTGTCCCCCGACCAGCGGGTGCAGGCGATCCTGATCGCCTTCTGCTTCGGCGCCCTGCTCGAGGCGCTGGCCGGCTTCGGCACCCCGGTGGCCGTCACCGCCGTGATGCTGATGGCGGTCGGCATCCGCCCGGTCAAGGCCGCAGCGGTCGCCCTGGTGGCCAACACCGCCCCGGTGGCGTTCGGTGCGGTCGCGGTGCCGATCACGACGCTGGGCAAGATCACCGGCCTGGACCCCGCCAGCCTGGGCGCCATGGTGGGCCGGCAGACCCCCATCCTCGCGCTGTTCGTGCCGCTCATCCTGGTGTTCATGGTCGACGGCCGGCGTGGCCTGCGGGAGGCCTGGCTCCCGGCCGTCGTCGCCGGGCTCGCGTTCAGCATCGGGCAGTTCCTCACCTCCAACTTCTGGAACTACCAGGTGGCCGACATCGTGGCCTCCTTCGCCGGCGCCCTGGCGGTCGTCGCGCTGCTGCGGGTGTGGTCACCATCAGAGGTGCTCGGCACCGACGGCATCTCCTCCGCCGACAGCGCCCACACCACGACGGCCAGCCGGTCGGTGGCCATCGCCTCCGGCGCCGGCGGCACCACCAGCACCGGCAGCACCGGCAGCGCGGGCGTCGCGGGCACGACCGCCCTGGTCGACGAGGACGACCCCGAGCCGCCCGCGCACCTCGGCGAGAGCGGCGGCCCGACCACCGGGCCGGTCACCGGCCGCGAGACGCTGATGGCCTTCGCGCCGTACCTCATCGTCGTGGCCCTGTTCACCCTGGTCTCCTTCGGCCCGCTGAAGACCTACCTCGACACCCACTCGGGCTGGAAGTTCCAGTGGCCGGGCCTGGAGATCCTCAACGCGGCCGGCAAGACCCCCGCGGCCGCGACCTTCAACCTCAACGTCTTCACCGCGGCCGGCACGGTGCTGCTCATCGCCGGCATCCTGACCGCGCTGGTCTACCGGGTGAGCCCCGGAAAGGCGCTGCGTTCCCTCGGCAGGGTCATCGTCGACTTCCGCTTCACCATCCTGACCGTGGTCGCCGTGCTCGCCCTGGCCTACGTCATGAACTTCTCCGGCCAGACCGGCACCCTCGGCACCGCCCTTGCCGAGACCGGTGCGCTGTTCGCCTTCCTCTCCGCGTCGGTCGGCTGGATCGGGGTCGCCGTCACCGGGTCCGACACCTCGTCCAACTCGCTGTTCGGGGTGCTGCAGGTGACGGCCGCCAAGGAGACCGGCATCAGCGAGTACCTCCTCGCCTCGGCCAACACCTCCGGTGGCGTGCTCGGCAAGATGATCTCGCCGCAGAACCTCGCCATCGCCGCCGCGGTCGTGGGCATGGAGGGCAAGGAGAGCGTGCTCTTCCGCAAGGTGATCTTCTGGAGCCTGGGCCTGCTGCTCGGCATGTGCGCGCTGGTCTACCTGCAGTCGACCGACGTGCTCGGCTGGATGGTCGTCACCCCGTGACGAGCCCGCTGTCCCCGGCCGACCCGGGCGTCGTCGGCGCGTTCGCCGCGGCGCTGGGGGAGCCGGGCCGGTTGCGCACCCGGGCCATCGACCGGCTCAAGATGAGCCACGACGCCTCGCACTACGCCCTGGTGCCCCAGGCGGTGGCCGAGCCCGTCGACGCGGCCGAGGTCGGCCGGCTGCTGCGCACGGCAGCGGCGCACGGCATCCCGATCACGTTCCGGTCCGGCGGCACGAGCCTGTCGGGGCAGGCCGGCACCGACGGCATCCTGGTCGACACCCGCAAGCACTTCCGCAGCATCGAGGTGCTCGACGACGGGATGCGGGTGCGGGTCGGGCCCGGAGCGACGGTGCGGGCGGTGAACGCTCGGCTGGCCCGGCACGGCCGCAAGCTCGGCCCCGACCCGGCGAGCGAGATCGCCTGCACCCTGGGCGGAGTGGTCAACAACAACAGCAGCGGGATGGCGTGCGGCACCGCGGCGAACAGCTACAACACCCTCGACTCGCTGGTGCTGGTGCTGCCGAGCGGCACCGTGCTCGACACCGGCGCCCCCGACGCCGACGAGCGGCTGCGGCAGCTGGAGCCCGAGCTCTATGCCGGGCTGGACCGGCTGCGCGACCGGGTGCGCGGCAACCCGGCATCCGTGCGCACCCTCGAGCAGCAGTTCTCGATGAAGAACACGATGGGCTACGGCCTGAACTCCTTCCTCGACCACACCCGGCCGGTCGACGTGCTCGCCCACCTCGTCGTCGGCAGCGAGGGCACGCTGGCCTTCGTCGCGTCGGTGGTGATGCACACGGTGCCCCTGCTGCCGCACGCGATGACCGGGCTGCTCGTCTTCGACGACCTCAGCGCCGCCACCGGGTCGCTGCCGGCGATCCTCGAGACCGCCCCCGCCACGATCGAGCTGATGGATGCCGCGTCGCTGCGGGTCGGGCAGTGCGACCCGCGCGCCGACGAGGCGCTGCGGCGCATCAGGGTCGACCGGCACGCTGCCCTGCTGGTGGAGTACCAGGCCGCCACGGCGGCCGAGGTGGTGGCGCTGGGCGAGGCGGCCCTGCCGGGGCTGGCCCCCCTGCCGGTGAGCACGCCGGCGGCGCTCGCGTCCGACCCGGCGTCGCGCGCCCGGCTGTGGAACACCCGCAAGGGCCTGTATGCCGCGGTGGCGGGTGCGCGCCCGAGCGGCACCACCGCCCTGCTCGAGGACGTGGTGGTGCCGGTGCCCGCGCTGCTGCCCACGTGCGAGCGGCTCATCGAGCTGTTCGCACTGCACGGCTACGAGGAGCCGGTGATCTTCGGGCACGCCAAGGACGGCAACATCCACTTCATGCTCAACGAGCGGCTCGAGGGCGGGCGGATGGACCGCCTGCTCGCGTTCACCGACGACATGGTGGCGCTCGTGCTCGGGCACGAGGGGTCGCTCAAGGCCGAGCACGGCACCGGCCGGATCATGGCCCCCTTCGTGCGGCTGCAGTACGGCGACGAGCTGCACGACGTGATGAAGGAGGTCAAGCGGCTCTGTGACCCACGGGGGCTGCTCAACCCCGGGGTCATCCTCAGCGACGACCCCGACGAGCACACCCGCAACATCAAGGTGGCCCCCACCGTGGAGGTCGAGGTCGACCGGTGTGTCGAGTGCGGCTACTGCGAGCCGGTCTGCCCGAGCCGCGACCTCACCACCACCCCCCGCCAGCGCATCGTGCTGCGGCGGGAGATGCGCGCCGCCGAGCAGGCCGGGGACCTGGCCCTGCTGAACGAGCTCGAGGCCGACTACCAGTACGACGCCGTGGACACCTGCGCGGTCGACGGGATGTGCCAGACCGCGTGCCCGGTCGACATCAACACCGGGAACCTCACCAAGCGGCTGCGGGCCGAGTCCACCAGCCCCGTCGCCGGCTGGGCCTGGCGCGGCGCGGCCCGCCACTGGGAGGGGGCGACGCGGGCGGCTTCGACGGCGCTGACCGTGGCGCGGGCGCTGCCGGATGCCGCGGTGCGGGTTCCGAACGAGCTCGCCCGCCGGGTGGGCGACGAGGAGGTCGTGCCGCGGTGGTCGGGCGACCTCCCCGGTGGCGGCCGGTCGCGGCTGGACGCGAGCGCGGGCGCGTCGCCCACGACGCCCCCGGTGCTGCGCGAGGTCGTCTACTTCGGCGCCTGCGTCGGGTCGATGTTCGGGCCGAGCGATGCCGGGCCCGGGGTGCGCGACGCCTTCGTGTCGCTCTGCCGCCGGGCCGGGGTGCGGCTCGTCGCGCCCTCCGGCCTTCCCGGGCTGTGCTGTGGCACGCCGTGGCGCTCCAAGGGCATGGCCGAGGGTGCGGCCGAGATGGAGGGCCGGGTGGCGCGAGCCCTGTGGGAGGCGACGCGCGGTGGCGAGCTGGAGGTGGTCAGCGACGCGGCGTCGTGCACGGAGGGGCTCGTGACCAGCCTCGCGCACGCGGCCGAGGGCGACAGCCGGTATGCCGGCATCCGGGTCGTCGACACCGTCGCCTTCGTGGCGGCGCAGGTGCTGCCTCGGTTGCCGGCGCCGCGGCGGGTCGGGCGCGTCGCGCTGCACCCGACCTGCTCGTCGACCGAGCTGGGGCTGAACGACGCGCTGATCGCCGTGGCCCGGGCCGTGGCCGACGAGGTCTTCGTGCCCGACTCGTGGGGCTGCTGCGGCTTCGCGGGCGACCGTGGGTTGCTGCACCCCGAGCTGACGGCGTCGGCGACGCGGGTGCAGTCGCGAGAGATCGCGGATGCCGGCCCGTTCGACGCCTACGCGTCGTGCAACCGCACCTGCGAGCTGGGCATGACCCGGGCCACCGGGCGCCAGTACCAGCACGTGCTCGAGCTGCTGGCTGCCGCCGTGGGCTGACCGGCCGATCCGGCCCGGGCTCGGCTCGATGGTGAACCTCACCTCGACTACCGCCTGGGAGGTGATGTGATCGCTGGACCTACCAGGCGGTAGGGCGAGGTGACTGCCATGCCGGAGGGCGTGAGGTCTGCGCCGGCCGACGGGAACCGGCCGGCCGGCCGCTCCTTGCCGCGTGCCACACGGCTCCGTACTGTCGGAGGCGGGCCGCGCCCGGCCGCCGGCCGGCGGGCCGACGACGGGTGGTGCATGCAGCATGAGCTTCGACACGACGAGCGGCACGCGGGGCGCGCGCCAGCCGAGGGGCGCCTTCATCGCGTGGACGAACGTGCTGATGTCACGGCTGATCTCGCGCAGGGGCAAGGCCCCAGGCCTGGCGTTCGACGCCCTGGTGCTGGTCACCCGCGGTGCCAAGAGCGGTGAGGAGCGCCGCATCCCCCTCGGCTGGTTCCCGGGCACGGACGGGAGCTGGCTCGTGGTGGCGGCCGCGGCCGGGGCGCCGAAGAACCCGGCCTGGTACTACAACCTCAAGGCCCACCCCGACGACGTGCGGATCGAGGTGCCCGGTGGCCCGATCGCGGTGCGCGCGGAGCAGCTGCACGGCGCCGAGCGCGAGGAGGCCTGGCGCCGGATCGTCGCCGCTACGCCGCAGTTCGGCAAGTACCAGGAGAAGACCGACCGCGAGCTGCCCGTCATCCGCCTGGTGCGCACCGCGGCCTAGCCTCGGTCATCGGTGCGGCCCAGCCGCGTCTGTTGGCACCGATCGCCGGTGATGTCGGCGGTCGGTGGCACGGTGGTCGGCATGGAGATCACCCGCTTGCAGCCCCAGGGGCTCGTCGTCAGCCCGGCGTTCAGCCACGTCGCCGTCGTCCCCGCCGGCGCGACCACCATCTACGTCGGCGGCCAGAACGGCGTCGACGAGGCCGGTGCCGTCGTCTCGGGCGACGTCGGCGAGCAGTCCCGCAGGGCGCTCGACAACGCCGTCGTCGCGCTCGAGGCGGCCGGTGCCTCGCTGGCCGACGTCGTGCAGTGGACCGTGCTGATCCAGGCCGACGCCGACCTCGACGCCGCCTACGGCGCCATCGCCCCGAAGCTCGCCGGCGGCGGCGCACCACCGCTGGTCACCGCGGCCCTTGTGGCCGGCATCGGCGTGCCGGGCGCGCTGATCGAGATCAGCGCCATCGCTGCGGTGCTGCCCGACGGCGCGCGGGCCTAGGGGCCGGCCGGCACCAGATGCTTGCGCCCCGTGATCAGGGCAAGGCTGTAGCAGAGGGCCACGACGAGGAGCAGGGCGTTGAAGCCGAGGATGAGCGCGAGGTACTCCAGCGCGCCGCCCACCATGGCGCCGAGCAGGTTCGCCCCGAACGCGGTCGTCGACTCGCCCACCCCCTTGAAGCGCACCGCGAAGATCAGGTTGGCCACGAAGATCGGCAGGAACGCGATCGTCACCCCGACCAGGAACCGGGGCACCGGCGACAGGTCGAGCAACAGGTCACCGGGCACCAGCCAGGCGAGCGCGAGCGCTCCCAGCAGCGCGGGGTAGAGCAGCACCGGGCGTGAGATGCGCACCCGGCGGGCCACTTCGATCGCCGCGAGCACGCTGAGCAGCACGCCCGTGAACACGGCGGCGTTCACCGCCCACGTCGTGCCGAAGAGCAGGGCGAACTGCACGACGTTCTTGGTCTCGAGCAGCAGGAACGCCACCCCCATGAAGAACAGGTCGGTGTAGGGCGCCATTGTCCTCAGCGGCCCGCCGACCCAGCGCACCAGCACCAGCGAGGCGAGCAGCACCAGCGCCAGCATGACCAGGTAGAAGGACGGGATGGTTCGGGTGCCCAAGTAGGGGAAGGGCCGGTCGTCGACCGACGGCTCGAGCTCGCCGACCCGGGGCGTCCAGGTGGTCGTGCAGCCGCCGGTCGATGCGTCGTCGCGCAGCGTGAGCACGGCCTGCTGGCGCTGACCGTTGGTGGGCCCGAGCTGCACGCACGGCGGCGTGCCGTAGACGGTGCGGATCGTGTTGGCGTAGCGGTCGAGCAGCCACGGCTCGTAGTAGTTGTACATGGCGAAGGTGCCGCCGGGGGTCAGCAGCGAGCGCGCCCGGTCCAGGGCCTGCGTGGTGAACAGGTAGTTCTCCAGCCGCAGCGCCGACTGGCCGGTGACGATGGTGGCGGAGTCGGGCAGGGCGAACAGCACCAGGTCGTAGCGGCTGGACGTGCGCTCCATGAAGGCGCGCCCGTCGTCGACGTGCACGGTCACGCGCGGGTCGGAGTAGGGGCGGTCGGGATGCCGGTCGCGGCCGATCTGCACCAGCGCCGGGTCGATCTCGACGGCATCCACCTGCTGGGCACCCTTGCTCAGCGCCACCGCCACGTCGTTGCCGGTGCCCGCGCCCACGACCAGCACGCGGTCGTGCGGGCCGGCGTAGGTGTAGGGGTAGAGGTAGAACGGCGAGTCCCTGGTGATCTGCGCCACCGAGGCGGTGGTCTGCAGCGGGGTGTTGTTGACGTCGATGCGCACGTTGCCGCCCGACGCCGCGTCGGTGTGGATCTTGTAGTACGGCGACCACTGGTACGAGCCGAGGAACGACTCCAGCCCGAGCACCACCACGGTGACCGCGATGCCGGCCGCGGGCAGCCAGCGCCACGACCGCACCCGCGGCCCGAGCAGCACCAGGAACACCACGGCGGAGAGCAGCGCCCAGGCGAGCGGCGGCATCCGCAGGAACGACAGGCCCGCGAAGGTGACGATGCCGAGCAGGGAGCCACCGATGTCGAGACGGTAGGCGTCGAGCGGCTCGAAGCGCGCGAAGGTGCGGGCCACCTCCGAAGCGATGGTGCCCAGCGTGGCGACGGTGAGCAGGAAGATCACGGTGAGGGACAGCCAGCGCGGCATGGGTGCCGTGCCGAAGTTGCCGACCAGTGCCCAGCCGCCCGCGGTGGTCGTGCCGGTGCGCACGGTGAAGGTGAGCACGAAGGCGACGAGCAGCGCCAGCAGGGCCGGCGCGACCGGGAAGATGTCGCGGCCCCGGCTGCCCCGCAGGAACCCCAGGCCGATGCCGAGGAAACTGGCGAGCAGCACGAAGTTGGTGAGGTGGACGAGGTAGAGGTTGTTCGACGACGTCCACCGGATCAGCGCGAGCTCGACGAACAGCATCAGCGCGCTGGCCAGCACCAGGCGGACCCGGGGCGAGAGCGTCACGCGCGCCACCCTAGGGGCAGGCCGCTGCAGGATGCCGCTGCCCTTCCGCGCCGATCTGGGCCAGAATCGGGAAACGCAACCCGAGGACGGACCATGCACTCCTTCGAGCACGACAGCGGCGCGTCTCGTACCGTCTTCGGTGTCGGCACGCTGTCGCGAGTGGCGCCCGAGCTCGCCAGGGTCGGGTGCCGGCGGGCGCTGGTGCTGTCGACCCGCGGCCAGCGAGGTGTCGCGCAGCGGGTGGCCGACATGCTCGGCGAGTCCGTGGCCGGCGTCTTCGACGGCGCCGCCCCGCACACGCCGCTCGAGGTGACGCAGGCCGCTCTGGCCCGGGTGCGCGAGCTGGCCGCGGACTCCCTGGTCTCGGTCGGTGGTGGCTCGACCACCGGGCTGGGCAAGGCACTGGCCGCGCGCACCGGGCTGCCACACCTGGTGGTGCCCACGACCTACGCCGGTTCCGAGGTGACCTCGCTGCTCGGCGAGACGGCGCACGGCGAGAAGGTGACCCGCAGCGGCCCGGAGATCCTGCCGCGGGTGGTCGTCTACGACGTGGCGCTCACCACGACCCTGCCCTGGCCGGTCACCGTCACCAGCGCGGTCAACGCGATGGCGCACACCGTCGAGGCGCTCTACGCCCCAGACCGCACCGCCGAGACCGACACCATGGCGGTCGACGGGCTGCACGCGCTGGCCGACGGGCTGCGGTCGCTGCGGCACGACCCCGACGACCTCGACGCCCGCGCCGACCTGCTCTACGGGGCGTGGCTGGCGGGCCGGTGCCTGGAGGCCGTCGGCATGGGGCTGCACCACAAGCTCTGCCACACCCTCGGTGGCAGCTTCGGCCTCCCGCACGCACCCACCCACACCGTCGTGCTGCCACACGCCATGGCCTACAACGCCCCGGCCGCACCCGAGGCGATGAGCGCTGCCGCCGCCGCACTGGGGGTGGATGACGCGCCATCGGGCCTGCAGGCGCTGGTCGGCGGGCTCGGTGGCCCGGTGCGCCTCGACGGCCTGGGGTTCGCCCTCTCCGACGTCCCGCGCGCCGCGGACCTGGCGACCGCCCGGCCCTACCCCAACCCGCGGCCGGTCGACCGCGACGGCATCGTCGCGCTGCTCACCGACGCGACGCAGGGCAGCACGATCGACGCCACCTCCATCCGCGGCGCTGCCCTCGGCGCCGGTCCCGCCAGCCGACCACCGCACCCGATCGAGGAGAACAGATGACCACCACCGACCCGTCCGTGCCCAGCCCCGCCGAGCTCGAGGCGCGCCGCGAGCAGATCCGTGCGGAGCACCTGCGGCCCAGCGGGAAGCGCCCGGCATCCACCGCTCGCGGCCTGCACCACACCGCCCTGGTCAGCAGCGACGTCGAGCGCACCGTGCGCTTCTACCAGGACGTGCTCGGCTTCCCGCTGACCGAGCTGATCGAGAACCGCGACTACCCGGGCTCGTCGCACTTCTTCTTCGACATCGGCAACTCCAACCTGCTGGCCTTCTTCGACTTCCCCGGGCTCGACGTCGGGCCCTACGCCGAGGTGCTCGGCGGGCTGCACCACATGGCCATCTCCGTGGAGCCCGAGCGGTGGCAGGCCCTGGTCGAGCGGCTGGCCGAGGCCGGGGTCGAGCACGAGGTGCACAGCGGGGTGTCGGTCTACTTCCGCGACCCCGACGGCGCGCGCATCGAGCTCATCGCCGACCCGCTGGGCGAGATGTACGGCAACCAGGTGCTCTGAGCCGCCCTGCGAGACCCGGGCTACGCGCTGTCGGGCGCGGGCACGGGGGCGTAGACCACCCGGATCACGCCGCTGCCGTAGACCTGCGTCGACACGGTCCGCAGGTGGTAGGGCGCGTCGCCCTCGTCGAAGAGGCGGCGGCCCGAGCGCGCCGCCACCGGGTGCACGAGCAGCCGCAGCTCGTCGACCAGCCCGGCCGCGAGCAGCTGCTGCACCACCGAGATCGAGCCGGGCACGAGGATGCCGCGGATGCCGGTGTCCGCCTTGAGCGCCGCGACGGCCGCCGCCAGGTCGCCGTCCACGAGCTCCGAGTTGCGCCAGGAGAGTGCGAGCGGCTGCCGCGACACGACCACCTTGCGCATGTCGCCCAGCTGCGCGGCGAACGGCGCGTCCTCACCCCCGGCGGCCTCCCGTCCGGGCCAGGCGCCGGCGAAGCTGTCGTAGGTGACCCGGCCCAGGACCATCACGTCGGCCGAGTCGTAGTCCTCGCTGACCGCGCGTCCCATGTCGTCGTCGAAGTAGGGGAGGTGCCATCCGGCGTCGATCTCGGCGACACCGTCGGCGGCGATGAACAGGGTGGAGATCACGGCGGGCATCGGAACATCCCCTCGGGTTTCGATCGGGTGGGCGTCCATCGCACCACATGCCGGCGACCCGTGCCGGATGCCACCACTGCCGCCGTCACCGGTCCCGGCCGGTCGAGGATGAAGAACAGGCCGAGGCCACCCACTGCGCGCGGCGGACCGTCTACTCTCGGCCGCCCGCAGCCGCGTCGGCGTCGGCCTCGACGAACCCGCGGTGCAGGGAGTACAGCGCGTCGGTGAGCACCTGCCGGTCGGTCGGCCGGGGCCGGGCGTGCCGGTGCAGGGCCAGCCCGTCGAGCAGTGCCACCACCATCGGCGCCCGCTGGTCGGCATCCGCGATGCCCAGCGCGAGCAGCGACGCCTCGGCGCCGCGCTCGATGCTCGCCATGATGCGGTGCGCGGTGGGCTGCAGCTGCGGGCGGCGCCGGCACTCGAGGTAGATCTCGAACTGTGCCACCGTGTCGGGCTCCGGCTCGGACAGCACCGCGTCGACGAACCGGTCGATCGCCTCCCGCGGGCCCAGCTGTGCGTCACCGACCTGTGCCGTCACGGCATCCACCCGCTGCACGATGCGCTCGCCGACCACGTGCAGCGCGGCGGCGACCAGCTGGTCGAGCGAGGAGAAGAAGTAGCTCGTCGTCGACGTGGACATGCCGGCCCGGGCCGCGATGGAGCGGTGGGTCGCCCCCGCGACGCCCTGCTCGGCGATCACCTCGACCGCCGCGTCGAGCAGCGCGGCCCGGCGCGCCCGGCCGCTGGCCCGGTGGGTGGCTGGTCGGATCGGCATCCGACGATTGTGCCAACAGTCTGGACATACGTCCAGAGTTGCTGGCACCCTTGCATCGGGCGATCCCGCCCTGAGCGCGACAGGAGGACCCCGTGGAGCACGTCTCCGCCCGCCAGCACGTCATCGACATGTGTCGCACCATGCTCCAGCGCGGCTACCTCAAGGCGACCGAGGGCAACGTCTCGGTGCGGGTGCCCGGCCGCCGGCTCTACGCGGTGACCCCGAGCAACTACTCCTACGACCGGATGCGCGTCGAGGACGTCTGCATCGTCGACTTCGACGGCACCCACGTGCCCGATGACGACCGTGCCGGCGCCGCGCTCGCGCCCTCGATCGAGTGCGGCATGCACGCCAACATCTACCGCGCACGGCCCGACGTGCACGCCATCGTGCACACCCACCAGCCCTACGCGTCGGCGCTGGCCGTGCTGCGCCGCCCGATCCCCGCCCTCACCGACGAGCAGGTGCGCTTCCTCGGCCGAGAGGTGGCGATCATCGACTACGCCCCGTCCGGCACGGGCTTCCTGGCGAGGAACGTGCAGAAGAAGATCACCAGCGGCGACAACGCGTTCATCCTCGCCAACCACGGCATCGTGGCGGTCGGCACCGACCCCGAGCGCGCCGTGTTCAACATGGCCCTGCTCGAGAAGGTGTCCATCGCCTACCTGATGGCGCTGGCCACCGAGTCGGGCAAGGTCCACACCATCCCGACGGCGATCCGCGAGATCGCCTTCGCGAAGCTGCGCAGCGACGAGAAGCGGATCGCCGCCCAGATCACCAAGAGCGTTCCCGCGCAGCCGGTTCCGGATGCCGTGCCGCTCCCGAGCGCCGACGCGGCAGCGAGCGCCGTGGCGGCCGACCGTGCGGCGTTCGCGGTGGCCGGGCGGGGCGAGGTCCTGGTGCCGGCCGAGGCGGCCGGCGCCGAGTCGGCCCGCCTGGGCTACGCCATCAGCACCTACCCCGACGTCGACGACACGATGGCGCGGCTGAAGGCGCTGGTCGACCAGCCGGTGCGCGGCCTGCGCCGCGACGCGCTCAACGACGTGCTCGAGTGGTTCGAGACCAAGTGCCAGGGCAGCAAGCAGCTCACCGACCGGGCCAAGTCGCGCATCCCCGGGGGTGTGCAGCACAACCTCGCCTTCAACCACCCGTTCCCCCTGGCCATCGACCGCGCCGACGGCGCACACCTCACCGACCGCGACGGCAACGTCTACATCGACTTCCTCCAGGCCGGCGGGCCGACCCTGCTCGGCAGCAACTACGGGCCGGTCAACGACAAGGTCGCCGAGGTGGTGCGCGAGTCGGGCCCGGTGACCGGGCTCTTCCACGAGTACGAGCTCAAGCTCGCGGAGTCGATCCACCACTACATGCCGCACGTCGAGATGTACCGCTCGCTGGGGTCGGGCACCGAGGCCGTCATGGCAGCGGTGCGGGCCGCCCGCGCCTACACCGGCCACTCGGTCGTCATCAAGGTCGGCGGCGCCTACCACGGCTGGTCCGACACCCTGGTCTACGGGCTGCGGGTGCCCGGCACCTTCCGGATGAACGCCAAGGGCATCCCGCTCGGGGCCACCAGCGCCACGCGTGAGGCCTTCCCGCACGACCTCGGCGCCCTGCGCCGCAAGCTGATCGAGAACCGGCTGCGCGGCGGCACCGCCGCCGTGGTGCTCGAGCCGCTGGGGCCCGAGTCGGGCACCCGGCCGGTGCGGGAGGACTTCAACGCCAAGGTGCGCGAGCTGTGCGACGAGTTCGGCGCGCTGCTCGTCTTCGACGAGGTCGTCACCGGCTTCCGGGTCGGGATGGGCGGCGCCGCAGGGTACTTCGGCGTCACGCCCGACCTCACCGTGCTCGGCAAGGCCGTCTCCGGCGGCTACCCGATGGCCGGGGGCGTCGGCGGCCGCGAGGACGTCATGGCGGTCTTCGGCTCGGGCCTGGACGGGAAGAGCGGCGCCCACGTGCAGGTCGGCGGCACCCTCTCGGCCAACCCGTTGTCCTGCGCGGCCGGGTACTTCGCCATCGAGGAGATGGCCCGCACCAACGCCCCCGTCGTGGCCGGCCGCGCCGGCGACCGGCTGGCCGCCGGGCTGCAACGGCTCGTCACCAGGCACGCCCTGCCCTACGTGGTCTACAACCAGGGCTCGATCGTGCACCTCGAGTGCAGCGGCGTGATGCTGCTCGACATGCACAACCCGGTCAAGCTCTTCAAGGAGAACAAGCCGCGCAAGCAGCTGATGGAGCAGATGGGGGCGGCCTACACGGCCAACGGCATCATCACCCTGGCCGGCTCGCGGCTCTACACCTCGATGGCCGACACCGACGCCGTCATCGACGATGCGCTCGAGCGCTTCGACCGGGTCTTCTCGATGGTCGACGGTGTCTGAGGCGGCCCCGGCGCTGCGCCTCGACCACCGCGTGCGCACCGCCCGTTGGGCCCTGCTGTCCGCCTTCGCCGCCCTCGTCGCCTCCACCCAGATCCTCTGGCTGTCGTTCGCCCCGGTCACCACCCGAGCCGCCGACGCGCTCGGCGTCTCCGAGGGCGCCATCGGCGACCTCGCCGTCGTCAACCCCGTGCTCTACGTGCTGCTCGCCATCCCCGCCGGCCGGTGGGCCGACCGTCGCTTCGGCCTCGCCCTGTCGACCGGTGCGGCCCTCACCGCCGGCGGCGCGCTGCTGCGGGCCCTCAATCCCGACTCCTACGGCTGGGTGCTCCTCGGCCAGGTCGTGCTCTCGGTCGGCCAGCCGTTGGTGCTCAACGCGACCACCAAGGTCGCCGCTCGCTGGTTCCCGGCAGCCGAGCGCACCCGCGCGATCGCCGTCGGCAGCGGCGCCCAGTTCCTCGGCATCCTCATCGCGGCCACCACCGCGGGCGCGCTGATGGACGCCGGCGGCCTGTCCCTCCTGCTCGGCGTGCACGCCGCCGTCGCGACCGTCGGCGCCGTCGCGCTCGTCGTCGCCCTCGCGCTGGTGCCCCCCGCCTTCGCCCCGGATGCCGGGCCCGCACCATCGCTGAGCTGGCTGCGGCACGACCGCCTCCTGCTCAAGCTCGCCGCCATGCTCTTCGTCGGCGTCGGCCTGTTCAACGCCCTGGCGACCTGGCTCGACCCGATCCTGGCCGACCTCGGCATGCCCGGCGCCGGCGGCACCATCATCGCGACGACCACGATCGCGGGCCTGGTCGGCACGGCCGTGCTGCCCGACCTCGCCGCCCGCCGCGACCGCCGACGCACCGTGCTGCTCACCACGACGGTGCTCGCCGTCGTCACCTTCCCGCTGGTGGCGGTCCTGCCGACGCTGTGGCTGGTCGCGGTCGCCCTCGCGGTGGTCGGTTTCTTCCTGCTCGCCGGGCTGCCCATCGCGCTGGACTGGTCCGAGCTCGAGGCCGGGCCCGAGCGGGCTGCCACGGCGACGGGCTTCCTGCTGCTCGCCGGCAACCTCGGCGGCGCCATCCTCGTGCTCGTCGTGCAGGTCGTGGTGGGCAACCCCTACCTGGCCCTGGCGGCGTTCGCCCTGCTGGCCGTGCCGGGCGTCATCGTCGCGAGCCGGCTGCCCTCGCACGGCGGCTCGCACCGCGACGACGAGAGCAGCACCGCCCGGGAAGCCGACGCGGCGCCATGAGCGACGTCGTCCTCGGCGTCGACCTGGGCACCGGCGGGCCGCGGGTGGCGCTGGCCGGCACCGATGGCGTGCTCGTCGGCCACGAGAAGGAGACCGTCTGCCTGCGGCTGCTGCCGGGTGGGGGTGCCGAGCAGGACCCCGACGACTGGTGGCGAGCGATCGTGGCGGCGAGCCGCCGACTGCGCGACCGGCATCCGGCCGAGTACTCACGCATCACCGCCGTCTGCATGAGCAGCCAGTGGGGCGGGCTCGTCCCCGTCGACGCCCACGGCCAGCACGTGCACCCGGCCCTGACCTGGATGGACGCCCGCGGCAGCCGCTACTCCCAGCAGCTGACCGGTGGCGGCCTGCGGGTGCCCGGCGGCTACAACGCGCTGGCCCTGCGCCACTGGCTCTCACTGACCGGCGGCGTGCCGACCCGCACCGGCAAGGACCCCGTGGGCCAGGCGGCGTGGCTGCGCCACGAACGGCCGGAGGCGGATGCCGCCGCGGCCTGGCTCCTCGACGTGCCCGAGTACCTCACCATGCGGCTGACCGGGCGGGCGGTCGCCGGCTGGGACACCGCCGTGCTGCGCTGGTGCACCGACAACCGCGACCCGTCCGCCGTCGTCTGGGACGCCGGCCTGGCCGCCCGCTGCGGCCTCGACGTCGACCGGCTGCCCGAGCTGGTGCCGCCGGCCAGCGTGGTCGGCACCGTGCTGCCCGACATCGCCGCCGAGCTGGGGCTGCCCGCCGGGGTTCGGGTCGTCGCCGGCACCGGCGACACCACCGCGGCGGCCGTCGGTGCCGGCGCCACCGAGCCCTACGACGCCCACCTCTACGTCGGCACCTCGGCCTGGCTGAGCTGCCACGTGCCGTTCAAGCGCACGGACGTCCGGCACAACATCGCCTCGCTGCCCTCCGTGGTGCCGGGAGCCTACTGGGTCGCGACGGTCCAGGACGTCGCGGGCAAGGCCGTCGACTGGCTGCTCGACTCGGTCGTCTACGCCCAGGACGGCATGCTCGACGCCGGGCCGCGGCCGGCCGACGCCCTCGAGCGCCTCAACACGCTGGCGCAGAGCGCCCCTCCCGGGTGCAACGGCGTCGTGTTCACACCGTGGCTCAACGGCGAGCGCACCCCGGTCGACGACGAGACGGTGCGCGGCGGCTGGTTCAACGTGTCGCTGTCGACCACCCGGGCCGACCTCGCCCGCAGCGTCTTCGAGGGCATCGCGCTCAACACCCGCTGGATGCTGGAGGTGGTCGAGCGCTTCACGCGGCGCGGGCAGCCGGACGGGTTCTCCTCGCTGCGGTTCATCGGCGGTGGGGCCACCTCGGCGCTGTGGTGCCAGACGATGGCCGACGTGCTGCAGACCCCCGTGCTGCAGGTCGCCGACCCGGTCGTGGCCAACGCCCGCGGGGCCGCACTGCTCGCCGCCATCGGGGTCGGGGCGCTCGAGTGGGCGCAGGTGCCGTCGCGGGTCGCGGTGGCCGCGACCTACACCCCCGACCCGGCCGCCCGGGAGGTGCACGACCGGCAGTACGCAGCGTTCCGCGACATCTACCGGCGCACCCACGGCCTCTACGCCCGCCACAACGCGGGGCGTGAGCGTGGCGAGTAACACGTTTGCATCGGTCCGTTTGGGGGATGACAGGCTGGTGACCCGGGGAGATGATTCGACCATGCGTCTGTCGCGTCGGGCCCGGACCGGGGCGGTGGTCGCCGCACTCGCGGTGGCCCTCGTCCCCTGCGGCGCGACCGCAGCGTCGGCCGGACCCGTGGCCCCGCCGGTGGTGCCCGTCGCGAGCAAGCCCACCCCGAGCCCGACGCCGTCGGTGCCGACCGACGCCGAGGTGAAGAAGGCCGAGGATGCCGCCGCCAAGGCGGCCAAGGAGGTCGCCGACATCACGGCGCAGGTCACCAAGGCGGAGGCCCGGCTCGAGGCACTCCAGGCGCAGGTGGCCCAGTCGGTGGCCGCCGAGCAGCGGGCGCAGCAGCAGCTGGCGGACGCGGAGTCGGCGGTGGTGCAGGCCACGGCAGACCTGGCCAGGGCCCGCGCCGCCCGTGACGTCGCCGACCGTTCGTTGTCCGGCACCGCGGCCCAGATCTACATGCAGGGCGGCGACCTGCAGGACATGACCACGTTGGTCCTCGCTCCGCCCAGCGTGATGTCGGACCTCGCCGTGGTGATGGACTCGCACGCCCACCGGGTGCGCGACGACCTCGACAACGCCACCGCTGCGGAACGCGACGCCGACCTCCAGGAGCGGGTGCTCGTCTCGGCCCGCAACGCCCGCGACATCGCCGCCACGCGGGCCACCGACGAGCTCGCCGCCGCGAAGAAGGGTGCCGCCCGGGCATCGGCCGAAGCGGCCACGCTGAGCCAGCAGCAGGAGGCCCTCACGGCCCGGTTGGAGGAGCTCAGGAAGGGCGCCGCCAGCCTCGTCAACCAGCGCGAGGCCGCCGCCCGGCTGTCCACCACGACGCTGGTCGGGGTGCAGGCCGCCAAGGGAGAGCCCCGGGCCGCCCAGCAGATCGCGCTGTCGAAGATGGCGTCGTTCGGCTGGGACCCCGCCACCGAGTTCCCCTGCCTCGTCGACCTCTGGAACGGCGAGTCCGGGTGGAGCTGGAGTGCCGCGAACCGGTCGTCGGGCGCCTACGGCATCCCGCAGGCACTGCCGGGCTGGAAGATGGCCACCGCCGGCAGCGACTGGCTCACCAACCCGGCCACCCAGATCGCCTGGGGCATGGGCTACATCAAGTCGGTCTACGGCTCACCGTGCGGTGCGTGGAGCACGTGGCAGGCCCGCTCCCCGCACTGGTACTGACCCACCACGGATGCCGAGCGCTCGGCCGGCCTTCGCGGCCTGACTTCCCGGGCTGCCAGCGCAGCGCGCGTGCCGTTCACTCGGGGGCGAACCCGCCGACGGTGCTCGGGCGCTCGGCCTCGAGCGCCTCGGTGAGCAGGGCCACCAGCGCCTCGAGCTGCAGGTCGGCCGAGGAGCCGACCTCCTCGTCGGAGCCGTCGAGGGCGCGGGCCGCCAGCCCCGCCTTGTCGTCGATGAGCTGGGCGATCTTGGGGTCGATGGTCTGGGCGGCGATGACCCGCCAGGCCGTGACCGGCTCGGTCTGACCGATCCGGTGCACCCGGTCGATGGCCTGGGTCTGCTCCGCCGACGTCCACGACAGCTCGGCGAGCACGACGTTGGAGGCGACCTGCAGGTTGAGCCCGACGCCGGCCGCGGTGAGCGAGCACACCACGACGGCGACGTCGGGGTCGGTGAGGAACGCCTCGACGTTGGCGGCGCGCTGCTTCGGGGTCTGGTCGCCCCGGATCGACGCGTAGCCGATGCCCCGCTTGGCGAAGGTCTGCTCGGCGGTGTCCATGACGTCGATGTGCTTGGCGAAGAACACCACCTTGCCGACGTTGCGGGCCAGCTGGGCGGCGTAGTCGGCGGCGAGGCCGGCCTTGGCCTGGCCGATCCTGCGCATCACGGTGAAGACGTTGTCGCCGGTCTTGTCGGTGCCGGCGTTCTTGCGCTCGGCCGCCGCGACCTTGCGCACCAGGTCGTAATCGATCGAGTCGGCGTCGACGTCGACCGGCCGCGCAGCCCGGGCCGCCCGGTAGCGGGCCACGAGCCGGCGCGCCAGCTCCTGCTCCGCGGCGCGGATGGACCTCGACGCCTCGTCGTCGAGCTCGACCGGCAGGTCGGCCACGCGGCGGGCCGGGATGTCGGCGGCGACGTCGACCTTGCGCCGCCGCACGATGCCGAGGTCGATGACGCTGGTGCGCGCGGCCGCGTAGAACCCGCGGTCGGCCGGGCTGAGCCCGGTCTCCTCGAGCGCCGCCATCAGGGCGTGCCGGGGCTTCTTCTCGTCGATCCAGCCGAGGAACTGCCAGATCGCCTTGAAGTCCTCGATGTCGTTGATCAGCGGCGTGCCGGTCAGCGCCATGAACAGCGCGTTGGTGCTGCGGGCGCGGATCCGCTCGGACAGCTGCAGCACGTGCTGCGAGCGCTGCGAGGACTTGTTCTTGATGAAGTGGGCCTCGTCGACCACCATGCCCCGGAACCCGTGCTGGCCCAGCCAGCCGACGTGCCGGTCGAGGATCTCGTAGTTGACGATGACGATGTCGGCGAAGCCGTCGATGGTCTCGCCGTCGCCGTGGATGACGGTGGCGGCGCGGCGTGGGGTCCACAGCCCGGCCTCGCGCGCCCAGTTGGCCTTGACGACGTTCGGCACGACGACCAGCAGCGGGAAGGCGTCGGCGACGTGCGCGCCCAGCAGCGCCTGCGCCGTCTTGCCCAGGCCGGGCTCGTCGGCGAGCAGGAAGGTGCGGTGGCCGGCGGCGGCCGCGGCCACGACCTGGGCCTGGTGGTGCATGAGCTCGAGGCCCTTGATGCCGTGCACCACGCTGTCGGGCTCGGGCAGCGGCATGCAGGTGGAGTCGCCGCCGTACTCGAACGCCCGGAACAGCGGGGTCAGCAGCTCCCAGCTGCCCAGCCGGTTGGTCTTCGGGCGGGGCGCCGGCACTGCCGAGAAGTCGGGCGCCAGGAACGGGTTGGCCAGCTGGCGGGCGATCACCGTCGGCGGCACCACGCGGCGCGGCGAGGACGAGAGCCCGTCGGCCGGCTCGGTCTCCGGCTCGGGTTCGGGCTCCGGCTCACGGCCGGCCGCCCGCAGCATGTCGTTCTTCAGGTCGACGGCCGCGGGCGACACGGTCGCGCCCTCGGCCAGCAGCTCGAGCAGCGAGGTGTCGCGGGCGGCGGTCTTGGCCAGGATGGTCGCGATGCCGTCGAGCCGGGTCAGCATGGTGGTGCGCTCGGCCTCGGTCATCGTCGTGTCGCCCTTGACCCGGGCGCGCTCCTCGCGCACCAGCAGGGCCACGACCTGGTACGA
>JBJMHU010000157.1:0-4146 GCA_045807225.1 Ornithinibacter sp. | reverse complement strand
TCGCCGAGGGGCCCGAGATCGAGGCGGAGTGGTTCAACTTCGACGCCCTGAACTTCGACGCCGACCACCCGGCCCGCCAGATGCAGGACACCTTCTACGTCGACCCGCCCGAGGGCGGCCTCGTGCTGCGCACCCACACCTCCCCGGTGCAGGCGCGCACCCTGCTCGAGCGCGGGGTCCCCGTGTACGTCGCGGCCATCGGCCGGGTGTTCCGCACCGACGAGCTCGACGCCACGCACATGCCGGCCTTCCACCAGGTCGAGGGGCTGGCGGTCGACGAGGGCATCACCATGGCCCACCTCAAGGGCACGCTCGACCGGCTCGCCGCCGAGCTCTTCGGCGAGGGCATCACCACCCGGCTGCGCCCCTCCTTCTTCCCGTTCACGGAGCCGAGCGCCGAGATGGACCTGCGCTGCTTCGTCTGCCGGGGGGCCGACCCCGACTGCCGCACCTGCAAGGGCACCGGCTGGATCGAGTGGGGTGGCTGCGGCATGGTCAACCGCAACGTCCTGACCGCGTGCGGCGTCGACCCCGACCGCTACACCGGGTTCGCGTTCGGCATGGGCATCGACCGGGCGCTGATGTTCCGCACCGGGGTCAGCGACATGCGCGACATGATCGAAGGCGACGTTCGCTTCGACGCGCAGTTCGGGATGGAGATCTGATGCGGGTTCCCGTCGACTGGCTGCGCGAGTACGTCGCGGTGCCGCCGGATGCCGACGGCGAGGCCATCGCTGCCTCGCTGGTCGCGGTCGGGCTCGAGGAGGAGGGGCTGCACACCGCCGGTGTGACCGGCCCGCTCGTCGTGGGCCGGGTGCTCAGCAAGCAGCCCGAGCCGCAGAAGAACGGCAAGACGATCAACTGGTGCACGGTGGACGTCGGCGACAGCAACGGCACCGGCGAGCCGCAGGGCGTCGTCTGCGGTGCCCACAACTTCGAGGCCGGCGACCTCGTCGTCGTCATCCTCCCCGGCGGCGTGCTTCCCACGCCGCAGGGCCCGCTCACGGTCAGCGCCCGCAAGACCTACGGCCACGTCTCGGCCGGCATGATCTGCTCCGAGCGCGAGCTCGGCATCGGCGACGACCACGACGGCATCCTCGTGCTGACCCGGCGGTTCGGGGACGACCCGGAAACCCTCGCGCGCCTGACCCCGGGCAGCGACGCGATCCCGCTGCTCGGCCTCGACCGCGAGACCGTCGAGGTCAACGTCACGCCCGACCGCGGCTACTGCTTCTCGGTGCGCGGCATCGCCCGGGAGTACTCGCACGCCACCGGCGCCGCGTTCACCGACCCGGCGCTCGCGCTCGCGGATGCCGCCCCGCCGGCCACCGACGGAGGGTTCGCCGTCGAGCTGCGCGACGAGGCGCCGATCCGCGGGCGCGAGGGGTGCGACCGTTACGTCGCACGTGTCGTGCGCGGCATCGACGTCAACGCACCCACACCACGATGGATGGCCGTGCGCCTCACCGAGGCGGGCATGCGCCCGATCTCGCTGCCGGTCGACGTCACCAACTACGTGATGCTGGGCCTGGGCCAGCCCCTGCACGCCTTCGACCTCGACACCCTGCAGGCGCCGATCGTCGTGCGCCGCGCCCGGCCCGACGAGCGGCTGACCACCCTCGACGACGTCGAGCGCGCGCTCGACCCGGGCGACCTGCTCATCACCGACTCCGGCGGCGAGCGGGCCGTCGCGATCGCCGGGGTCATGGGCGGCGCCGAGACCGAGGTGGGAGCGCGCACCCGGGACCTGCTCATCGAGGCCGCGCACTTCGAGCCGGTCACGATCGCTCGATCGGCCCGGCGGCACAAGCTGCCCAGCGAGGCGTCCCGCCGGTTCGAGCGCGGGGTGGACCCGGCGCTCGCCGCCGCGGCCGCCCAGCTGGCCGTCGACCTGCTGGTGGAGCTCGGGGGAGGGGTGGCCGACCCCGACGTCACCGACGTGGGCACCCCGCCCGACCCGGCCCCGGTCACCATGCACGTCGACTTCCCCTCCAAGATCGTGGGCATCGTCTACCTCGAGAGCGAGGTGGTCTCCGTGCTCGACGCCATCGGCTGCTCGGTCACCCGCGACGGACACCTGCTCACGGTCACCCCACCCACCTGGCGCCCCGACCTCACCACGGCCGAGGACCTCGTCGAGGAGGTCGCCCGCATCCACGGCTACGAGCGCATCCCCTCGGTCATCCCGACACCCCCGGGCGGTGCCGGCCTCACCCACGCGCAGCGGGTGCGGCGACTGGTCGCCGACGTGCTGGCCGGCCAGGGACTCTCCGAGGTGTGGAGCGCGCCGTTCGTCGGCGCCGACCGCTACGCCGCGCTCGGCCTCGACGTCGACGCCGAGGTCGCGCGCACGGTGCGCCTGGCCAACCCGCTGTCCGACGAGCAGCCGTTGATGCGCACGCGGCTGTTGGCGACGATGGTCGACGCCTTGCGCCGCAACGTCGCCCGCGGGTCGCGGGACGTCGGGCTCTTCGAGCTCGGTCTCGTCGTCGCCCTGGACGGGCCGCAGGCTGCGGCTCCCACCGAGGACGTCGGCATCCACCCGTCGGAGGAGACGCTGGCCGCCATCCGCGCTGCCGTGCCACCGCAGCCGAGACACGTCGGGCTGCTGCTCGCCGGCGACCGCGTGCCTGCCGGCTGGTGGGGCGGGGGCCGCCCGGCCGACGTGGCCGACGCCGTCGAGCTCGCCCGCACCGTCGGTGAGGCCCTCGGTCTCGCGCTCGAGGTGTCCGCGGATGCCGTGCCCCCCTTCCACCCCGGCCGGTGCGCCAGCGTGGCGCTGGCCGACGGCACCCTGGTGGGCCACGTGGGCGAGCTGCACCCCAAGGTCGTCGCCGCACTCGGGCTGCCGCCCCGCACCGTCGGCGGCGAGCTGGACCTCGACGTGCTGACCCGGGCGTCCGAGGCGACCGTGCAGGCCCGCACCCTCACCACCTTCCCGATGGCCCAGAGCGACGTCGCCGTCGTGGTCGACGAGTCGGTGCCGGCGGATGCCGTGCAGCGCTCGCTGCGCGACGGTGCCGGGCCCGACCTCGAGGCCCTCACGCTGTTCGACGTCTACCGCGGCGAGCAGGTGGGGGAGGGGCGCAAGTCCCTGGCCTACCGGCTCACCTTCAGGGCGCCCGACCGCACGCTGACCACCGACGAGGTCAGTGCGCTGCGCGACACCGCACTGCGGGCGGCGGCCGAAGCCGTGGGGGCGGTGCAGCGGGCATGAGCGTGCCGACCGAGGTTCCGGTCGACGACGAGGGCGAGGTGGCGCCGGAGCCTGCCTCCGACGACGGGCGCGGGGGCCACCTCGTCGCCATCGTGACCGGCGCCTCGCGCGGCATCGGGCGGTTCGTGGCCGACGCGCTCGAGGATGCCGGGTACGCCGTCGAGCGGGGCTCCAGCGCCGTGGCGCCGGTGACCGACCGGGCGGCGCTCACCGCGTGGGTCGACGAGGTCGTCGAGCGGCAGGGCCGCATCGACGTGCTCGTCAACAACGCCGGGGTGATCGACACCGAGGTCGACCTGTTCGCGTCCGACCCGGAGCAGTGGTGGCACACCCAGGAGGTCAACGTCCTGGGCGCCTACCTGATGACCTGGCTGGTCGCCCCGCACATGCTGGCCTCCGGTGGCGGACGCATCGTCAACGTCAACAGCGGCGCCGCCCGCCGGCCGGGTGCCGACGCGAGTGCCTACAACGTCAGCAAGACGGCCCTGGCGCGGGTCACCGGCTCGACGCACCTCGCGGGGTGGGCGCGCGGCATCCGGGCCTTCGACCTGATGCCGGGGGTGGTGCGCACCGACATGACCTCGGGGATGGATGCCCACGCGGGTCTCACCGAGTGGACCGACCCGGCGCAGGTCACCGACCTGGTGCTGGCCCTGGTATCCGGCGAGCTGGACGCGTGGTCTGGCCGGTTCGTGCGCGCCGGCATCGACACGGTGGCGTCGCTGAGAGCGCGCGCCGAGGCGGGTCTCGGACCTGACGTGCGCACCCTCGCCCTCGTCCTGGGTGACTCCGACCCCCTCACCTGACCCGAGTCCCAGCTTTCTCGCCCGATCCCGGAACCTTGACCTTCGCACCACTTCCGATGTGGTGCGAAGGTCAAGGTCTCCGCACCGGGCGAGAAAGCTGTGGCGACGCGGGCCGAGCCGTGT
>JBJMHU010000156.1:0-10529 GCA_045807225.1 Ornithinibacter sp. | reverse complement strand
TGCACCCGACGAGACGCTCACCCCCGGGCGTCCACCCGACCGTCACCGACCCCAGGGAGTACCGCGTGTCACGCCGCCTCTTCACGTCCGAGTCGGTGACCGAGGGCCACCCGGACAAGATCGCCGACCAGATCAGCGACTCCATCCTCGACGCGATGCTCGCGCAGGACCCGCGCAGCCGCGTCGCCGTCGAGACCCTGATCACCACCGGTCAGGTCCACATCGCCGGTGAGGTCACCACCGCCGGCTACGTCGACATCGCCGACATCGTCCGGAAGACCGTGCTCGGCATCGGGTACGACTCCTCCCGCAAGGGCTTCGACGGCGCCTCCTGCGGGGTCAGCGTCTCGATCGGTGCGCAGTCGCCGGACATCGCCCAGGGCGTGGACACCGCCTACGAGGCGCGCACCGCCGGTGTCGCCGACGACGTGATCGAGCGCCAGGGCGCCGGCGACCAGGGCCTGATGTTCGGCTACGCCAGCGACGAGACCCCCGAGCTCATGCCGTTGCCGATCGCGCTGGCGCACCGGCTCTCCCGCCGGCTCTCGGCGGTCCGCAAGGACGGCTCCGTGCCCTACCTGCGGCCCGACGGCAAGACCCAGGTCACCGTCGTCTACGAGGACGACCGCCCGGTCGGCGTCGACACCGTGGTGGTCTCCTCGCAGCACGCCGAGGACATCTCGATCGAGCAGCTGCTCACCCCGGACGTGCAGGAGCTGGTGGTCGAGCCCGAGCTCGCCGCCCTCGGCCTGCCCACCGACGGCTACCGGCTGCTGGTCAACCCGACCGGGAAGTTCGTCATCGGCGGCCCGATGGGTGACGCCGGGCTGACCGGACGCAAGATCATCGTCGACACCTACGGCGGCATGGCCCGCCACGGCGGCGGCGCCTTCTCCGGCAAGGACCCGTCGAAGGTCGACCGCTCGGGCGCCTACGCCATGCGCTGGGTGGCGAAGAACGTCGTCGCCGCCGGGCTGGCCCGCCGCTGCGAGGTGCAGGTCGCCTACGCCATCGGCAAGGCCCAGCCGGTCGGCCTGTACGTCGAGACGTTCGGCACCGAGACCGTGCCCGCCGAGAAGATCCAGGCCGCGATCCAGAAGACCTTCGACCTGCGCCCGGCCGCGATCCTCGACGACCTCGACCTGCTCCGCCCGATCTACAAGGCGACGGCGGCCTACGGCCACTTCGGCCGCACCCACGCCGACGGCGTCGACAACGGCTTCACCTGGGAGCGCACCGACCGCGTCGAGGCGCTGCAGCGCGCGGCCAAGGGCTGACCGCCGGTCATCCACAGCGCGAGCCCACCGACCCCTCCCCGGGTCGGTGGGCTCCGCTAGTTTCGGGCGCATGACGACGGCCGACGACGCGGATGCCGGGGAGCAGCTCGCGCTGCTGTCCTCCGGTTCGCGCGTGCGCCGACCCCGCAGGCTCGCCGGTGACGACCCGACCACCGACGTGCTGCCCGTGGCCCTGGTGCAGGTCGACACCGGCCTGCCGCACCTCGACCGGCCGTTCGAGTACACCGTGCCCACGTCGATGGCCGACACCGCGGTGCCAGGGGTGCGGGTCAAGGTGCGCTTCGCCGGCCAGGACCTCAGCGGCTTCGTGCTCGAGCGCCGGGCCGGCGCCGGGCACCCGGGCCGGCTGAGCCCGGTGCGCCGGGTCGTCTCCCCGGAGCCGGTGCTCACCCCGCCGGTGCTGGCCACCGCACGCACGGTGGCCGACCGCTACGCGGGCTCGCTGGGCGACGTGCTGCGGCTCGCCGTTCCCCCACGGCACGCCGCGGCCGAGAAGGCCCTCGCGCTCGACCCGCCCGAGCAGGCACCGCTGCCGCAGCGGGTGCCGCTCGCCTGGTCGCCGTATGCCGCTGGGCCGGCCTTCCTCGCCCACCTCACGGCGGGCGGTGCCCCCACGGCGTCCCTGCTGTCGCTCCCCTCGGTGGCGGCCGCCGCCGACTGGCCGGTGCTGCTCGCCGAGGCCGCGCGCGCCGCGGTCGAGGGCGGTCGCGGGGCCGTGCTCGTGGTGCCCGACCACCGCGACGTCGTGCGGGTCGAGGCGGCCCTGCTCGAGGTGCTCGGGCCGGGGCAGCACACGCGGCTCACCGCCGACCAGGGGCCCCAGGCCCGCTACACGGCCTACCTCAAGGCGCTGCGGGGCCACGCGCGGGTGGTGGTGGGCACCCGGGCCGCGGCCTTCGCGCCGGTGCGCGACCTGGGGTTGGTGGCCTGGTGGGACGACGGCGACGACCTGCTCGAGGAGCCGCGTGCGCCCTACCCCCACGTGCGTGAGGTGCTGCTGGCCCGGGCGCACGAGCAGGGGGCTGCGGTGCTGTCGGCCGGGTTCAGCCGCTCGGTGGCCGTCGCCGACCTCGTGGCCCGCGGTGCGCTCACCGCCGTCGAGGCACCGCGCGAGGTGCTGCGCCGGGCGGTGCCGTCGGTGCGGGTCGCCGGGGAGGGCCACGACGCGGAGCGCGACCCGGCCGTGGCCGCGGCCCACCTGCCCACGATCGCCTGGCGCACCGCGAAGGAGGCGCTGGCGGCCGGGCCGGTGCTCGTGCAGGTGCCGCGCCGGGGCTACCTGCCCTCGCTGTCGTGCCAGGACTGCCGCCGGCCCGCCCGCTGCACGGTGTGTGCCGGCCCGCTCGGGCTGCCCGGGCCGCAGGGACCGCCGGCCTGCCGCTGGTGCGGCCGGGTCGAGACCGGCTTCAGCTGCCCGGCCTGCGGTGGCCACCGGCTGCGGTCGTCGGTGGTCGGCGCCCGCCGCACGGCCGAGGAGCTCGGCCGCGCGTTCCCGGGGGTGCCCGTCGAGCGCTCCGGCGCCGGCACCGTGCTCGACACCGTGGCCCCCGGGCCACGGCTGGTCGTCTCCACGCCCGGCGCCGAGCCGGTCGCCCCCGGCGGGTACGCCGCCGCGCTGCTCCTCGACGCGTGGGCGCTGCTCGAGCGCCCCAGCCTCACGGCGGGCGAGGAGGCGCTGCGTCGCTGGCTGGCGGCGGCGGCCCTGGTGCGGCCGGCATCCGACGGGGGCCGGGTCGTGCTGGCCGGCGCCCCCACCGAGGTGTCGATCCCGGCGGTCGAGGCGCTCGTGCGCTGGGACCCCGCCTGGTTCGCCGGGCGCGAGCTCGAGGAGCGGCGCCAGCTGTCGCTGCCCCCGGCATCCCGGCTGGCCGTGCTCACCGGCGCCCGCCCGGGCCTCGAGGCGGCCACCGCCGAGCTCGAGCTTCCGGGCACGGCATCCGTGCTCGGGCCGCTGCCGCACGGGGCCACCGACCGGTGGCGCACCCTGCTCACCGTGCCCCGCCCCGACGGCCCGGCCCTCGTGCGCGAGCTGGCGGCGATGCGCGCGCGGGCGTCGGCCCGCAAGGACCCCGACCCGGTGTCGGTGCGCGTCGACCCCCCGGACCCCACGGCGTGACCGTTCGTCGCCGGCGGCACCTAGACTCCCGGGCGTGAGCGTCACCCCCATCAGGCTCTTCGGCGACCCCGTCCTGCGCACTCCCGCGGCACCGGTCGTCGACTTCGACGCGGAGCTGCGTCGCCTCGTCGGCGACCTCACCGACACCATGCTCGATGCGGGCGCGGCCGGCCTCGCGGCCCCGCAGCTGGGGGTGGGGCTCCGGGTGTTCGCCTACCGGGCCGACGGGGTCGTCGGACACCTCGTCAACCCCGACCTCACCCTCGGCGACGAGGAGGAGGTAGGGCCCGAGGGGTGCCTGTCGATGCCGGGGCTGCGCTTCGACACCCCACGGGCGGTGCAGGTCGTGGCTCGGGGGTGGAACGCCTTCGGTGAGCCGGTCAGCGTCGAGGGCACCCACCTGCTGGCGCGCGCGGTGCAGCACGAGACCGACCACCTCGACGGCATCCTGTTCGTCGACCGGCTCGACCCCGAGCAGCGTCGCGAGGCCATGCGCCTGGTTCGCGAGGCCGACTGGGGTGCCGCGGCGCCGGTGGTCAGGGTCAGCCCGCACGCCGACAGCTTCGGGAGGCGCTGAGTGCGACTCGTCGTGGCCGGCACGCCGCAGACCGCCGTCCCCTCGCTGCTGGCCCTGGTCGGCTCGCGGCACGAGGTGGCCGCGGTGGTCACCCGCCCCGACGCCCGGGCCGGCCGCGGCCGCACGCTCGCGCCGTCGCCGGTCAAGCAGGTGGCGCTCGAGCACGGCATCGAGGTGCTCTCGCCGCCCACCCCGAGAGACCCCGACTTCCTGGCCCGGCTGGGGGAGATCGCTCCCGACTGCTGCCCGGTGGTCGCCTACGGCGCCCTCCTGCCCAAGGTCGCGCTCGACCTGCCCGTGCACGGCTGGGTCAACCTGCACTTCTCCCTGTTGCCGGCGTGGCGCGGTGCCGCACCCGTGCAGCGCGCCCTCATGGCGGGTGACGACGTCACCGGTGCCACCACGTTCGTCATCGACGAGGGCCTCGACACCGGCCCGGTGCTCGGCACGCTCACCGAGGCGGTGCGCCCCCACGACACCGCGGGCACGCTGCTCGACCGGCTGGCCACCGCCGGGGCGGGGCTGCTGCTGGCCACGATGGACGGCCTGGCCGACGGCTCGCTGCAGGCCGTGCCGCAGCCCGCTGAGGGTGTCAGCCTGGCGCCCAAGCTGAGCACCGACGAGGCCCGGGTGCGCTGGTCGCTGCCGGCGCACGTCGTCGACCGGCACGTGCGCGGCTGCACCCCGGCGCCGGGAGCATGGACCACCTTCCGGGGCGAGCGGGTGAAGGTCGGGCCGGTGCGGTTCGCGGCCGGCGGCGTGGGGGCCGCGAGTGGTTCGAGCGGCCCGACCCGGGTGATGCCGGCCCGCGACGGCGTCCCGCTGGAGCCGGGCGAGCTGCACGTCAGCAAGCAGGCGGTGCTGGTGGGCACGGCCTCGGTGCCGGTCGAGCTGGGTGAGCTGCGTCCGCACGGCAAGAAGCCGATGGCCTCGGCCGACTGGGCGCGCGGCATGCGGATCGCGACGGGGGAGCGCTTCGATGGCTGAGTCCGGCGAGCGCCCGCCCGGTGCACGTGGGGGAGGCGGCTCCTCTCGGGGTGGTGGTGGCGCTCGTGGCCCGCGCCGGCGCAGCGCCACGGCACCCTCCGAGCGCACCCGGCGCGCCGAGCCCACCCGGTTCGCCGCCTACACCCTGCTGCGGGCCGTCGACGACGGCTCCTACGCCAACCTCGAGATGCCCGCCATCCTGCGCCGCCACCGTCTCGAGGGTCGCGACGCGGCGTTCGCCACCGAGCTGGGCTTCGGCACCATCCGCTGGCAGGGCTTCTACGACGCCGTCATCACCGAGGCGGCCGGGCGCCCGACCGACCGGGTCGACCCGCAGGTGCTCGACGTGCTGCGGTTGGGGGCCCACCAGCTGCTGGGCATGCGGGTGCCCACGCACGCCGCCGCCGACCAGACGGTGGGGCTGGCCAAGGTGGTCGCCGGGGCGGGTGCCAGTGGCTTCGTCAACGCCGTGATGCGGCGGATCAGCGAGCGGTCGCTCGAGGAGTGGCGCGACGCCGTGGTGCCCGAGGGCGGGGGGGTCGCCGCACTCGCGGTGCGGCACAGCCACCCGCAGTGGGTGGTGAGTGCCCTGCGCGCGGCCCTGCTCGGGCACGGCCGCGCCACCGCCGCAACGGTCGAGGCCGAGCTGGCGGCCCTGCTCACCGCTGACAACGAGCCGCCGCAGGTGCACGTCGTCGCCCGACCGGGGCTGACCTCCGTCGACGAGCTGAGCCGCTACGACGACGTCGAGCCCAGCCCGATCTCCCCGATCGGCATCGTGCTCGGGTCCGGCGACCCCGGCCTCATCCCCGAGATCCGCGACGGGCGCGCCGCCGTGCAGGACGAGGGGTCCCAGCTCGTCGCCCTGGCCCTGGCTGCGGCCGACGTCCCTGACGACCTGCCCGCGCGCTGGCTCGACCTGTGCGCTGGGCCCGGTGGCAAGGCCGGGGTGCTCGGCGCACTCGCCGTGCAGGCCGGCGCCGACCTCACCGCCGTCGAGGTCACCCCCCACCGTGCCGACCTGGTGCGCAACACCCTGCGCGCCCTGAGCCGCCACGCAAAAGGACTCGGCCGCCGCATCGAGGTGCGCACCGCCGACGGGCGGGTCGTCGGCGACGACGAGCCGGCCGCCTACGCCAAGGTGCTGGTCGACGCCCCCTGCACCGGGCTGGGGGCCCTGAGGCGCCGGCCGGAGGCCCGTTGGCGCCGCCAGCCCTCCGACGTCGCCGAGCTCGCGCCGCTGCAGCGCGCGCTGCTCGGCTCCGCGCTCGATGCCGTCGCCCCCGGCGGTGTCGTCGCCTACGCGACGTGCAGCCCGCACGTCGCCGAGACGCGGTTCGTCGTCAGCGACGTGCTCAAGCGCCGCCACGACGTCGAGGTCGTCGACGCCCGCCCGCTGTTCACCGACGCCGTCGGTCGCCCGGTCGAGGGTCTCGGCGAGGGCCCCTACGTGCAGCTGTGGCCGCACGTGCACGGCACCGACGCGATGTTCGTCGCGCTGCTGCGGAAGTCGGTCTGAGCGTGCCCGGCCCGGGCGGCCTGCTCCGGCACGCCCCTGCACCGGACGACACCGCCGTCTTCGACGAAATCGGTGCAGCGGTGGGCTGGGTGGTGGCGGGGACGTCACGGCCCGACGACGACGTCGAGCGCGACGGCGTCGAGGCGCCGCACCGCGAGACGGGGCTGCGCGGCATCCGGATGGTGCGTGGTGGTTAGGGGGCCGCTCGACGACCTCGTGTGGCGCGCACCGGAACCGGCCGACGCCGAGGCGCTCGGTCGGTTCCACCACCAGTCGTGGGTCGACAGCTACGCCGACCTGGTGCCGCCGGGGTGGTTCGACGAGCACGGCCCGCAGAACCGGATCGACCTGTGGCACCGGGTGCTCGCCCAGCCCCCGCCCGAGGGCGTGCGGCGCACGGCGGTGTTCCGCCCCGGGGGGACTCCGGTCGCCTGGTGCGTCGCTGGCGCGTCCCACGAGAACGAAGGCGTCCCGCCGGTGCGAGACCACGAGCTGTGGGCACTCTACGTCGACCGGGCCCTGCACGGCAGTGGGCTGGGGCAGGCGCTGCTGGAGTGGGCGATCGGCGACCGGCCGGCCCAGCTGTGGCGGGCCAGGGGCAACGAGCGGGCGGCTGCGTTCTACCGCCGCAACGGCTTCCGCGACGACGGCTCCGAGCTCGTGGTCGACTACCCCCCGCTGGTCGAGGTTCGGATGGTGCGAGGTCGCTAGGGTGTCGCGGGTGCAGATCTCCCCGTCGATCCTGTCGGCCGACTTCGCGAACCTCGAGCGCGAGCTCCGCGCCATCGCTACGGCCGACTGGGCGCACGTCGACGTCATGGACAACCACTTCGTCCCCAACCTCACCCTCGGCCTGCCGGTGGTGGAGGCGCTGCTCAAGGTGTCGCCCGTCCCCATCGACTGCCACCTGATGATCGAGGACCCCGACCGCTGGGCACCGGGCTACGCGGAGGCCGGCGCGAGGTCGGTCACCTTCCACGTCGAGGCGGTGTCGGATGCCGTGCGCACGGCGCGTGCGATCCGCGCGGCAGGGGCGCGCGCGGCGTTCGCGGTGAAGCCCGGCACGCCTTTCGCGCCCTACGCCGACCTGCTTCCCGAGGTCGACATGGTGCTCGTCATGACCGTCGAGCCCGGTTTCGGCGGGCAGTCGTTCATGGCCGACCAGATGCCCAAGGTGGCGCAGGTGCGCGAGGCGGTGCGGCGGCACGGCGGCGAGGTGTGGATCCAGGTCGACGGCGGGGTCTCGGCATCCACCATCGAGCAGTGCGCCGAGGCGGGGGCCGACGTGTTCGTCGCCGGGTCGGCCGTCTACGGCGCCGAGTCGGCCGCCGCCGCCATCGACGAGCTCCGGGCGCTCGCGGCGCGGCACACGCACTGATGGGCGAGCCGGCATCCCTGCTCCAGCGGCTCGCCGACGGCGGTGGCTACGCCGCCGACCTGACCCTCACCGAGGGGCTGGAGCCGGGGGAGGTGCTCGACGGGGTCGAGCTCGAAGGCTGCCGGTTCGAGCGCGCGGTGCTCGAGGGGGCGGTGCTGCGCGACTGCACCTTCACCGACTGTGTGTTCACCGGGTGCAACCTGAACCGGGTCGACCTGTCGGGATCGCGTTTTCGTGACTGCACCCTCGTGGAGTGCACCGCGCTCGCCGTGATCTGGACCCGGGCGGGGGAGGCGACGCTGTCGGCGCGGCCGTGGGACTTCGAGCGCTGCCGCCTCGACCTCGCGTCCTTCCAGGAGGGGGCGATCGCCGGGTCGCGGCTGGTGGGGTGCTCGCTGCGCGAGGCGGACTTCGGCGGCGCCGACGCGCAACGCGTCGACTTCGGCGGCTCGGACCTGTCGGGCGCCGTCTTCGCCGGCACCGACCTCCGCGGGGCGAGCCTGGTCGGGGCGGTGGGCTACGCCTTCGACCCCTCCGAGAACCGGGTTCGCGGGCTGCGTGTCGAGGCGTCCGGTACCGCCGGCCTGCTGGCCGCGATGGGACTGGTCGTCGAGCCCTGACCTCCGGGCTGGTGATCGCGCGCTCTGACGTCGTGGCTGGCATCCGGGGACGGGGGTCGCTCGGCCTGCGGTCGTTCCGCGGTGCGGCACGTGGGGTCGTGGCGGGTGGTCGCGCGCCTAGCGTCGGGCTCCCCGGGGCGCGGTGGTGCCCCCACCGAAAGAGGTCCGCATGTCCGTCCGCAACCAGCGGGTCGCGAATGCACGAGCCACGGGGCGTATCCGGTTCTGACTCCTCGAGGAGGAGGGCGTGGCCACGCTGGACAGGAGCCGGTTGCTGAGAGCCGGAGGCGGGCCAGCGGATCATCGAGTCACGCTGACGACTCGGCCCGCCGGCCGCGGCGCCGAGTCGCCGGGCTTGCACCTCGTGCGGTGAATGGAGGAGGGGGTCAGAAGGGCGGCAGGTCGGGGAAGGCTGGGTGTGCCCGTCGTCGGGCGATGCCGGCTCGCAGGTCAGCCGTGGACGTGCAGCGCCGGTGGGTCGGGCCGCCGAGCCAGCCGTGACCGGCTGCCTGGGTGTGCTCGGCGCGGAGTTCGAGGATCGTCTCGAGCACGCTCCAGCGCGACGTGGTCGTGTGGGGAGTCGTGGTGCTGCTTGGGGGGACAAGACCGTTGCTGGTGCACATGGTGGCGGCGTTGTGGGCGGTCGTGTCGGTGGTCGTGGCAGTGATGCCGGTGTTCGTGCCAGTAGCGGTGGTGGTGTCGCCGGTGGGGGTGCTGGGTTCGTGCTCGCAACGCTCTGGTGCGAGGACCAGGGCCTGTAGGGCGTCCAGGGGTGCCGTGGTGCGGACCCGGCCGATGGGGTCGGTCCAGGTGGTGGTGCCGTCGGGCGCCAGGCGCAGGCTCCAGCCTGGTCGTTGTTTGATGCGGTGGTGGCGTCGGCACAGGGTGAGCAGGTTGCCCGCGGAGGTGCGGCCGGCCGGCCAGGGTCGTACGTGGTCGAGGTCGCAGAACCGGGCGGCGACGGAGCAGCCGGGGAAGCGGCAGCGGCCGTCGCGGGCCTTGACCAGCGCGATGAGCTCGGGGGTGGGGCGGTAGGCGTCAGTGGTGAGGTGGTCGTGCGGGTCGAGGCGGGCGCCGGTGAGCGGGTCGCAGGGCACGACGACAGGGGTGACCTTGGCGCGACCGCGCTTGGGTCGTGGAGGTTGCTTGGCCAGGTGGTCGCGTAGCCAGCCCCGCCGGACCAGCAGCGGTTCCGAGGGTCGGGCGCCCTGCACGTACATCAGCGCGTCGTCGCTTCCGCCCGAGGGTGAGGTGGCGGAGTCAGTCGGGTCGACCACCGGTGCTTCGCCCGGAGGCGCCGTGGGGACGTCGGTATCGGCGGTGACTCGGTCAAGGGGAGCGGCATTCATCCGGTCGATGAGAGGCGGCGAGTTCGGATCCTCCACAGCGTTGATGGGCGCACTCCCATCCGTGTCCGATGTCGAGGTCGGCATCGGAGGCGTCCCGGTGGGCCCGTCATCCGCTGACGCGGTCGCACTTGTGGGCACGCAGTCGGCGGGCACGGTGAGCACGACCTGGACGTCGACGTTCGCATGGCCGGTGACCAGGTCGGTGAGCGCCTTCCCGCGGGCCTGTTCGATGTTCGAGCAGGTGCCAGCCGCGACCAGCTCTTGGGCCAGCTCGTCGATGGCGGCCCAGGCCGACGCGGCATCCTCGCTCGGGAAGGTGCCGTGCCACTCGTCGACCCCGGGCTCGGCGACCCAGCGGCGTAGCCCGGTGCTGGCTCGGACCCGGTCGGCGCGGTGGCGCACCAGGTCGGGTGAGATGCGGGACAGCAGCTCCCGTGTGCGCTCGCGCAGGGTCGGGGCGTCGGGGTGGAGGTGGCTGTCGAGAGCGGCGACGACCGCGTCGGCGACGTGGGAAGGGGCGATGTCCAGCTCGAATGCGACGACACCGGCTCGGTACCCGTCGAGCCGACCTTGCGCCATCGCCGTGTGGAGCGCACGCAGGCCGCTGGGCTCGGGAAGGTCAGGGTGCTCCGCGGGCACCGGCACCCGGTCGGCGGCCAGGCGGACTGCCAGCTCTACCCGACGC
>JBJMHU010000155.1:0-24889 GCA_045807225.1 Ornithinibacter sp. | reverse complement strand
CGCCGTCATCGACGACGCCGTCGGCGAGGACCGGGATGCCCACGGAACGGGTGGTCACCGGATCCGCCGGGTCGAAGGTGATCGTGCCCTCCGCCGGCGTGTAGTCCTCGCCCGCGGTGGCGGTGCCGTCGGCGGTCGCGTAGGTCTCCGTGACCGGCTGGCCGCGGCGACCGGCCAGCGGGGCATCCAGAGATCGGAAACCGTTGGGACCACTGAGGGTCACGTCGATCTGGGCGACCAGAGCGCCAGCACCCGGCTCGGGGCTGGTGTTGTCGGCCGCGCTGATCTGCGCTGGCTCGAAGTCATTCACGACGATCGCGTCACCCAGGCTCCAGGTGAACCGGTCCACCGCGCCCCGCACCGTCTCACCGGCCGCGCTACCGCTGTGGCCGGCGTTGAAGATCAAGGAGCCGGGAAAGCCGAGACTGTTCTGGAACACAGCCTCGTCGGGCAGCAGGGTGAGCACCTGATCCCAGGTGAGTCCAGCAACCCCACAGGTCACCACCGAGCTGCTCTGGCAGAACCACCCGGTGGAACCTACGGCGCTGCCGTCCTGGGTATCCACCTCGGTCCAGGTGCTGAGGGGTATAGGAGTGTGCACGTAGGACAAGGTCGTGTCGATGCTGCCGTTGGCGTCCGCGTCGATCTTGAGGTTGACGAACGGCTGCCCTTGGCTACCCGTGCCGTTCTCGTCGAGGTAGACGTCATAGCGGAGCCCGGTCAGGTCGGCCACCAGCTGGTCGTTGAGCCCCCCGTTGCTCAGCTCCACCTTTGCGCCCGCGGCTGCAGCCCCCGCTGCGCCCGTGTCGAAGCGGAACGACCCCTCGCCCAGCGACGGGTTCTGAGGGCCGGTCACGAACCCCGGTTGCACTGAGCTGGTGGTGAACCTCACCCCCCAGCCGTGCAGGTCTCCGGGCCTCACCACCACGTTGGTGGTCGCAGCGCTGGCCGTGGCGGCGCCCACCACCACCGTGGATGCAGCAAGTGCTGCTACCGAAGTCAGGGTGAGGAGGTGACGCACTCGCATGGGAAGACTCCTACGGTGGTAACCGCCATACGAGAGCCGGAAGCGTGACGTGTTGGCGACCCTGTGCACGACCCCCCCAAAAAGCGGGCCGGTGCGAACGTACCACCAACGAAAGCGCCTGTCAGGAGGGACATGTCCGCGTGCAACCAGTACAATCGCCGGCTGGTCTTCTGCGAGCCGGAACGCCGGAGCGACTCACACTTCCCTCTGCGACAACGCAATTCAGTCTGCGGAGGCTCCCGCACGCAGAACGTCGAACGGTGTGCCGCCGGCACGGACGTCAGAGCCGCACGACCATCTTCCCGGTGTTCTCACCGCGCAGCACACCAAGAAACGCGTCGACCGCACCATCGATACCGTCGGCGAACGTCTCGCGAGACTGCAGCCGCCCGTCGCCCAGCCACTCCCCCGCCAGCCCGGCATACTCGCGGGCCAGGTCGTAGTGGTCGCCGACCAGGAAGCCCTGGATGCGTCCCCGGGTCTGGATCAGCCGGGACAGGTTGCGCGGCCCGGGAGCCGGCTCGGTGTCGTTGTAGACCGAGATCATCCCGCAGACGGCCACCCGGCCGCCGAGGCGCAGCGAGCCGATCGCGGCTTCGAGGTGCTCACCGCCGACGTTGTCGAAGTAGATGTCGATGCCGTCGGGGGCCGCCTCGCGCAGCTGCTTGGTCACCGGGCCGTCCTTGTAGTTGAACGCCGCGTCGAAGCCGAGGTCCTCGACGACGTGCCGCACCTTCTCGGCCGAGCCGGCGCTGCCGATGACCCGGCTCGCGCCGAGCGCCTTCGCGATCTGGCCGACCGCGCTGCCGACGGCACCCGCCGCACCGGACACGAACACCACGTCTCCGGGCTGGATCTCGGCGATCCGGGTCAGCCCGGCATAGGCGGTCAGCCCGGTCATGCCGAGCACCCCGAGATACGCGGATGCCGGTGCCACCGACACGTCCACGACGCGGGCGCCGCTCGCGTCGATGACCGCCACCTCGCGCCAGCCGAAGCCGTGCAGGACGTGGTCACCCACGGTGAAGCCGTCCGCGCGCGACTCCTCGACCACCCCCACGGCACCACCCGTCATCGCCTCGCCGACCTCGTAGGGCGCGGCATACGACTTGGCGGCACTCATCCGCCCACGCATGTAGGGGTCGACCGACATCACGACGTTGCGCACGCGCAGCTGGCCGTCGGCGAGCTCGGGCAGCTCGCTCTCGACGACCGAGAAGTCGTAGTGCGTGGGCCAGCCGACCGGACGCGCGGCGAGCCGCACCTCACGGGGGGCTGCGGTGGACTGGGCGGTGGTGTCGGTCATGACGACCTTCCTGTCGGCGTCGGTGGGCACGGCAGGGTGCAACGACGGTCCTCCTCCGGGTATGCCGTGACGCTCACCACCGCTGCCCGCCCGCCACCCAGCGCCGTACCGTGCCACGCCCAGCCGCGGCTCCAGCGATGCGGAACCGTGGAGCCTTCCCGACCCTGCCAGCACTCCCGCCCCACGGCCGCGCCGAGCACCCGGCATCAGCGCCCGCTCGCTCTTGGCGACCGGACGAGCGGCATCCGGCGCCCCCGCAGCGCAGCAAGCCGCCGGAGAGAGCGCCAGGGATCAGCTGTGGGCGCGGTCGCGACCCGCGAGCCGGGCAGCCCGAGCGGCTCGGGCGGCCTCGACCTTGTCGGCGCGCTCGCGCTCGAGGCGGCGCTGGGGGTCCCGCTCGTCGCCGAGCTGGGCCGGCCCGAAGACGTGCAGGCCGGCGTACTTGAGCCGCCACATGAAGCGGTAGCCGAGGGTCAGGCCCTCGTTGTCGCTGTTCCGGCTCATCGCCGCTCTCCCGTTCCTCAGTTGATTAGTGCACTAACTATACGCCCACTCAGCACTACACTGCGACCATGGCCACCCCTCGGACCGCCAGCCCACCCTCCGTGAACGACGCCAGGCCCGACCTGCTCGCCCTCGACCGCCAGGTCTGCTTCGCCCTCGCCGTCGCCTCGCGCACCGTCATCTCGCTCTACCGCCCCCTGCTGGAGCCGATGGGTCTGACCCACCCCCAGTACCTCGTGATGCTCGCCCTCTGGGAGGACGAGCCGCTGCGGGTCAGCGAGCTCGCCGACCGGCTCAGCCTGGAACCCGCCACCCTGTCACCGCTGCTCAAGCGTCTCGAGGCCGGCGGCCTGGTCACCCGGCGCCGCGACCCCTGCGACGAGCGGGCCGTGGCCATCACCCTCACCCCGGCCGGCCGGCGGCTGCGCAGGAAGGCCGAGGGCATCCCCCCGGCCGTGGTGGCGCGCCTGGGCATCGAGATCAGCGAGCTCGAGGAGCTGCGCGACCGGCTGACCACCGTGATCCAGGCCGCCCGCCGGGAGGAGTGAGACAGGCTCAGCGCCCGGCGAGCGCCGCCGTGACGACCGCGGGCCTGGGGTTGGTGTGCGCAGCGCCGTTGATGACGACGGTGGGCACCGTCTCGTCGCCGCTGTTGACACTCGCCACGTATGCCCGGCCGGCGTCGTCCTCCCAGATGTTGACCCAGGCGATCTCGTCGCGTCGCCCGCGCACCGCCATCCGCAGCCGGTTGCAGTACACGCACCCGGGCCGCCAGTAGACCGCCACCCCGTGCTCGGCCTCGGCCAGTGCCTCGGCGTGCGGCGTGGCAGCCGGGTGTCCGGCCATCAGGTCTACCAGTCCCATCACCCCAGCGTAGGCCCGCCGCGGGGTAGCGTCGCCGCAGCGGTTCCGCCCCCGACGACGCGTGTGGCCCGCGGCCGGCTCACCCCTGCCGGCCCCCCCAGCCCGGAGGTGCCTCGTGTCCGAACCGATCCCTGCCGGCGGCGACCCGGCCATCTCGGCGACCGTGGGTGCCCGCCTCGACATCCCGGTCGAGAGAGCCGGGCGGTTCGCCCTCTCGGTCGCCGTGGCCGCCGGCCTGGATGCCGCCGAGACCCTCACCATCCACGGCGCGGACGGCACCGGCATCCCCCACCATGTGCTCGAGCTCGACCGCGGGACGCGCGTGCACGTGGTCGACGCGCCGGTGGGCCGGCTGTCGGTCGGCTACGAGGCGACCGTCGCCCTGGGTGGGGCGGATGCCGTGGCGGTCACCGAGCGCGAGCGGTTCCACTACCGCCTGCCGAGCCGGTACTGCCCCAGCGACCGCGTGGAGGGCTTTGCCGCAACGGAGTTCGGCCCGGTCAGCGACGAGGCGCAGGCCGCACAGCACATCGTCGCCTGGGTGAACCAGCGGCTCTTCTACCTGCCCGGCTCGACGACGGCCGCCGACGACGCGCTGGTGCCGTTGGGCACCGGGCAGGGCGTGTGCCGCGACTACGCGCACCTGGTGGTCACGCTGTGCCGCGCACTCGGGATGCCGGCCCGTTACGTCTCGGTGTACGCGCCGGGGCTGTCACCGATGGACGCCCACGCCGTGGTCGAGGTGGCGGTCGACGGGGTGTGGCGGGTGTTCGACGCCACCCGGTTGGCCCCGCGGGCGTCGATGGTGCGCATCGGCACCGGGCGCGACGCCGCCGACAGCGCGATCCTCACCGCCCTCGGTGGTGCCAGCCAGCCGGCAACCTTCACGGTGCTGGCGACCTCGGACCCGCACCTGCCGGTGGAGGACGTCGACGCGCTCGTCTCGCTCCGCTGACGAGGCTGGCACCGGGTGTCACCACAGGGCGGAGAACGGCCCGAAGAGGAAGAACGCGACCATCCCGACGGTGTTGACCAGCCCGTGGGCCACGACCGGCGCCCACAACGAGCGGTAGGCGTAGCGCAGCGCGCCGAAGAACACGGCATCCACGAACACGAGCACCATGCCGGTGGCCCCCTGCTCGCTGTGGATGAGCGCGAAGAGCAGAGCGACGGCGACGACGGACGCCGACCTGGCGAGGGGCGAGGTGCCGGCGAGGTCGGTGATGCGGGTGAGCAGGTAGCCCCGGAAGGCGAGCTCCTCGACGAGCGCGGCGAGCGTCCAGCTCAGGGCGACGAACAGGAGGAGGCGGGGCAGGTCGCCCTCGAGGTCGGCGAACTCGCTGGTGTCCTGGGTCGAGCCCGTCAGGTGCTCGGTCACCGGCATGACGAGCAGGAAGACTGCGGTGGTCCAGGCCAGGGACAGGGCCGCCACCTGTGCCAGCTGCCGCCCGGGATGGGTGAGCCGGTGGAAGCCGAGCGTGCTCGGCGGCTCCCGGCGAACCGCGAGCGATACGCCCGCCATCACGGCGAGGACGACGGCCGGCAGGAGGAGGTCGAGCAGCACCGCGGTGACCGCGAGTGCGACCTCGACGAGGGTGAGAGCGGTCCAGGCGGGTCCGTGGCGGCGACGACGAACGGGGCCGGGCTCCCCAGTGACCTGCGGTGGGGGCGTGTGGACAGCCATGACGACCTCGGCAGTGCTGTGGGTGGTTCTCCTTCGATGGTCGCGCCGAGGGGAGGTGGCCGGAAGGGCGCTGCGCGGAGACCTTGCTCACGCGCGGTGCGTTCACCCCCGTTGTCACGCCACTGGACGGGTGCCGCGCGGCTGGCGGGGTGGTTCAGGCGTCCAGCGGCACGGTGAGCGCACCGCCGCAGTGGTAGACGTCAGGCCGCCCCGGCCACACCTGGCCACCCTCACGCATCTCGTCGTCGAGCTCGTTGCGCCAGGTGCCTCGATCGTCGATGAACCACCGGGCCGCGTGGTCCCACAGGCGCCGGTACCACTGCTCCCAGTGCGAGTCACCGGTGAGCCGCTGCAGCACCGCGGTGGTCTGGATGCCCTCGCACACCGGCCAGTGCAGCCGGATGTCGGCCACCGGCGCGCCGTCCCAGTCGACCGTGTAGACCAGCCCGGGCCGGCCGTCGAGCGCCCACCCGCCGTCGAGCGCGCGCCGGGTCAGGCCCTCGGCCGCCTCCACCAGCCATGCCGGCGACTTCACCAGCGGCGAGGCGTCGAGCTGGAGCAGGAAGCGCGACCACTCCAGGGAGTGACCGAAGGTGGCGCCGTAGGGTCGGAACGGGTGCAGCGGCTCGTCGCGGTTGTACTCGGGCAGCACCTGCCAGTCGGCCGTGAAGTGCTCAGGCAGCAGCCAGCCACGTTCTCGCGCAGCGACGTTGATCAAGCGGTCGGCGATCGCCAACCCGCGCTCGTGCCACACGGCGTCCCCCGTGGCGTTGCCCATCGCGATGAACGCCTCCAGGCCGTGCATGTTGGCGTTGGCCCCGCGGTAGTCCTCGGAGTCCGACCAGTCCGGCGCGAACGACTCCAGCAGCGCCGCGGCTGACGGGTCCCAGAGCCGGGTGTCGATGATCCCGGCGGCCTGGGCCAGCAGTGGCGCGGCCCCAGGGTGGCCGACCGTGAGCGCCGTGGCCGAGGCGAGCCCCACGTGCACGTGGTCGTAGGTCATCTTGCGGGTCACGACGCCCGGCTCGCTGAGCCAGCCCCCGTGCTCGGTGTCGGCATGCAGGCCGGTGAGCGAGCCGATCGCGTGGTCGAGCAGCTCGCCGGACCCCGGGATGCCGTGACGCACCCCGAGCGCCGCCGTGTGCGCCATCCGGGCGGTGAGGAAGAGCTGGGGGCGGCGGCCCGGCATCGGCGAGCCGTCGGCGGCCTGGTAGGCGAACCCGCCGGCAGGCAGGATCGAGCCGAGCGCGAAGCGGATGACGTCGGCGAAGCCGGCGTGCAGCCAGGCCCGGTGGCCGGGCTCGTCGAGCCAGGACGGTCCGGCAACGGTCGAGTCGCTCACAGCGGCTGCACCTCCACGCGGTAGGTCGTCGTGTGTGACTCGCCGGGCTGCAGCACCACCGCATTCTCGAAGGTGTTGGCTCCCTCGATGCACACGAAGCGCTCCCAGTCGTCGTCGCCGATGTCCGCTGCCTCCGCTGCCTTGGCGGCCCACGGGTTCCACACCACGAGGTTGCTCGCGCCCTCGGTCGTGACGAGCAGCCGGCGCCGAAGGGCCGGGTCGTGCAGGGTGACCGGGCCGCTGGCGCGGTACACGGCATCCGTCTCGCCGGCGAACGTGAGGTCGCCCTGCTGCACGCGCTGCGTGCCGGTCACCTTGTCGACCAACGACGCCCCGTCCAGCCCCTCGACGCGCACCCGGTGCACGTCGCCGACGACGAGGTAGGCGTGCAGGGCGTCCTCGTAGTCGACGGCCTCGTCGCCGGTGTTGGTGACGCTCAGTGACACCTCGAGCGCCCGGCCGAACCGGGTGCGCACCTCGGCGGAGTAGGGATGCGGCCAGTGCGGGGAGGTCGCCTCGTCGGAGGTGAGCCGGTGCACCACCGTGGTCTCGTCGTCGCGGTCTGCCACCTCCACGAGGTCCCAGGTGGAGGTGCGGGCGAAGCCGTGCGCGGGCTGCATCCCGGCCACCCGGCCCGGCCCGAACCACGGCCAGCACACCGGCACACCGGCCCGGATCGCCCGACCCTCCTCCAGCCGCAGGGCGCTGCTCACGTAGAGCACCGGGTCTGAGCCCGCCGGCGCCCACCGGGTGACCTGAGCGCCCTGGTCGAACACCTCTCCGGTGCACGCGGAGTTCTCGACGGTGCGCGGCAGCGGCAGGGTTGGCGTCATGGTCCCAACCTAGGGATGCCGTGGACCCGCACACCAGCGGAACACCCGCTGGTGCGCGGGACGGCGTCAGGTCGAGGCCGACTCCCGCTCCGGGAGGGCCTTCGTGGCTCCGTCAACGTCGTCGGCGGCGGTGCGGCGGGCGTCTCGCCGGTTCGCGAGCACGCTCGTGGTGGTGGCCAGGGCCAGGATGCCGACGATGACGCCCAGCGAGGCGAGCGTGGGAACCTCCGGCACGGCCGGCCAGACGCCGTGCCCCCAGTGCAGCACGAGCTTGACGCCGATGAAGGCCAGGATGACGGCCAGGCCGTGGCCGAGGTGGCGCAGCGAGCCCAGCGCCCCCTCGACGACGAAGTAGAGCGCGCGCAGGCCGAGCAGGGCGAACGCGTTGGTGGCGAAGACCAGGTAGGGGTCGCCGGTGATGCCGTAGACCGCCGGCACCGAGTCGATCGCGAAGACGACATCGGTGCCGAGGATGGCGATGGTGACCAGGGCGAGCGGGGTGAGGGCGCGACGGCCGGCTTGGCGCACCGTCATCCGGGTGCCGTCGTAGGACCCGGTGACCGGCCAGAAGCGGCGCAGCAGGCGAACCGTGCGCAGCGACCCGACGTCGACGGCGTGTTCCTTCGCGGCGAAGGCGTCGCGGCCCACCTTCACGGCGGTGACGAGGAGCACGGCGCCGAAGAGCAGGAAGGCCCACGAGAACGAGGCGATGAGCTGGGCTCCGAGGGCGATGAAGACGCCGCGCAGCACCAGGGCGCCGGCAACGCCCAGGAGCAGCACCCGCTGCTGCAGCTCGCGCGGCACCGCGAAGGCGGTGAGCAGCAGGAGGAACACGAACAGGTTGTCGACCGAGAGCGACTTCTCGACGAGGTAGCCGGTGTAGTACTCCAGGCCGCGGTCACCGCCGTACTGCTGCCAGATCCAGACCCCGAAGCCGACCGGGATGGCGACGTAGAACGCCGACCAGCCGATGGCCTCCCTCATCGAGACCTCGTGTGGGCGGCGGGTGATCAGGAAGTCGACGACGAACAGCACGGCGATGGCGCCGATCGTGACGGCCCACAGCGCGGGCGTGCCGATCGACGGGTGCGTCGCGGCCGGTTCAGCGGCGGCGAGCACGGACAAGTGGGACATGGAACTCCTCAAGACGGAACTGCGGTCTTGAGGTCTCCTTCACCGCCCGGATGCCGGGTGGCGCCGCACCGGGTCCGCCGTGGGGCGGACGTACTGACCGGCACGAGCTTGGGAAGTACTCCCCTCGTGGTCACGAGTGTAGGGAACGCGGCGGCATTTTCCCAAGCCCAGGTGTGGAAAAGCGCAACGTTGGACACGGCATCCGCGCCGTGGCGCTGGCACTGACTTCGCACCGGAACGTTCACGATCACAGGGGAACGGAAGCGGTGCGAAGGTGAAGCTCCCCGCATCGGGCGGGAAAGTTAGGACGTCAGCGCTTGGTGGCCTCGAGCCGGGAGAGCGCCTCGAGCCGCTCGGCCGCGTGGTCGACGATGCGCTGCGGGTAGCCGTGGGCGTAGCCGTCCGGGGCATCCCAGGGCTGGTGTGCCGCCGCGCCCGCCAGGTGCGCCAGCTCGGGCACCCAGCGCCGCACGTAGGCGCCGTCGGGGTCGAAACGCAGCCCCTGGGTCAGGGGGTTGAACACCCGGAAGTAGGGCGAGGCGTCGGTGCCGGTGCCCGCCACCCACTGCCACCCGTGGTTGTTCGACGCGATGTCGCCGTCGACGAGGTGGTCGAGGAAGTGCCGGGCCCCCACCGGCCACCACACGTGCAGGTCCTTGGTGAGGAAGCTGGCCGTGATCATGCGCAGCCGGTTGTGCATCCAGCCCTGCGCGAGCAGCTGTCGCATTCCGGCGTCGACGATGGGGTAGCCGGTGTGACCCGACTTCCAGGCCTCGATCGCGTCGTGCGGCTCGTCATAGCGCATCCTCCCCATCTCGGGCCGCAGGTCGTGCCACGAGGTGCGCGGCTGGTGCCACAGCACGTCCGCGTAGAACTCGCGCCAGGCCAGCTCGTTCTCGTAGGTGTCGGCGCCCTGGCCGCGCTCGTCGGCGAGGTCGGCGAGCAGCGTGCGTGGGTGCAGCACACCGAGCTTCAGGTAGGGCGACAGCCGTGAGGTGCCGTCATGGTCGGGGCGGTTGCGGTCGTCGCCGTAGGCCCGGAGCGCACCGTCGCGGAACGCCCGCCACCGCTCGAGGGCGGCCTGCTCCCCCGCGGGCGGCAGCTCGGGAAGGCCGGGGGCGGCCAGCGCCGCCTTGACGGCGGCCGTCGCGTCGGCGTCGTTGCGGGCGTGGCGCAGGGGCAGCTCGCGTGGCGTCGGAGCTGGAGCCGGCCACCCGTGCGCCCGCCATGCCTTCGAGAAGGGCGTGAACACCTTGTACGGCTCCCCCGAGCCGTTGACCACGAGGCCCGGCCCCACCGCATAGGGCGTGCCCGTCTCGACCCACTGCATGCCGTTCTCCCCCAGCGCCTTTGCCACCGCCTCGTCGCGGCGGCGGCCGGCCGGGGTCGTCTCGCGCGAGACGTGCCCCGAGGTGGCGCCCACCCGCCGCGCGAGCTCTGGCACCACCTTCCGCGGGTCACCGTGCAGCAGGGTGAGCGCGCCATCGAACGCCTGGTCGGTGGCCTCGAGCGTGGCGGCGAGCCAGGCCCGGCGGGCCGCCCCACCGCCGTTCCACAGCCGCGGGTCGACGACGAACGCGACCACGAGGTCGCCGCCGCGGGCAGCGTCGCGGGCGGCGAGCAGGGCCGGGTGGTCGCGGCGGCGCAGGTCGCGCCGCAGCCAGAGCACTGAGGTCACCGACATCCCCTCACGACAGCCGGTCGAACACTTCGGGAAGCAGGAAGAGCATGCCCAGCGACCAGGTGAGGTGAGTGACGATCGGGGCGAGGATGCCACCGGTGACCCGGCGCTGGAGCCCCACGACCAGCCCGACGAGGGCTCCCGCCAGGATCAGCAGCGGGATGCCGGACGTCGCGGTGACCAGCGTGTAGACCACTGTGGTGACGGCCACCGCGTGCCGACGGCCGACCGCGGCGTACATCGCCCCGCGGAAGTAGAGCTCCTCGGCGATGCCGTTCACCATCGTGATGACGGCGACCACGGCCAGGGAGCCGAACCGGGCGTGGTCGAGCAGCTCCTGCACCGGGTCGCGCAGGACCGGCACCTGGGCGACGACCACCGCACCGACCATGAAGAGCCCGAGCAACAGGGCGCCGAGTGCCAGGGACTGCACCACCGCGCGGCTGGTGTCCTTGCCGCCGCGGGTGTTGCCCCGGCCCAGGTGCAGCGGGCCGGACGCGAAGGCCCCGACGGCCCACACGGCGGCGAGCGCGAAGGTGGCGGCGTAGAAGGTGGGGTCGCCCGGCTCGATGCGCAGTGCCCAGGTGAGCACGGCCGCACCGACCAGCAGGGTGATGACGACGACGATGCGGCGCCGGCGGAAGGCCCAGTCGGGCTCGGTGTGGTCGCGGGGCACCGGGTCGACGAGGGCCGCACGCACGAAGGCGCGCAGCTCGGTGACCGGGTTCATCGGGCGGCTCTGCTCACGACCCGCCGCTCCCGCGCCCGCCGGCCCACGCGGGGTCGGCGCTGGTGATGCGGGCCGGGTCGACGGTGCCCGGCTCCGGGCGGGGGTGCACGTCGTCGCCGGCGATGGCGTCGGCCACGGCCCGGTCGTAGCTCAGGGCGCCCCGCGGCGGCGGCCCCACGAGGTCGTCGAGGTCGTGCTCGCCGCAGACCACCTCGTGCAGCAGGCTGCCCACGAGCGGCTTGGCGACGCCGGTCGGCACCGGAGTGACGAAGCCGACCCACTGGCTCGCGAGATAGGGAGTGAGCACCGGCACGGTGACGATGCGGCGGCCCATCAGCCCGGCGATCTTCGCGAAGCGCTGGATCATCTCGCGGTAGGTGAGCACGTCGGGGCCGCCGATGTCGAAGGTGCGGTTCACCTCCGGAGGCAGGTCGGCGGCGCGCACGAGGTAGTGCAGCACGTCGCGCACCGCGATCGGCTGGATGCGGTTGTCGAGCCACTTCGGCGTGACCATGACCGGCAGGCGGGTGGTGAGGTGGCGCAGCATCTCGAACGAGGCCGACCCCGAGCCGAGGATGATCGCCGCCTGCAGCACTGCCGTGGGCACGCCGCTGGACATCAACAGGTCGCCCACCTCGACCCGTGAGGCCAGGTGGTCGCTGAGCGGGCCGTCGTCGGGATGCAGCCCCGAGAGGTAGACGATGCGGCCCACCCCGGCCTCGAAGGCGGCCACACCGAAGGTGCGGGCCAGCTCGCGGTCACGCTCGACGAAGCTTCCGGCACCGTCCATGGAGTGCAGGAAGTAGTAGGCGACGTCGACGCCGGCGAGTGCGGTCGCCAGGGTGTCGGCCGACCCGGCATCCCCCTCGACGACCTCGACCTGCTCGCGCCACCACCGGTCGGCCACCTTCGCGTCGTCGCGGGTCAGGGCGCGCACCTGCCAGCCCTCGTCGAGGAGCCGCGGCACCAGCCGTGATCCGATGTAGCCGGTGACACCTGTGACCAGGGCTCGGCGTTGCTGGGTCATCGGCTGTCCCTTCGGGCGAGTCGGACACGGGCGGCGGCGAGCGGTGGGATGGCGCACCTTCACAGTAGGTGAGACGGCAGCGCGCAGCCCGCGCACGCACCTGCTGCCCCGGAGCTGTCGATGCTTCGCCCTTACCCGAACCCTACGGGTCGTCACGCTGGTCGTCCAAACTCTGTCTAATGCTGTGTCACATGTTTGTCAAAGGTGATCCGAGCGTCTACCGTGGCGTCCATGAGGGGTTCGGTGCCGCCGACGATGCGGATTGGTGAGCTCGCCGCCAAGGTGGGTGTGAGCACCCACGTGCTGCGGGCGTGGGAGAGCCGGTACGGCCTGCTGCGCCCGGTCCGGTCGGCGGGTGGCTACCGCCTCTACGGGCACGAGGACGAGCGCCGCGTGCGTGAGGTCATCGCCCTGCGCGACCAGGGCGTCAGCGCCGCCGAGGCCTCCCGGCGGGTGCTGGCCACCGAGCGCGGCACCTCCGGCTACGACGGCGACTCCGACGACGGTCCGGGGCAGGCCGCTGCAGCGGAGGGTGGGCGCGGCTCCAACGGCGCGGGCACGGCATCCGCGGTGGGCACCGCCAACGGCTCGGCGCCCCCCGGGCTGCGAGCCGACCCGCCGATGCTCGTGGCCCAGCTGCTCGACGCCGTCACCGCCCTCGACGAGGACCGTGCGCACGCCGTGCTCGACACCGCCTTCCACGAGCGCTCGGTCGAGAGCGCCATCATCGACGTGCTGCTGCCCCTGTTCGTGCGGGTCGGCGAGATGTGGGAGCTGGGCCGCATCGGCATCGCGCAGGAGCACTTCGCGAGCAGCCTGGTGCGCCGCCGGCTGGGGGCGCTCTCGCTCACCTGGGGCGTCGGTACCGGACCGGTCGCGGTGCTGGCCTGCCCGCCCGGCGAGTTCCACGACATCGTGCTGCTGAGCTTCGGGGTGCTGCTCGGGCGCGCCGGGTGGCGCATCCGCTACCTCGGCCCCGACACCCCCATCCACTCGCTGTCTCAGGCGGCGCGACTGACCCAGGCGGATGCCGTGGTGCTCGCCTGTCGCCGGCCCACCGGCTTCCGCGGGCACGCGTCGGCGCTGCGCCGGCTGAGTGAGGACCACCCGGTGTGGCTCGCCGGCCGCGGCGCGACTCCTCGGGTGCTCGAGGAGGTGGGGGTGCCCAACCTCGGCGTCGACCTGATCGCCGCGGTGGCCGAGCTGACGGCCACGGCCCGCGCCCGCCGGGCCGCGCGCCCCCGCAGCGGGGCAGGAAGGGTGGCCCAGCCATCGGCCGCCCGGGGCGGCACGCAGCCGACGGCCTGACCTCAGCCTGGGCGGCCTGGGGCGGCCTGGGCCAAGCCGATGCGCGCTGCCAGAAAGGTCTGTTCCGGACGCTATTGGATGCTCGCTGTCGGTGAGCAACTTTGAAAGTTGCTCGCTGTGGGGTGCATCCAATAGGCGGCGGAAGAGCACCGCTGAGGAGCGGCGCCCGCCCCCGCCTGATGCCAGCGCCCCCGCGCGTACGGCCGCCGGCCCGCCGGGCCTCAGGCGGCGAGCTGGGACAGGGCGTGGATGTCGAGCCCGGCCAGCGCCCCCACGAGGGTGCCGTTGATCCGGATGAACTGCAGGTCGCGGCCGACGTGCAGCTCGATGCGCTCTGACGCCTCCTTGCCGTCCCAGCGGTCGACGGTCACCGAGATGACCTCGGCCAGCTCGCTGCCGTAGGTGTTGACGAAGAACGACACCGCCTCGCCGAGCCGTGCCTCGAGCCGGCCCCGCCACACCTCGTCGTCGACCAGGTGCTGGCCGAGGTGCTCGAGCAGCTCGTCGCCGCGGGTGTGGAAGTACGAGCTCTCGTCGTCCATGGCCGTGGTCAGGGCCGCCTTGAACGAGGTCCACAGCCCGACCGCCGTCTGGGGCACCTGCGGATGGGTGAGCAGCCGCTCCTTGAGCGCCTCGGCGCTGGCCATCACCTCCGGGTCGGTCTGCAGGTCGTGCGCGAGCCGACGCAGCAGCTCGTCGAGCGCCTGGCGCGCCGGGTGATGGGGGTCGTCGTGGATGTCCTGCAGCCAGGCCAGCACCTGCTGGTAGGACCACGCGATGACCTTGTCATCGACCCACGGCGGCGACCACCACGGCGCCCGCTGACCCAGCACCGCGGCATACGTGCCGGGGTTGTCGGCCAGGTAGGCGCGCAGCTGCTCCAGGCCGAGGTCGACCAGCCCGTGGTGGGTCTGCTCGTCGACGATGCCCTCGAGCAGGGTGCCGGCGATCGGGGCGACCGGCTCCTGCACCAGCCGCGGCACGAGGAAGTCCTCGACCAGCGCCCGCACCTCGTCGTCGGACATCCGGCCCAGGCCGGCGCGCGCCACGCGCACCACCTCCGTGCGCACCCGGCGCCGGTGCTCGGCGACCCCGAGCCACTGCCCGACCCGCTCCCCCACGTGTGCTGCCGCGAGCCGGTCGCGGGCGATCTCCTCGGTGAGGAAGTTCTCGGTCACGAACTCCTGCAGGTTGCGGCCGATCTCGTTCTTGCGCTTGGGGATGATCGCCGTGTGCGGCACCGGGATGCCGAGCGGGTGCCGGAACAGCGCGGTCACCGCGAACCAGTCGGCCAACGCGCCGACCATGGCGGCCTCGGCCGCGGTGTTCACGTAGCCCCACACCCCGGAGTGGTCGAGGTTGAGGGTCAGCGCGTAGACGACCGCGGCCAGCACGAGCAGGGACACCGCGAGCAGCCGCATCCGGCGCAGACCGGTGCGTCGGGCGGCATCCGCGGGCGAGGGGGCCAGAAGACTCACGTCGCGATCCTGCCCCATGAAACGGCCGTCACCGACACCACACGTGCGGGGTTATCGCTGTCCGATCCGGGAGGTGACCGCCACAACCCGGCACGTGCGGGGTTATCGCTGGCCGATCCCGGAGGCGACCGCAACAACCCGGCACGTGCGGGCTTATCGCTGTCCGATCCGGGAGGTGACCGCAATAACCCGGCACGTGCGGGGCTGGGGCCCGCAGCCGCCCGGATGCCGGTCACGCACCGCCGGCGGCCACCGCGCCTACGCTGGGCGCGTGCGTTTCCTCAACGACCTCCGGCCGCAGATCGACCTCACCTACGACGACGTGTTCATGGTGCCGAGCCGGTCGTCGGTGACCAGCCGGCTCGACGTCGACCTCGCGTCGGTCGACGGCACGGGCACGACCATCCCCCTGGTGGTGGCCAACATGACCGCCATCGCCGGCCGCCGGATGGCCGAGACCACCGCGCGCCGGGGTGCGCTCACCGTCATCCCGCAGGACATCCCGGCCGAGATCGTGCGGGAGGTGGTCACCTGGCAGAAGTCGCGCCACCTCGTCTACGACACGCCGATCACCCTGACGCCGACGATGACCGTCGGCGAGGCGCTGGTGCTGCTGCACAAGCGCGCCCACGGCGCGGCCATCGTCACCGTCGGCGACCGGCCGGTCGGCATCGTGACCGAGACCGACCTCACCGGGGTCGACCGGTTCACGCAGCTCGACGACGTGATGGTGCGCGACATGGTCACCCTCGAGGACGGCGTCGACGTCGAGTCGGCCTTCGACACGCTGTCACACGCGCGCCGCCGCCTCGCCCCGATCGTGGCCGACGACGGCCGGCTGGTCGGCATCCTCACCCGGGCGGGGGCGCTTCGGGCGCACCTGTACTCCCCGGCGGTCGACGACGCCGGGCGGCTGCGGGTGGCTGCCGCGGTGGGCATCAACGGCGACGTCGCGACCAAGGCCAAGGACCTCATCGATGCCGGCGCCGACGTGCTCGTCATCGACACCGCGCACGGCCACCAGGAGAAGATGATCGACGCCCTGCGCTCGGTGCGGGCCCTCGACCCGGGAGTGCCGGTGGTGGCGGGCAACGTGGTGTCGGCGCAGGGCACCCGCGACCTCATCGAGGCGGGGGCCGACATCGTCAAGGTCGGGGTCGGTCCGGGCGCGATGTGCACGACCCGGATGATGACCGCCGTCGGCCGGCCGCAGTTCTCCGCGGTGCTCGAGTGTGCCGCTGCGGCGCGCGCGCTGGGACGCCACGTGTGGGCGGACGGAGGCGTGCGGCATCCGCGCGACGTCGCCCTCGCCCTGGCCGCCGGTGCCTCGAACGTCATGATCGGCTCGTGGTTCGCCGGCACCCTCGAGTCGCCCGGTGACCTCTACACCGACGAGGGCGGGCGGCAGTACAAGGAGTCGTTCGGGATGGCGTCGTCGCGTGCGGTGCGGGGGCGCACGGCGAGCGACACGGCCTACGAGCGGGCCCGCAAGGCGATGTTCGAGGAGGGCATCAGCTCCGCCCGGATGTACGTCGACCCGGCCCGGCCCAGCGTCGAGGACGTCATCGACGAGATCGTCGCCGGGCTGCGCAGCAGCTGCACGTATGCCGGCGCCCGCACCCTCGAGGAGTTCCACGAGCGGGCCACGGTCGGCATCCAGAGCACCGCCGGCTTCGCCGAGGGGCGCCCGCTGAACACCTCCTGGTGACCCGCGCGCCTGCCCGCTCCGATGGGGAAGGATGCGGGGTATGCCGCTCGACGTCGCCTCGGTCCGTGCCCACTTCCCCGCCCTCGCCGAGGGGGCCGCGCACTTCGACGGCCCCGGCGGCAGCCAGACCCCCGACGTCGTCGCCCGGGCCGTCGCCGACACGCTGACCAGCGCGATCTCCAACCGCGGCACGGTGACGCCGTCCGAGCGCCGGGCGGAACAGGTCGTCACCGACTTCCGGGCCGCGATGGCAGACCTGCTCGGGGCCGACCCGCACGGCATCGTCTTCGGCCGCAGCGCCACCTCGCTCACCTACGACCTCGCCCGGGCGCTGGCCAAGGACTGGGGCCCCGGCGACGAGGTGGTCGTCACCCGGCTCGACCACGACTCGAACATCCGGCCCTGGGTGCAGGTGGCCGAGGCGGCCGGCGCCACGGTGCGCTGGGTCGACTTCGACCCCGCCACCGGCGAGCTCTCCGCGGATGCCGTGGCCGCCGCGCTCTCCGACCGCACCCGGCTGGTGGCCACCACCGGCGCCTCGAACCTGATCGGTACCCGCACCCCGGTCTGCCGGGTGGCCGACCTGGCCCACGAGGTCGGCGCCCTGCACTGGGTCGACGGCGTGCACGCCACCGCCCATGCCGCGGTCGACCTGGCCGCCCTGCGCGCCGACGTGTGGACCTGCTCGCCCTACAAGTTCATGGGGCCGCACTGCGGAGTGCTCGCCGCCGACCCGGCGCTGCTCGAGTCACTGCACCCCGACAAGCTGCTCCCGTCGACGGATGCCGTGCCCGAGCGGTTCGAGCTCGGCACCCTCCCCTACGAGCTGATGGCCGGCACGACCGCCGCGGTCGACTTCATCGCGAGCCTCGACGACAGCGCCGGCGGGAACCGCCGCGAGCGGATCGAGGCGGGGATGTCGGCGGTGCACGTGCACGAACGTGCCCTGCTCGACGAGCTGGAACCCGCGCTGCGCGGCCTCCCGGGCGTCACCGTGCACAGCAACGCCCGCTCGCGCACCCCGACGCTGCTCTTCACGGTCGCCGGGCGCGACCCGCAGGAGATCCGCGCGCGGCTCGCCGAGCGTGGGGTCAACGCACCGGCGGGGCACTTCTACGCCATCGAGTGCTCCCGCCACCTGGGCCTCGGCGACACCGGTGGTGTGCGGGTGGGACTCGCGCCCTACACCTCCGCCGACGACATCGACCGCCTGCTCACCGCCCTCACCGCAATCGTCTGAGAGAGAACGGACCTCGCATGGCTGCACATGACCGCGACCCCGTCCTCGTCACCGGCTGCTCCACCGGGATCGGCCGTGCCGCCGCGCAGGCCCTGCTCGCCCGCGGGCACACCGTGTGGGCCACCGCCCGACGTCCCGAGACGCTGGCCGACCTCGCTGCGGCGGGCGCCCACGTGACGGCACTCGACGTCACCGACGAGGGGTCGATGTCGGCCGCCGTCGCCGAGGTCGAGGCGGCCCACGGTGCGGTGGGCACTCTGGTCAACAACGCCGGCTACGGCGAGTACGGAGCGGTCGAGGAGGTGGAGATGGACAAGGTGCGCGGCATGTTCGAGACCAACGTCTTCGGCCTGGCCCGGATGTGCCAGCTCGTCCTCCCCGGCATGCGGGCCGCCGGACGCGGTCGCATCGTCAACCTCAGCTCGATGGGCGGGCGGATGACCTTCCCGCTCGGCGGCTACTACCACGCGACGAAGTACGCCGTGGAGGCGCTGAGCGACGCCCTGCGGGTGGAGGTGCGGTCGTTCGGCATCCAGGTCGTCGTGGTCGAGCCCGGCGTCACCCGCAGCGGGTTCGAGGGGACGATCAGCGCCTCCGGTGCGCTCGGCGCGCATGACGGCTCCCCCTACGCCGCCATGCGCGCGTCCGTGGCCGAGGGCAACAGCGCGGCCTACGCCAACCCGCGGATGTCCGCCTCCTCCGAGAGCGTCGCGCAGGCGCTCGTCAAGGCCATCGAGACCGACCGTCCCCGAACGCGCTACCTCCTCACGCCGGCCGCCCGGGCCATGGTGACCGCGCGGGCCGTGGGCGGCGACCGCGTCTGGGACGGCATCGTCACCCGCCAGTTCGGGATCTGATGGTCGCGCTGCTCGCGCCCCTCGAGGCGCCCGTCCACCCCATCGAGGCGCTGCGCCGGGTCGCGTTCCTGCTCGAGCGCACCCGGGCCGGCACCTACCGCGTCGAGGCCTTCCGCAACGCCGTGAAGACGCTGAAGACACTGGATGCCGATGAGCTGCGCGAGCGCGCCGAGGCCGGCACCCTGCAGGAGCTCCCCGGCATCGGGAAGTCGACGAGTGGGGTCATCACCGAGGCGCTCGCCGGGGAGCTGCCGGCCTATCTCGGCTCGCTGCAGGAGAAGTCGGGCGGTCCCCTCGTCGACGGTGGGCAGGGGATGTATGCCGCGCTGCGCGGCGACTGCCACCTGCACTCGGACTGGAGCGACGGTGGCAGCCCGATCGACGAGATGGTGCTCACCGGCATCGAGCTCGGCCACGAGTGGCTCGTGCTGACCGACCACAGCCCGCAGCTGCGGGTCGCCAACGGCCTCACCGTCGAGCGGCTGACCTCGCAGATCGGCATCGTCGAGGCCATCGACCGCTCGCTGGGCGGGTCGTTCCGGCTGCTCAAGGGCATCGAGGTCGACATCCTCGACGACGGCGGGCTCGACCAGACCGACGCCATGCTGGCCCGGCTCGACCTCGTCACGGCCTCGGTGCACAGCAAGCTGCGGATGAACGGGGGCCCGATGACGACCCGGATGGTCAACGCCGTCTCCAACCCTCGGGTCAACGTGCTCGGGCACTGCACCGGGCGGTTGGTCGAGGGCTCACGCGGCAAGCGGCCGCAGTCGGACTTCGACGCCCGGGCGGTGTTCGAGGCGTGCGCCGAGCACAGCACCGCCGTCGAGATCAACAGCCGGCCCGAGCGGTGCGACCCGCCCGACGAGCTGGTGCTGCTGGCGCTCGAGATCGGCTGCCTGTTCGCGATCGACTCCGACGCCCACGCGCCCGGGCAGCTCGACATGAAGGCCTACGGCTGCGAGCGCGCGGAGCGGCTGGGCGTGCCCGCCGAGCGGATCGTCACCACCTGGGATGTCGGCCGCCTCCTCGCCTGGGCGAATCCCGGCCGCTGAGCGCCGCTCAGGCGGTGCGTCGACTCCGGCCGTCGAGGTCGGACCGCAGGGCCGAGGCGTCGACGCCCAGCGAGCCGAGCAGCATCCGCACCGCCTCGTCGTCGGTGCGCAGCAGGGCCAGGGCGATGTGCTCGCTGCGGATCTCCCGGGCGCGCACCCGGATCGCCTCGCGCAGCGAGAGCTCGAGCACCTTCTTGGCGCCACGACCGAACCGCACCGACCCGCCGATCGTCAGGCGCCGCCGGGACAGGTCGATGTCGATGTCGGCATCGTGCGCATCGTCGGGTGAGGGGGTGAGGGCCCCCTCGAGGGCGCCCTGCCCGAACTGCCTGTCCACGGCCTCGCGGATGGCGTCGAGGTCGATGCCGAGCGAGCGCAGGGCTGCTGCGTCGTCGTCGTCCAGCGGGCGACCCGGGGCGGCCTGCGCCGCACCCAGCGCGGCGCCCACGGCGTCCTCGGTGATGCCGTGCGCCGCGAGGAGGTCACGAGCCCCGGTGGGCCGCGCGGTGAGGGCGTGGAGCAGGTGCACGGGTCGCACCTCGTCGGCGTCCACGGCGGTGCACAGGTCGATGGCGGAGACGACGACCGTGCGGGCGTCGTGCGAGAAGCGTTCGAACACGGCTACCTCCGGGCGTGCTTGCGGTGGACGGTCTGCTTGGTGACGCCGAGGGCGTCGGCGATGTCCTGCCACGACCACCCCGTGGCGCGCGCGTTGTCGACGTGCAGGCGCTCGAGCTGCTCGAGCAGGCGACGCAGCGCAGCGACCGCTCGCAGGCCGACGGTGGGGTCGGCACTGTCGAGGTCGCCCGCGAGGTCGGCGGCGGTTCGGGTCATGCCCGTCAGCATATGCTGACCCGCGGGATGCGTCAACATATGCTGACGATCCGGCCGCGGCCGGGCCTGCGCGCGGAGGGTGGCGCCCTCGTTTTGGTGACGCGCCGGGTGTCCCCTATGCTTTCGGAGTCCTCGACGGATCCGAGCGCTGCGCGCTGCGCGACCTTGAGGCCCGGTCGAGGTCGGGTCCCCATCGTCTAGCGGCCCAGGACCCCGCCCTTTCACGGCGGTAGCACGGGTTCGAATCCCGTTGGGGATACGTACAAAGGCCTTAACACAAGGCCCCGTAGCGCAGTTGGTTAGCGCGCCGCCCTGTCACGGCGGAGGTCGCGGGTTCGAGTCCCGTCGGGGTCGCTCCGAGAAGGAGCGGTCGGTTGCACCGGCCGCTTCGTCTCCGGTCCGGCCAGGTAGCTCAGTTGGTACGAGCGTCCGACTGAAAATCGGAAGGTCGGCGGTTCGACCCCGCCCCTGGCCACCGCTGAACCGTCACCTCCTGGCGCCCCCGACGCAGGATCGGGCACCGCCCGGAGGCGGCGCCCGACGTGGCCGTTGATCTGAGCAGGCGCTACATCATGGCGCTGCGCATGAGCTGCATCGCGGCGAACATGTAGGCCATGCTCGCCGCCATCACGGCCATGCTGAGCCGGCTCGAGAACGTGCCGTGGGCCAGCGAGACGAAGGCCGGCATCCGCTGGGTGCGCTCGAGCACGTCCACGACGGAGCCGGAGGCCCCATCGGCCGGTGCGACACCCCTTGGGGTGCGGTCGGGCAGGCTCTCGGCGTGGCTGCCGGGACCGAAGCCCATGGACGGCGTGGAGTCATCGAGGAGACCCACCAGCCAGGCGACCGTCTCGAGGCTGAAGTAGACCACGAGGAACCAGGTGAGGGCGGGGGCCCACGTCGGCATCCACATGTAGGCCATCGCGGCCTGCATGACCAGCGCCACGAGCCAGAGCAGGCTGACCGGACGACGCTGCACCATCCGCACGACCAGGAACACGCCGATCGCGACGGTGGAGAGCCAGAAGATGTTGACCCACCAGCCGTGGGGGAACCACTTCCAGCTGAACGCCATCGACGCGAACATGTACATCTGGCTGACCAGCATCAGAATGTGGCTGGAGTGATACCAGCGGTGCTGTCCACCCATGCGCACGAGGTGCGCGCAGTGGAGCACCAGAACGGCGGCCAGAGCAATGAGCCACAGCCAGGTGGCCCACAATGGCAGAAGGTTGATGAATTCCGGTGTCTTTCCCATCTCGGTTCCTCTCGACGACACGACGCTAGGCCGGGACGGGCCCGCTGCGTGCTCGAACCGAGGACCAGTGGCTTTTCTCATGTCCCCCGCGAGACGGCGCACAAAAGGGCCATAATGGCTGACCGACTGGTCGTCTCGATATACCCGGAAGGGGTATTTCCTTCAACGCCCAAGATATACCTGCTGGAGGTATCGGGAATACCTCCCCTCGGTATCGGGAAATACCGCTCAGGGGTATGCATGAACAAGTCATTCTCCGGCGGCAAGAAGTCATCCTCCGGCGGCACCGAACATCCAAAGCACCCCCGTGATGAACTACGCCGACGAGGACGCGACCTGGACCGGCATCCTGCCGCGGCTGCCCGTCACCGGTTGAGCGTCACTCGTCGACGAGCGCCCGGCCGTGCACGATCGCGGCCCACATGACGAAGACGTCGAGGGCGATGATCAGCACGCCCCAGATCGGGTAGTGCGGTAGCCACGCGAAGCTGCCGATCATGCTGGCCGCTGCCGCGACGACGGCCAGGGTGCGGGCCCAGGTCTTGCCGAAGAACAGCCCGGCGCCGGCGGCTGCCGTCAGCAGTCCGAGGAGCAGGTGGATCCAGCCCCACGCCGTGAAGTTGAAGTGGAAGACGTAGTTGTCTCCGCGCAGGTAGATGTCGTCGCTGAGCAGCGCGACCAGCCCCTGGATGCCGTGGAAGAGCCCCACCATGATCAGCAGCACGCCGGCGAACGCGACAGCACCGGTGTTCTCGCCTCCGCTGAACCCGCCCCGCTTGTTCAGGTCCGTCGTCAGTGACGTGTTGTCGTGCGACATCGTCGCCCACTCTCCTTCGTCCAGCGCGGCACAGGTCGCCGGCGCGACCACCCGGCCGCTACTCGTTTCTAGGCGCAGCCCGGGCCGCGCGCCTCACCCCCTCGGGGTGACCCCGGAACCGAGCCGACGGTCAGCCGGCGTCATCCGCCGCGAGCACCGCTGCGGCACCCTCCGCGACGACCGCAACGTCGGTGCTCACGGCCAGGCACCGGATGCCGTGCGCCCGCAGCCGCCGTGCGTTCGCCGGAGTGCCCGCGAAGCCGGCCACGAGGATGCCGTGCCGCCGTGCCGCCTCGACGACCCGGCCGAGCGGGTTGCCGTCGGAGCGGTCCTCGAGCAGCGCGTCGACGGTGGCGCCCAGGGCGAGGGCGAGGTCGAGCGGGCCGACGAAGAGTCCGTCGACCCCCGGGGTCGCGGCGATCGCGTCGACGTCGGCCAGTGCGCCCACCGTCTCGACCATGACCAGGCAGCGCACCGCGGCGTTGGCGGTGGCCGGGTCCGGTGCGGTGCCGCCCCACAGGGGCGCGAAGGGACCCCAGCTGCGCTCACCCTGCGGCGGGTAGCGGGAGGCCCGGGCGGCGAGCCCGGCATCGTCGCGCCCGGTGACGGACGGCACGACGACGGCCACGGCACCGGCATCCAGCGCGGCCCCGATCCACACCGGGTCGACCGACGGCACCCTGACCACGAGGTCGACCCGGGCGTCCGCGAGGCCACGACCTGCGACGTGGAGCGCGGCCCGGTCGACCGGTCCGTGCTGGGCGTCGAGGGCCACCCAGTCGAAGCCCGCGTCGGCGAGCCGTCGGAGCAGGTCGACGTCGGCGGTGAAGGCCCACACGCCGCGCGAGGACTCCGCCAGCCCTGACGGTTCGCCCACTGGGCGCTCGGCGCTGCCGTATGCCATGTCGTCCTCCGACCTCGTCTGCCCGGGCCGCGGTCAGCCGCTGCCCGGAGCCCACTCGAGCAGCGCGGTCAAGCCGGGCGGTTCGCCTCGCCGGCGGTCAGTGGGAGTCCTTCTTCGCCTGTCGCGCAGCACCCTTGGCGCGAGACGACGCGTCGCGCTTCACGCCGCCCGTCGTCTTCGTGGCACGGCGCCGCGTGCTCTGCCCTGAGGCGGAGGAGCCTGCGCCGGGCGGCTCGGAACCCGGCCCGGTCGACCCACGGGTCGCGGCCACGGCGGCCAGGCGCTCGCCCTTGAGCTCCTCGGCGGCCGCCCGCGCCACGACGTCGACCCGGGCGCTGGCCCGGGCCAGCGCCAGCTCGAACACCTCGGCCTTGGCGGCGTTGGCGGCGTTGCCCGGGCGGGCGTGTCCGCGCGCGCCCTTCAGGCCGACGCGCGTCGCACCGGTCTGCCGGTAGAGCTTGACGTACTTCGAGCGCGCCCGCCGAACCCTGGTGTGCAGCTCGAGCAGCTCGTCCTCGTCGAGCTTCTCCATGCGCTTCGGCTCGGTCTCCCGAACCAGGTCGGCCTGCGTGTCGGTGAGGAACCGAGGGATCTCGACGGCCATGGGGACAGTCCTCTCGAGGAGCTCGGCGGTGCCTCCGCCCTGACCAGCCGACCGGGGCCCAGGGAGTGGCACCGGTCCGGGGTCGAGCCTCCCGCCGCAGGTCGTGGCTGTCAACGGGAGGGCGGTGCGTGGAACCGCACCGGTCAGCCGTCCGGGGCGAGCGCCTGCACCGTCGCGATGGTGTCGGCCTCCTCGGCCGTCTTGTCGTCGCGGTAGCGCAGCACCCGGGCGAAGCGCAGCGCGACCCCGCCTGGGTAGCGCCGCGAGTGCTGGAGACCGTCGAAGGCGATCTCGACGACCTGCTCGGGGCGCACCTGCACCACCCAGCCATCGGTGCCGCTGACCGCCAGCTCGGTGAAGCGCTCGGTCTGCCAGCGCAGCATCTCGTCGGTCATGCCCTTGAAGGTCTTGCCGATCATCACGAACCCACCGGTGTCCGGGTCCCGCGCCCCGAGGTGGATGTTCGACAGGGTGCCCTCGCGACGGCCGGACCCCCACTCGACCGCTAGCACCACCAGGTCGAGGGTGTGGGTGGGCTTGACCTTGACCCAGCCGCTGCCGCGCCGGCCGGCCGCGTACCGGCTGTCGGCCGACTTCACGACCACGCCCTCGTGACCGGCGGCCACGAGGTCGGTGAAGAACGACTCCGCCACCTCGGTGTCCCTCGTCAGCACCCGCGGCACCAGGAGGTGCG
>JBJMHU010000154.1:0-13754 GCA_045807225.1 Ornithinibacter sp. | reverse complement strand
CCACCCTGCACCTGCACGGCGGCACCACCCCGTGGATCAGTGACGGCACACCGCACCAGTGGATCACCCCGAAGGACGAGCTCACCGCCTACCCTCAGGGCGTCAGCGTCAAGGACGTCCCGGACATGAAGGCGGACCCTGCAGACCCGGCTTCCCCCACCCTGTGCGCCGCCAAGGACGACGGCTGCCAGACCTTCTACTACACCAACCAGCAGTCAGCGCGGCTGATGTTCTACCACGACCACGCATGGGGCATCACCCGGCTCAACGTCTACGCCGGTGAGGCTGCCGGTTACGTCATCGCGGACGACGCCGAGAAGAAGCTCATCGCCGACAAGATCATCCCGGGGGCGGCGGACACCCTGCCGCTCGTCATCCAGGACAAGACCTTCGTGCCTGACGACGCCCAGCTGAAGGACATCAAGGACGCAGACCAGAAGATCACCTCCTACGGTCAGGACCCCACCTGGGACTCGACCCGCTGGGGCAGCAAGGGCTCGCTGTGGTTCCACCACGTGTACATGCCGGCCCAGAACCCCGGCGATGCCTCCGGCATGAGCGCCTACGGCCGCTGGATGTACGGCCCGTGGTTCTGGCCACCGGCCGGCGACACCAAGTACGGCCCCATCGACAACCCGTACTACGACGCCGGCTGCGACGTCAACGTGCCGTCGACCTGGCAGTACCAGACCGACCCGTTCTGCGAGCCGCAGCTCATCCCCGGCACGCCGAACCTCTCGACCGGCATGGAGCAGTTCAACGACACCCCGCTCGTCAACGGTGTCGCCTACCCCAAGGTCACCGTGCAGCCGAAGGCCTACCGCCTGCGGATGCTCAACGCCGCCAACGACCGGTTCTTCAACCTGCAGTGGTACACCGCTGACCCGAAGCAGGGTGACGGCACCACCGAGGTCGCGCTGAACGCGGCCGAGCTCGCAGCGGCGCAGACCGACCCCAACGTCTCGCCGACCCCGGCCGACGCCCACAACAACGCTGCCGGACCCGACTGGGTGCAGTTCGCCAACGAGGGTGGGATGCTCCCCGCTCCCACCGTCATCGACGGCCAGCAGCCCACCACCTGGATCACCGACCCGACCCGGTTCGACGTCGGCAACGTCGACCAGCACTCGATGCTGCTGGCCCCGGCCGAGCGCGCCGACGCCGTCGTGGACTTCTCGAAGTTCGCCGGCAAGACACTGATCCTCTACAACGACGCTCCCGCGGCCTTCCCGGCCCGTGTCCCCGGTTACGACTACTACACCGGAGCCCCGGACCTCAGCCCCACGGGCGCGCCGACGATCTTCCCCGGGTACGGGCCCAACACCCGCACCGTCATGCAGGTCACCGTCGCCAACACCGCTCCTTCGGTGGCGTACGACGTGGCCAAGCTCAAGGCCGCCTTCACCCACAAGACCACCGGCACCGGTGTGTTCGAGTCCAGCCAGCACCCGCCGATCGTGGGCCAGGCTGCGTACAACTCGGCCCTCGGCACCAGCTTCGCCGCCAGCGGAGAGTGCAAGGCGCCCGGCGTGACCAAGTGTGACGGTCTGGTCCGCATCGACGACCACACCACCTTCTCGTTCAACACGATCAAGTCGCCCACGACGAAGACCGCGATGCCGGTGCAGCCGAAGGCGATCCACGACGAGATGAACGCGACGACCTTCGACGACTACGGCCGCATGCAGGCCACCCTCGGTATCGAGGCCCAGCCGCCGACACCGGGTCAGCAGAACGTCACGCTCTACCCGTTCGTGAACCCGTCGACCGAGCTCATCGACGCGACCAACCTGCCCAAGCAGGCCATCACCGTGGATGCCATCTCCGGTGAGCCGGTGAAGGACATCAAGATCGCCCCGATGAGCGACGCCAAGGACGGCACGCAGATCTGGCGGATCACCCACAACGGCGTGGACACCCACCCGATCCACTTCCACCTCTACGACGTCCAGGTGCTCAACCGGGTCACGTGGGACAACATCATCATCCCGAACGACGCGAACGAGAACGGCTGGAAGGACACCGTTCGGATGAGCCCGCTCGAGGACACCATCGTGGCCCTGCGGCCGATCATCCCGCAGGTTCCCTTCGAGGTGCCCAACTCGGTGCGGCCACTCAACCCGATGATGCCCGCCGGCTCGCCGGACGCGTTCTTCAACACCGACCCGCAGGGCAACCCGCTGGCCACGAACATCACCAACCAGACCATCAACTTCGGCTGGGAGTACGTGTGGCACTGCCACATCCTCACCCACGAGGAGATGGACATGATGCGACCGGTGTCGGTGGCCATGCCGCCGCTCAAGCCGGCCCTGACGAGCACCGCCCTCACGGGCACCGTGCCCAACCAGCGGGTCCGGCTCACCTTCAACGACAACTCGATCACCGAGACCCGGTTCGCCGTGCAGCGCACGACGAACGGGACCACGTGGACCGAGGTCGGCAGCCTGCCTCAGCCGTTGGGTGACACCAACATCCACGGCACGCGGACCTTCACGGACACCACGTCCAACGCGGCCACCGGGTACCTCTACCGGATCGTCGCCGAGAACACCGTGGGCTACGGCTCCGGCATGCCGTCGATGACCGTGAAGTCGACGTCCGACCCGATGGGCGCCAACATCCCGACCGCCCCCACCGGCCTGACAGCCAAGCCGTCGGCCGGGCCCGGCGGCACGGCGCGGGTCAACCTCAGCTGGAACGACACGGCCACCACCGAGACCGGCTTCGTCATCCAGCGCTCCACCGACGGCGGTTCCACCTTCACCCAGCTCGCCACCGTGCCAGCGAAGTCAGGGACCGGCGCGGTGAACTATGCGGACGGCACGGTCGTGGTGGGCACCACCTACGTGTACCGAGTGGCTGCCAGCAACGCCGGCGGCACCTCGGCGTGGAGCAACACGGTGACAGTGACGTCGGTGGTTCCGCCGGCGGCTCCGGTGATCCTCACCGGCACCTCGGTCCGCACCGGCACGACCCAGACGGACACCATCACCTGGGCCACCGTGCCGACGGCGACGGGTTACACCATCCAGCGGAGCCAGAACCCGACGTTCGCCGGCGGTGTCACCACCGTGAACGTCGGTGCGGTCAACAGCTACTCGGCCACTGGCCTCACCCGGACCGTCTGGTACTTCCGGATGGCAGCGACGAACCCGGCTGGTAGCTCTGCGAACTCGGCAGTGCGCTCGGTGCCCGTCGCACCGTGATCGGCTGAGCAGCACACAGGCACTCACCCCCGCCGGTCCCCCGACCGGCGGGGGTGAGTGCTGTCGGCATCGCCCGTGGACAGCGCTGTCATGCGTGGGGTCGAAAGAGTGGCAGGATTATAGGCGTGACCGGGATCTTTGAGCTGTTTGCTGACACTCCATTGCTACTCCTCGCGGTACTGCTGGCCCTCGGCGCGGCCGTCGGCCACGTGCGGGTCGCCGGGGTGCGCCTCGGCCCGGCCGCCGTGCTGTTCGCGGCGCTCGCCGTCTCGGCCTGGGCCGCCGCCCTCGACGTCGAGCTCGAGATCCCGGAGGTCGTGGGCACCTTCGGCCTGGTGCTGTTCACCTACACGATCGGCGTGGTCTCCGGCACCCACTTCTTCGCCTCGCTGCGACGGGGGTGGCCCACCATGCTCGTGGTCGCCGGAGCCCTTGCGCTCGTCGGCGTGCTCGCCGTGCTCGTCGGGCGCTTCCTGGGGCTGGCCTCGGGCACCGTGGCGGGCGCGTACGCCGGCGCGCTGACCAACACCCCGGCGCTGGCGGCGGCCTCCGCCCGGGCTGCCGACCCAGCGGCCCCCACGATCGGTTACTCGATCACCTACCTCGGTGGCGTCATCGTGATGCTGGCCGTCGCCGCCTGGACGCTGCGCCGCCCGGGTGCCCACCCCCGACGCGAGGAGATCGGCCACGTCACCGTGCGCGTCGAGGTGCACGAGCCGATCAGCGTGTCGATGCTCGCCGACGCGCACGACCGCCAGATCGGCGTCTCCCGCCTCAAGCACGCACACGCCGCGAACCCGACCATCGTCCCTGCCGGGGCCGAGGTGATCGGCCACAACGACCTCGTGACCGTCGTCGGGCCGCGCGCCGTGCTCGACGACGTCGCCGAGCGCCTGGGCCACGTCTCCTCGCACGACATCGTCGAGGACCGCCACGAGCTCGACTTCCGCCGCGTCACGCTGTCGAACAAGGAGCTCGTGGGGCACACCGTCGCCGAGCTCGACCTCGACCAGAAGTTCGGCGCCACCGTCAGTCGCGTGCGGCGCGGTGATGTCGACCTCGTCGCGCACGGCACCTTCGTGCTCGCGATGGGCGACCGGCTGCGGGTCATCGTCCCCCGCGACCGGATGGCCGAGGTCGGTGCCTACCTCGGCGACAGCGACCGGGGCATGTCCGACATCAACGTCGGCGGCCTCGCCCTGGGCCTGGCTGCGGGCATCGCCGTCGGGCTGGTGCACGTGCCCACCCCCGGTGGCGGGTTCACCATCGGCGCCGCCGCCGGCACGCTGATGGTCGGTCTGCTCTTCGGCCGCCTCGGTCGGGTCGGCCCCGTCATCACCTCCATGTCGCACGGCGCCGCCCAGTCGCTCTCCGCCCTGGGGATGGTCACCTTCCTCGCCTACGCCGGGGTGCGCGCCGGCCGGAACATCTCCGCGGCCCTGGCCTCCGATGCCGGATGGCGCGTGGCCGTGCTCGGTCTGGTGCTCACCTGCGCCGGCGGCGCCCTGCTGCTGCTCGGCATCCACGTGCTGCGCAGGATGTCGTGGCTCGAGACGGCGGGCGCCATCGCGGGCAGCCAGACCCAGCCGGCGATCCTGGCCTACGTCAACGACAAGACCGGCTACGACACCCGCATCGGCGTCGCCTACGCGCTGGTCTACCCGGTCGCGATGATCGCCAAGATCGTGGTGGCCCAGGTGCTCGCCGGCCTCTGAGTCGCCTGCGCTACAGGGGCGATGCCTCGTTGTCGTCGACGTCGAGCCAGTCCGGCCGCGCCTTCTCCTTGCGCTTGTCGAGGATGCGGCACACGAACCAGGCCGCGAAGTAGAGCGCGGTGAGCGGGGCTGCGAAGACGAACATGGTGAACGGGTCGGCCGTCGGCGTGGCGACGGCGGCGAAGACGAAGATCAGCACGACCGCCACCCGCCAGCCCCTGATCAGCCGGCTGGCCGGCATCACGCCGACGGCGTTGAGCCCGACGAGCACCACCGGGAAGAGGAACCCCAGGCCGAACACCAGGATGAAGCGGGTGACGAACGAGAAGTACATCGACACCTGCTGGATGTTCGAGGTGCCCTCGGGGCTCAAGCCGTAGAGGATCGACAGCGACTGCGGCAGGATGACGTAGCCGAGGAAGCAGCCGAGCAGGAACAGCGGGATGGTCGCGGCCAGGAAGGCCAGCGAGATCCGCTTCTCCTTGCGGGTCAGCCCGGGCACGATGAACGCCCACAGCTGGTAGAGCCAGATCGGGCTCGACACCACCACCCCGACGAAGATCGACAGGCTGATCAGGTTGGACAGGGCCGACGTCGCCTCACCGAAGTTCAGCGAGATCAGGGTGTCCGGGTTGGCCTCCTGGTAGTCCGCGAAGGGCTGCTTGAGGAACTGGAAGACCTGGTTGTAGTAGAAGCCCGCCACGATCGACGCCACCAGCACGGAGGCCGCGGCGATGAACAGGCGCCGCCGGAACTCCCGGAAGTGCTCACCGAGGGTCATCCGCCCCTCGGGGTCGCGCGGACGACGGCGCAGTCGAGCCATGGGGGTCTGGAGTCGGGCGGGGTGCGAGGAGGGTCAGGCCACGGGGCCGGGCTGGTTGTCCGTGCGCGGGGCGTTCTCGTGCACGGCATTCCCCTCGGTGGTCGGCACGGTGCGGTCGACCGGGGCGGCCGGCTCGATCGGCTCGCTGCGGACCGTGGTGGTCGACGCCTCGGACTTCGAGGCGTCGTTCTCCTTCTTCATCTCGTCGACCTCGGACTTGAACACCCGTGCGGAGCGGCCGAGGCTGCGCGCGGCATCAGGGAGCTTCTTCCAGCCGAAGATGACGATGATCAGCACCGCGACGATGATGATCTCGGTGGGTCCGATCCTGCCCATGGGTCCATCTCCTGTGATGTCGTAAAGCCTTCGTGACTGCCTGCGCGGTCTCGCGTCAGTGTACGCGCGCCCACGGCGGGAGCCGTAGGGTTCGGCGTGCGCGGCGGGCCGCCTTGGTCGAGGCCCGCTGCTCCCGATACTGCGCCCGCATCCTGTGAGCCGGCTGGGTGACCGCCACGACGGCGGGGTCGACGTCGCGCAGCTGGTCGGCGCGGCTCTCTAGCTCGGCCACGAGCCGGCCGGCCCGCTGCACCTCGCGCGCCAGGGCGGTGGTGCGGCTCCACACCAGCCGAGCCCGCCAGCCGAGGAACGCCGCCGACCCGAGCAGCACGACGGCCCAGATCAGCACCCACCCCCACCACGGCAGCACGGCGTCAGCTCCCGCCCGGGGACGCCGTGGATGCCGTGGATGCCGTGGATGCCGGGTAGGCCGCCAGGGCGGCGCCCGCTCCGTCACGCACCTCGGCCACCACCTCGGGCGGGTCGAGCACCGTACCGCGCCCCCCGAGCCGCCACGCCAGCCGACGCAGCCACGCCGTGTCGGCGGTGCGCATCCGCACGAGCAGGCCCCCGCCCTCGGATGCCGGCACGTCCTGCATGGACTCCACCGGGTAGTAGTCGGCCACCCAGGTGGCGCCGGGCAGCAGCCGAAGGGTGACGACCAGGTCGTCGGGTGCCGGCCGGAACGTGCCCTCGGACAGGTCGCGTTCACGCGCGCCGGCCGGCGGGGTGCCGTCCACGTCGAGCAGGGTGAGCTCCTCGACCCGGTCCATCCGGAACATCCGGGTGTCCTCGGCGCGGTGGCACCACCCCTCGAGGTACCAGCTGCCGTCCATGCCGACCACCCGCATCGGGTCGACGTCACGCTCGGTGGCCTCGTCGCGCGCGGGCACCAGGTAGCGCAGGTGCACCCGGCGGTGGTCGGCTATCGCCTGCCGCGCCAGAGCCAGCAGCTCGGGCGAGGCGCCGTCGGCGACCTCCGCGCGCACCCGGCGGGCCGGAGCGGCGGCGGCACCAGCGGCATCCTCGAGCTTGGCCAGGGCGCGCTCCACGGCGTCGCGTTCGCCCAGGCCCGGCACCTCGCGCAGGGCGCGCAGCCCGACGACCAGGGTCACCGCCTCGTCGACGCCCAGCCGCAAAGGGCGGGCGATGGTGTCGGCGTTCCCGACGAAGACCCGGCCCTCCTCCCAGTCGGCCTCGATCAGCTCGTCGGGCATCTGCCCGTAGCCGCACAGGAAGAGCAGGTTGAGGTCGGCCTCGAGCTGCTCGACGCTGACCCCCAGGTCGTCGGCGGCCTGCTGCAGGTCGATGCCCTGGCGGTTGACCAGCCACGGCACCATCGTGAGCAGCCGCGCGAGCCGGGCGGTCGCGGTCTCCGAGCCGAACCCGGCCATCAGCACCCACCCCCGTGCGCCACGAGGGCACCTCGCAACCGGTGCACCACCGAGTCGACGAGCTCGGGCGGCGCCTCGACGACGACGTCGGCGCCGTAGCCCGCGAGTTCCTCGGCGAAGTCCTCCAGGTCGGCGTAGTCGAGGTCGACGAGGTCCCAGGTGCCGTCGACCTCACCGACGGTGCGGGCCCGGCGGCGCAGGCTGTGCCCACTCCCCCGGCGCACCCGCAGCACGGCCGGGCTGGCCTGGGTGGGGGGAGAGGCCACCCGCTGCACCATCAGCTCGGGCTCGTGGTCGTCGGGCACCTCGAAGGACCCGGGGCGGCCCGCGGTGCGCACGTCCCCGACGATGCGCGAGAGCCGGAAGACGCGGGCCGCGCCCCGGTCGACGTCGAACGCGTTGAGGTACCACCGGCCGTGCCACGACACCAGCGACCAGGGGTGGACGTGCCGCTCGCTCGCCTCCGCGGCCTCGGGCCGGCGGTAGGAGAAGCGCAGGGGCACCCGGCGCAGCACGCCGTCCTTGACCGCGTCGAAGGCGGGCTCGGTGGTGCGCAGCCGCGGCTCGATGCCGATGAGGGCGTCGACGTCGCGCTCCACTCCTGCGGCGCGCAGCTTGCGCAGGGCCTGCGCCGCCGGGCCGGCCAGCGACGCCTGGGCCCACGTGCGGCTGGCCAGCCCGAGCACCGCCAGCTCGTCGGGCTCGAACGAGATGTCGGGCAGGGCGTACTCGCGCTGGTGGATGCGGTAGCCGGGCTCGTCCTCGTGCAGCGGGTCGATGTCCTCGGTGACCAGCGGGATGCCGAGCTCGCGCAGCTCGTCCTTGTCGCGCTCGAACATGCGCTCGAAGGCCTCGGTGGAGGCCGACTGGCCGTACTGCGGCACGAGCTGGCGGATCTGCGCCTTCGCGAGCGGGCGGCGGGTGTAGAGCAGCACGAGCACCAGGTTGAGCAGCCGCTCGGTCTTGACCTGGGCCGCTGACGGGGCCGCCGGGCCGGGCTCGCTGCTCACCCGCCAGACGCTACCCGACGGATACGCTGCGGACCGTGATGCAGTGGCGAGCGGGAACGGTGGGCGAGCTGGTGCGCCACTGGCCCGGAGCCGTGGAGTGCACCGTGGTCCTCGACGACGCACCCGGGATGCCGGTGCGTGCCCTCGCCTACACCGCGATGGTGGGTGCCCCGCGTGCCGGTGAGCGCGTGCTGCTCAACGCGTCGGCCCTGCTCAAGGGCCTGGGCACCGGCGGCCTCGCGTTCGTGGTGGCCCGACCCGACCACCTCCCCGCCGACCCTCCGGCGGGCCCCGGCCACATCGTCAAGGCCCGCTACACCCCGATGCAGCAGATGCTGCTGGCCGTCGACGAGCAGGACAGCCCGCACCACGGCGCCCTCGCCGAGGCCGACGACCTGGCCGGGATGCCGGTGGTGGTCGCCGACCTGCACTCCGCCCTCCCCGCCGTGCTGGCCGGCATCCGCGCGGTGAACCCCGCCGCGACGGTGGCGTACGTCATGACCGACGGCGGGGCGCTGCCCGCGGCGTTCTCCCGTGCCGTGGCGGGGCTGGCGGATGCCGGGTGGCTCAGCGCCACACTGACCGTCGGGCAGGCCTTCGGCGGCGACCACGAGGCCGTCACGACCCACACCGGGCTGCTGGCGGCGCGGCACGTGGTGGGGGCCGACGTCGCAGTGGTCGTCCAGGGGCCCGGCAACGTCGGCACCGGCACCCGGTGGGGTTACTCGGGGGTCGCCTGCGCCGACGCGCTGCACGCCACCGAGGTGCTCGGCGGGCGAGGCGTCGCCGCGCTGCGCGTCTCGGGGACGGACCGGCGTGAGCGGCACCGCGGCATCAGCCACCACAGCCGCACGGCCTACGGGCGCGCCCTGCTGACCCCCGCCGACGTGCCGGTCACCACGCTGCCCGACCCCGTGCTCGACGCGCTGGTGCGCGACCAGCTCGCCGAGCTGGTCGCCGGAGCACGGGCGGCCCTGACCGTCGTCGAGGTGCCTGCCGAGGGGCTCCTCGAGGCCCTGCACACCTCCCCGGTCGCCCTGACGACGATGGGGCGGGGTCTGGATGCAGACCCCGCCCCGTTCGTCGCGGCGGCCGCCGCGGGTGCCCACGCTGGTGGGCTCAGCGCACGTCCATGAGGTCGACGACGAAGATGAGCGTCTCACCGGGCTTGATCGCCCCGCCCGCGCCGCGGTCGCCGTAGCCGAGGTGCGGCGGGATCGTGAGCCGGCGACGGCCACCGACCTGCATGCCCTCGATGCCCTGGTCCCAGCCGGCGATGACCATGCCGACGCCGAGACGGAACTCGAGCGGCTCGCCGCGGTTCCAGGAGGCGTCGAACTCCTCACCGGTGGAGTGCGCCACACCCACGTAGTGGGCACGCACGGTGTGGCCCTTGGTGGCCAGCGGACCGTCACCGACGGTGATGTCCTCGATGACCAGCTCGGTGGGGGGCTCGTCGCCGGGGAAGTCGATCTCGGGACGGGTGGGCTCGTTGCTCATGACAGGAACCTCTCGGGTGACGGGGTGGCTGTGCTCGGTGCTGGACGAACCGGTCAGAAGGCGGCGAGGATGTCGACGACGAAGACGAGGCTCTCGTTGCCCTTGATCTTCGGCGGGCTCCCGGCGGCGCCGTAGCCGTCGGCCGGCGGGATGACCATGAGCACGCGGCTGCCGACCTTCTGGCCCTGCAGACCGTTGTCCCAGCCCTTGATGACCTGCTGCGCACCGATCGGGAAGTCGAAGTAGGGCTGCTCGGGGCGGCTGGCGCTGGAGTCGAACACGGTGCCGTCCTTCAGGAGCGCGCCGGTGTAGGCCACGCGCACGGTCTGGCCCTTCTCCACCGTGTTGCCCGTGCCCTGGATGAGCGGCTGGACGATGGTCTTGGCCGGCGCCTTGGCACCCTTGGGAACGGTGATGACGGCCGGCTTGCCGGCGGTCATCTTGACGGTCGGCAGGCCGGCCTTGGGCGCCACCGCGGTGCCGGTGGCTTCCTTGAGGGCCTTCGTGGACCCCTTGAGGTCGACCACGAAGACGACCGGGTCGTCCTTCTTCACGCCGATCGCCTCGTTGCCGGTGTCACCGAACGCGTCGGCGGGGGTGGAGGTGATGACCACCCGCGACCCGATCTTCTTGCCGGCCAGCTGGCTCTTGAACGACGGGAACAGGTCCTGCGCGCCGAGGTCGAGGCCGACCGCGCCGGTCTTCCACGTGGAGTGCGCGACCTTGCCGTCGCGACCGTTGAGGATGACCGCCTGGATCGAGATGAGGTCGTCCTGGCCCACGACCGGGCCGGTGCCGTCGACCACCACGTCGGACCCGGTCTTGGTGACCGTCATCGGCGCCTTGACCGTGACGGTCGGCTCCTTGGCGGGGTCGCTGCCCTTGACGGTGACCGCGCTGGAGGCGGACGAGGTGGGCTTGGTGGGAGCCTCTTCGCCGCAGGCGCTCAGGACGAGCGCGGACGCCAGGACGGTCGCGGACAGGGCTGTGGTGAGTCGACGTGACACGGGAGAGAACCTTCGGGGATCGGGGGGCTGTCAGGCAGCGCGACAACTCCCTCACGATAACGGCGTCGTATGTGAACTCCCGCATCATCGGCTGGGAGGAGGCTGACCGGGTGGCGCACATCACCACCGCCCGGACCCCTGCCGGCGAAGGCACCGCCGTCAGGCCGACATGCCCTCGATGAGCCGATCGACCCGCGGGTCCTGCGCCAGGAACGGGTCCTTGCACAGCACCGTCCGCTGCGCCTGGTCGTTGAGCTTGAGGTGCACCCAGTCGACGGTGAAGTCGCGGCGGTGTTCCTGGGCGGCCCGGATGAAGTCGCCGCGCAGCTTCGCGCGGGTGGTGTCGGGGGGGCGCACCTTGGCCGCGAAGATCTCGGGGTCGCTGACGACGCGGGCCACCAGGCCACGGCGCTGGAGCAGGTAGAACAGGCCGCGGCTGCGGTCGATGTCGTGGTAGGCGAGGTCGATCTGCGCGAGTCGGGGGTGGTCGAGGTCGAGCCCGTGCTTGCTGGCGTAGTCCTCGATCAGCCGGTACTTGATGACCCAGTCGATCTCGGTGGCCACGAGCGCCAGGTCGGCGTTCTCGACCGCGGTGAGGGTGCGGTCCCACAGGTCGAGCACCCGGGCGTGCAGCGGGTCGCTGGAGCCCTCGCCGGCCACGAAGGCCACGGCCTTGGCGTGGTACTCGCGCTGCAGGTCGAGGGCACTGAGCTGGCGGCCGTTCGCCAGCCGCACCGTGCGCCGGCCCGTCGGGTCGTGGGAGATCTCGCGGATGGCGCGGATCGGGTTCTCCAGGGTCAGGTCGCGCATCACCACTCCCGCCTCGATCATCCGCAGCACCAGGTCGCAGGAGCCCACCTTCAGCATCGTGGTCGACTCGCTCATGTTGGAGTCGCCGACGATGACGTGCAGCCGGCGGTAGTGCTCGGCATCGGCGTGCGGCTCGTCGCGGGTGTTGATGATCGGGCGGCTGCGGGTGGTGGCCGACGACACGCCCTCCCAGATGTGGTCGGCGCGCTGGCTCACGGCATACGTGGCGCCCTTGGAGGTGGCGACGAGCTTGCCGGCGCCGCAGGTGATCTGCCGGCTGATGAGGAAGGGCAGCAGCGTGTCGGAGATGGTGGCGAACTCCCCAGCCCGGGTGACCAGGTAGTTCTCGTGGCAGCCGTAGGAGTTGCCGGCGGAGTCGGTGTTGTTCTTGAAGACGTAGATGTCGCCGGCGACGCCGTCCTCGCGCAGCCGCTGCTGGGCGTCGACGACCAGCCCCTCGATGATCCGCTCGCCCGCCTTGTCGTGGGCGACCACCTGGCGCAGCGAGTCGCACTCGGCGGTGGCGTACTCGGGGTGCGAGCCGACGTCGAGGTAGAGCCGGGAGCCGTTGGTGAGGAACACGTTGCTCGAGCGGCCCCAGGCGACGACCTTGCGGAAGAGGTAGCGCGCCACCTCGTCGGGCGTGAGCGTGCGCTGGCCACCGGTCGAGCAGGTGATGCCGTACTCGTTCTCGATCCCGAAGATGCGCCGGCCGCCGGGAGTGTTCACTCGGCCGCACCGTCCTGTGCGGGGCGCTGCGTCTGCGGGTTGGTGGTGGCGTCGCGCACCGATCCCTTCGCGCCGTCGGCCTCCTCGTCCGCCCCGTCGTCGGCGGGCGGGGCGTCGTGCGTCGGGTCGTCGGTGCTGAGCAGCCGCTCGAGCAGCTGCCCGGTGATGCGGCGGAAGGTGCGCCGCGGGCGGTTGCGGTCGAGCACCGCCACCTCGAGCTGGGCCGGCGCGAGCTCGCGGGCGGGGCCACCGGCGGGGTCGGCGCCGAGCAGGCCCACGGCGAGCAGCAACGCCTCGGAGAGGTTCAGCCCCTCGCGCCACCGCTCCTGCAGGCCGGTCTCGATCTGCTCCGCTCCCCCGCCCATGGCCACGAACCCGTGCTCGTCGGCGACCGAGCCGTCGTAGGTGAGCCGGTAGACCTGGTCGGTCTCGGGCGTCGCGCCGACCTCGGCGACGACGATCTCGACCTCGTAGGGCTTGGACTCCTGGGTGAACACCGCGCCCAGGGTCTGCGCGTAGGCGTTGGCCAGCCCCCGCGCCGTGACGTCGGAGCGGTCGTAGGAGTAGCCGCGCAGGTCGGCGTAGCGCACGCCGGCCACCCGCAGGTTCTCGAACTCGTTGTACTTGCCCACCGCCGCGAAGGCGATCCGGTCGTAGATCTCGGACACCTTGTGCAGGGCCCGGCTGGGGTTCTCACCGATGAACACGATGCCGTTGTCGTAGGTAAGCACCACGATGGCCCGGCCGCGAGCGATTCCCTTGCGCGCGAAGTCGGCCCGGTCCTTCATCAGCTGCTCGGGCGAGACGTAGAACGGCATCCCGGCGGTCATCGGGCACCTCCCGGGTTGTCGACGCGGGCCGCGATGATGGCGTCGACCACCGGCGCGATCTCGGCATCGGGCACGAACCGCGACCCGTCGGCGTCCACGACCCCGATGGTGGGCCAGATGCGACGCCCCACGTCGGGCCCGCCGGTGGCCGAGTCGTCGTCAGCGGCGTCGTAGAGCGCCTCGACCGCCGTGCGCACGGCGTCGTCGAGGGTGCCGGCACGCCGGTAGAGCTTCTTGAGGGAGCCGCGGGCGAACAGCGAGCCCGACCCGACGCTGTGGTGGTCGTGCTCCTCGTAGCAGCCGCCGGTGACGTCGTAGGAGAAGATCCGGCCGATGCCGGTGTCGGCGTCGTAGCCGGCGAACAGCGGCACGACCGACAGCCCCTGCATCG